>REET01000113.1 GCA_007694925.1 Phycisphaerales bacterium | reverse complement strand
AACATGGCGCTGGGGTTTGCGGGGGGGTTCCTGACGCCGGTGGTGGTGCTGCTCCTGGGCTGGATGGGGGTGGTGACGCCGGCGTCTTTGGGGCGGGGGCGTCGGTACGCGGTGCTGGGGGCGGCGGTGGTGGGGTCGGTGCTGACGCCGGCGGACCCGATCTCGATGGTGATGCTGGCGGTGCCGTTGTACTTGCTGTACGAGCTGGGGATCCTGCTGCTGCGTGTGATTCCGATGGGCAAGGAGCCGGACACCGAAGCGCCCGACGAAGCGTGGTACGACGACCCGCACACAGACACTGGGAAGGGCGGCGGCAAGGGGAGCGGGCGGTGAGCCTGCGCGACTGGTTCAAGCGGAACGACGGGGCCGGGGGGGCGGGCGAGGGTGCGCCGGACACGCCCGAACCGACGCCGACTGATCTCCAACACATGGCGCGGGCGCTGGAGCTGGCCCGTGAAGCTTCGGCGGCGGGCGAGACGCCCGTCGGGGCGGTCGTCTACGAGACCGAGTCGGGGCGTGTGCTCGCCGAGGGGACGAACACCCGCGAGCGTGAGCGCGACCCGGCGGGGCACGCGGAGTTTCTGGCGATCCGGGACGCCGCGGCGGCGGTCGGCGACTGGCGCCTGAACCACTGCACGCTGGTCGTGACGCTCGAACCCTGCCCGATGTGCGCCGGGATGATCGTCAACGCGCGGGTGGGGCGCGTGGTCTACGGGGCGAGGGACCCCAAGGCCGGGGCGTGCGAGAGCCTGTACAAGATCACCGACGACCCGAGGCTGAACCACCGGCCCGAGGTCATCGGCGGCGTGATGGCCGAGGAGTCGGCCGAGCTGCTCCGCGGGTTTTTCAGGTCGCTGCGTGATCGGAACCGGGGGCGGAAGGGCGACAGCTGAGATGCCAGAGCTGCCCGAGGTCGAGCGGATCCGCCAGAGCCTGTCGCCCGGGGTGCTCGGCAAGCGGGTGGTCGGGGCGACCCTGCACCGGCGGGATGTGCTGGTGGTTCCGGGCGATCCGGCGGGCGGGTTTTCACGCCAGCGGTCGGGGGCGTCGAAGCCGCGGCGGTACGAGGCCCGGCGCCTGCTCGTCGGGACGACGGTCGTTGATGTGAAGCGGCTGGGCAAGGAGCTGGCGATTGTCGGTGAGACTGGGGGCGAGGGAGTGGCGGGGCGATCGGTGCTGCTGGTTCGCCTGGGGATGACGGGCCAGCTCGTGCTGCTCGGCTCGGGCGCGAGGGCGAGCAAGCGCGACCACATCCACGCGACGCTGCGGCTTGAGGGCGGCGGACGATTGCTCTTCCGGGATCCCAGACGCTTCGGAGGACTGCGGGCCTTCGAGAATCTCGAGTCGCTGAGTGAGCACTGGAGCGGGCTGGGGCCGGACGCGCTCGGTGTCACCGGACCGGTGCTCCGCGAACGGCTCGGGGGCTCGGCTCGGGCGATCAAGGCGGCGCTGCTCGACCAGCGGGTGATCGCCGGCGTCGGGAACATCTACGCCGACGAGGCGCTGTTCGAGTCGGGCATTGCGCCCGGCCGGGCGGCGGGGTCGCTGAGCGAGGGCGAGGCCTCGGCGCTGGCCTCGGCGATCCGGGCGATCCTGGCCCGGGCGATCGAGGCGGGGGGGTCGTCGATCAGGGACTACCTCGATGCCGGGGGTGTCGCCGGGACGGCCCAGAGGCTCCACCGGGTGTACGGGCGGGGGGGGCTGGCATGCGAGCGCTGCGGCGGGGAGCTCGCGCAGATTTTGCTGGCCCAACGAACAACGGTGTTCTGCCCGGCTTGCCAGCGGTGAACACCGGAAACGCACGGGTTGTCCACACCGCGCTGGGGAACTTTGGCTTTGGCCGAGTGCGGGAGCGGGTCGGTAAACGCCCCTCGGGTCTCCACCCGAGGGATCTCTTCTTCTTTAAGAAGAGAGAGAACTGGATTCTTCATAGTCAGATGGGCTGGCGCGAGTGGACAACCTCGCGACCCGCCCGTAAGTGCTTGAAAACACAGGATTTGCGCGACGGGCCGGCGTGGGTTTCCCTGGCGCGGGGCTGGCGCAGGGGAGGGGGGTCGTCCGTCGATTTGGCGCTTTGGGATCTTGTCGGCGGGTTCTGCGCGGGGTTTGCGCCATCTGAACCGAGCGGTCGCGCCGAGTTATCCACAGGGGACACACACGGATTGCGCCAAGGCGGATCGGCGTGGTTGTTCGGGTTCTCGGACGGTGTCCGGCGTCATATCGGACGCTTGGGCGATCCGCGCCAACCCGAATCGGGAGGGTGTTATACAGACCGATTGTCGTCGTTGCCCTGAACAGGGGCGTTGCTTTCGGCGGTCACGCGTCGGATGGCGCGGTTGGCGATGCTGCCGATCACAACGACAACAAAGAGGGTGACCATGACGCCGGCGATGATGGCGTTGGTGTTCCGTGTGCCGTCGACTGCTTCGCGGGTGAGCTCGCCCTCGATCATCGAGGCGAGGTAGATGACGGCGGCGGTGCGCGGGAGCATGCCGATCGCGGTGCCGGCGACATAGATGTGCAGCGGAACCTTCACGGAGGCGAGGACGAGGTTGGTCAGGGCGAAGGGGGAGTTGGGCGGCAGGCGGACGAGTGTGACGATGGCGAAGGTTTTCAGGGGTCCGGCGCCGACGAGGGCGTCGTGGACGGCCTTCCAGCGGGGCTTCTCGTTGATGATGCCGGTGACGCGGTCGCCCGAGGCGGGGCGGGCGATGCAGTAGCCGAGGGTTGCGGCGCCGGCGAAGCCCAAGAGGGCCAGGGCGAGTCCGAGGGGGAAGCCGAAGGCCCAGCCCGCGAGGACGGCCTGGGCGTAGGTGGGCAGCAGGGCGAGGCCGGCGAAGAGGATGAAGCCTCCGACATAGACGAAGTAGCCCAGGGTTTCGAGGCTGTTGAGCCAACTCCCGATGGAGTTGAGGTAGATGAGCAGGAGGAAGCCGCCGGCGGCGGGGAAGAAGAGGGCGATGGCGCCGAGGACGGCGACGGGTCCGAGGCGCTGGGCCATGGAGCGGTCGTCGGCGGGGGTGTCTGCCTCTGGCGTCTGGGCGGGCTCTGGTTTGGGATCGTCCTTTTGGAGGTCGTTCACGGTGAGCGAGGATAGACGCCCGCTGGCGCGGGCGAGATGGTCGAGAGGAGAGCAGGCGAGCAGGCGAGCAGAGGGGTGGTAGAAGGGGTAGACACTGGCGGGTGTTGCGGGGTGGGGGGTGATGGCTACAGTGGGGGCTGGCGGGAGTTCCGCCAGAAGCAGTGATTCCGGTCGGGTGAGAGCTCGGCCTTTGGAGGATTTGCCGGATGTTGCCCAAGCCGCCGCCGCGTGAGGGGAGTCTGGGGTTTTTGTTCCTTCCGCCGTACCGGGTGCAGGGGATCTCGGTGGCTGGGGAGGTGACGAGCATCCAGGTTCCGGAGCTTGATGTCTGTTTCGACATGGGCTCTTGTCCTCGTGCGATGCTGGCGAGCAAGTTCGTGGCGGTGTCGCACGGGCACATGGACCATGTCGGTGGGCTGGCGTATTACGCGTCGCAGCGTCGGTTTCAGGGGATGGGGACGGGGACGATCGTGTGCGATGCACGGATCGAGGGCGACATCCGGGCGATGATGGAGGGGTTTCACCGTCTGGAGCGTCAGCAGACGCCTTACGAGCTTGTGACGCTCGAGCACGAGCAGGACCTTGAGGTGAAGAACACGGTGTTTCTGCGCGGTTTCCACACCGAGCACACGGCGCCGTCGATGGGGTATGTGCTGTACGAGCGTCGGAGCAAGCTGAAGGACGAGTTTGCGGGGTTGCCTCAGGAGAAGCTGCGAGAGCTGAAGGAGCGTGGGACGGAGATCACGCGTCAGCTTGAGATCCCGCTGGTGGCGTACATCGGGGACACGCTGCCGGGCCCGTGGCTGATCCGAGAGGATGTGCTGCGTGCGAAGGTGGTGATCAGCGAGTGCACTTTCTTCGAGCCGGAGCACAAGGGTCGGGCGAAGATCGGGATGCACCTGCACATCGACGACATCGCCGAGTGGCTTCGCGTGCTTCGGTGCGAGCACCTGGTGCTGAACCATATCAGCCGTAGGACAAACATCGTGTATGCCCGACAGCGTCTGGAGGAGGTGCTGGGGGAGGGAGATCTGGGTCGGGTGCACCTGTTGATGGATCACCGGACGAACAGGGCCCGTTACGAGGATCAGCTTCGGGAGGCGGAGCGTGCTGCTTCGGGTGCGTGAATGGCGTTCTGAGCGTCGGGCGCGGGTCGGCCCGCAGATTCGCCGGAGAATGGTTGACACGGAGGGCGTTGACGATTAGGTTTTCCCCTGCCGAAGTGCGGCGGTCGGGCGTGATCGGAAGGCGTCTGGTCGACGAGTTTGTGCGGCGTGGTGGCCCGTTCGGACAACCCGGGTTTTTCAGAGAAGAAAGCGATCGATGAGCGATCCTGACCGCGGTGTGTGGGAAGGGATGCTGGGGTATCTGCGTACCCAGCACCCGACGGTGTGCCGGCAGTGGTTCGACGAGATCGAGCCGCTGGGGATCATCGCCGGGATGATGCATCTGCGGGCGCACTCGACGGTTCACAAGGAGTATCTTCGTCGTTCCTGCGGCGATGTGTTCCGCGAGGCGCTGCAGAGCGTGACAGGACACCTGCTGGGCATCCGCTTTGTCGGTCCGGACGAGTCGATCGGCGGGCCTGAGGAGGGCGCCGGAATGCTGACTCATCGAGCGAAGGTCAATGGTGCGGTGTCGAACGGTGTGCGTTCGAAGGCGGGCGATCTGGAGCCGCCCGACACGCTGGCGATCAATCCGGACTACGACTTTTCGAGTTTCGTGGTGGGCCCGAGCAATCGTTACGCGCACGCCGCGGCGATGGCGGTGGCCGAGCAGCCGGGCAGTTCGTACAACCCGCTGTTCATCCACGGGGATGTTGGTCTGGGCAAGACGCACCTCTTGCAGGCGGTCTGCCTGACGATCCGGCGGAACAATCCCGACGCGGTGATCCACTACCTCTCGTGCGAGAGCTTCGTGACCTACTTCACCGAGGCGATCCGTGCGAACCAGATGGCGCAGTTCCGTCACTGGTTCCGCGATGTCGATGTGCTTGTGCTGGACGACATCCACTTCCTGGCGTCGCGCGAGCGTTCGCAGGAGGAGTTCTTCCACACCTTCAACACGCTGTACCAGGCGAACAAGCAGATCGTGCTGAGTTCCGACGCGCCGCCGGAGGAGATCCCTTCGCTCGAGGACCGTGTGGTGAGCCGGTTCAAGTGCGGGCTGGTGACGCAGGTGGAGGCGCCGGACCTTGACACGCGGATCGCGATCGTCAAGAGCAAGGCGCTGCAGCGCGGGCTGCTGGTGCCCGACGACGCGGCGTGCCATGTGGCGACGCGCGTGACGCGGAACATCCGCGAGCTCGAGGGCGCCGTGACGAAGCTGCAGATCGCGGCGTCGGTCGAGGGGCGGCCGGTCGACCTTGACCTTGCGATCGACGCGCTTGGCGGTGAGCCGCGCTCGGGCGGGAGCGGTCCGACGATCCAGCTCATCGCCGAGACGGTGGCGGACTTTTTCAATGTGCGTCTGACGGACCTGCAGGGCAAGCGCAAGCCCCGGTCGATCGCCCAGCCCCGCCAGATCGGGATGTTCCTTGCGAGGCGTCACACGCGTCACTCGCTGGAGGAGATCGGCGGGTTCTTCGGGGGTCGCGACCACACGACGGTGATCCACGCGATCAAGACGATCGAGGGCAAGGCCTCGGCGGACGCGCAGCTCAGCGCGCTGCTGGCCGAGCTGGAGCAGAAGGTCGCGAAGGTGAAGTGAGTGTGGGAGGGGCGCGGGGTGTGGGGCGTGGGGCGCTGGGGGAGGTAGCGGCCTTCGGTCGCGGGTTGTCTTCGTTCTCCAGCACCCTGAACCAAGCCTCGGGCTGACGCTGTTCCTGCGTCGAACGCCCCGCGTCCAAGGGGCATGGGCTGCGGCCCACGCGGGGGCGTGGGTTTCCATACCATCGGTCCATGCCAGAGACACCACAGATCGGGCCCGACGCGGTGCTGAAGGTCGCGAAGCTGAGCCGGCTTGAGGTCGGCGAGGGCGAGGCCCCGGCGATCGCGGCGAAGCTCGGGGCGGTCCTGAAGTACATGGAGGGGCTGAAGTCGGTGGATGTCGAGGGCGTCCGCCCGATGACGCACCCCGACGACGAAGTGAACCGCCTGGCCGAGGACGAACCTTCGGGGGTGCTGGAGCGAGACGCGTTTCTGGCGATGGCGCCCGAGACGATGGGGCCGTTTGTGCGCGTGCCGAAGGTGATCGACGGGGGAGGCTCGGCGTGAAGAGCGCACGGGAACAGGTCGCCGAGGCGCTGGCGCGCATCGAGGAACGGAACGGGGCGTGCAACGCGTTCGTCGAGGTGTACGCCGAGGAGGCGACGGCCCGCGCCGCCGCGATCGACGAGCGCGTCGCTGGCGGCGAGGACCTGCCCCTGGCGGGCATGCCGATCGCGGTAAAGGACAACATCTGCACGAAGGTCGGCAAGACGACCTGCGCGAGCCGCATCCTGGAGGGGTACCGCTCGCCCTTCGATGCGACGGTGATCGGGCGTCTGGAGGCGGCCGGGGCGGTGATCGTCGGCAAGACGAACATGGACGAGTTCGGCATGGGCTCGGGCACGGAGCACTCGGTCTACGGGCCGACGAAGAACCCGTGGGACACCACGCGCGTGGCGGGGGGGTCGAGCGGGGGGTCTGCCGCGGCGGTGGCGGCGGGGATGGTTCCCGTTGCGCTGGGGTCGGACACGGGCGGGTCGATCCGCCAGCCGGCGGGGATGTGCGGGGTGGTGGGGCTGAAGCCGACCTACGGGCGTGTGTCGCGGTACGGGCTCGTGGCGTTCGCGTCGAGCTTGGATCAGATCGGGCCATTGACGCGGACGGTCGAGGAGGCGGCGCGGGTGCTGGGCGTGATCGCGGGTGAGGATCCCAACGACGCGACGAGCTCGACGCGGCCAGTGCACGACTTAGTCGCTTCGGCGAGGGAGACGCCCATGAGACTGCGCGTGGGCGTGGTGCGCGCGTGGGCGACCGCCAAGAACGATCCGGGCGTTGACGGGGCGATGGAGCGGGCGAAAGAGGTGTTCCGCGTGATGGGGGCGGAGCTTGTCGATGTGGATCTGCCGCACGCCGAGCACGCGGTCTCTGCGTACTACATCGTGGCGCCCGCGGAGGCGAGCTCGAACCTCGCGCGGTTCGACGGCGTGCGTTACGGGCGTCGCGCGGAGTTGGACGCGGGGGAGGGGCTTGAGGCGTTGTATTTGCGCAGCCGCAGCGAGGGGTTCGGGGCTGAGGTGCAGCGCCGGATCATGCTGGGGACCTACGCGCTCTCGTCGGGGTACTACGAGGCGTACTACAACACGGCACTGAAGGTGCGCCGGCGGATCAAGGAAGACTACGACGCGGCGCTGGGGACGGGGGAGCGCGGGGAGGGCGCCCGGTGCGATGTGTTGCTGATGCCGACGAGCCCGACGCCTGCGTACGAGATCGGATGCAAGCGGGACGACCCGGTCTCTGAGTATCTGGAGGACATCTACACGGTCGGGGTGAACCTGGCGGGGCTGCCGGCGATCAGCCTGCCGGCGGGGTTCGGCGCGCGGGGCCTGCCGATCGGG
>REET01000250.1 GCA_007694925.1 Phycisphaerales bacterium | reverse complement strand
CGGAGACCAACCCGGATATGTACGGCTTCTCGGTCATCTGGCGGTACCCCACGCCCCTCGGCGGCATCGACCTGGGACGCGTGCACTCGATGCAGATGCACCCGACGGTGGCGCAGATCCTGGGCATCGCGCCATCGCCGCAGGCGGTCATGCCTCCGGTCGAGCTGCCGATGCCGGCGGAGGTCGGCGTGCCGGTGCGCCCTTAGGCGGCGCGTTCGTCGGCCAGCGTCGGATCGAAGTCCAAAGAAACAGCCGCGCCTTCAACACCGGCGCGGCTGTTCTTGCGTTTCTTGGTTTCGACGGTGTCGGTGGAGGGCCTTGCGGATCATCGGCGCAGTTGCGCCACGCTCGCCTCAGGCGGGCTTGCGTGCCTTGATGTCCAGGCTGGTCACAAAGTCCGCCGGGCTCGTGCCCTCGGGCAACATCGAGGCGATCTTGTGATACAGCGGGTCGCGGGATTGCTCCAGCGCCTTCATGTACTCGCCCTTGGGCGTCAGTTCGACGACCTCCAGCCCCGAAGCCTCGATCATCGCCCGCGTCTCGTCGACCGTCACCGCCCCGGAGATGCAGCCGATCAGGCTGTCGATCATCCCCGCGACATCCTCGGGCAGCGGGCGCAGCAGCGCCATGTCGCTGATCGCGGCGCGACCGCCGGGCTTGAGCACCCGCGCGATCTCGCACCACACCCGGGGCTTGTCGGGCGAGAGGTTCAGGACGCAGTTGGAGATCACGCAGTCCGCCGTCGCGTCGGCGACAGGGATGTGCTCGATCTCGCCGAGGCGGAACTCGACATTGTCGAGCCCTGTCCGCTGGCGGTACGAAGCGACGCCGGCGCGGGCCTTGGAGAGCATGTCGGGCGTCATGTCGATCCCGATCGCGCGTCCGGTCGGCCCGACCTTGGGACCGGCGAGGAAGATGTCCAGTCCGCCGCCGCTGCCCAGGTCGATCACGGTCTCGCCGGGCATGAGCGACGCGATCGCGCCGGGGTTGCCGCAGGAGAGCCCCATGTCGGCGCCCTCGGGCAGCGAGCCGAGCTCGGAAGGGTCGTAGCCGATCTGCGCAGAGACGCTGGAGGTCCCGCAGCACGAGGTGCCCGCGCAGCAGCCGCCCTCGTCTCTGGCGATCTTGGCGTAGCCCTCGCGGACGGCGTCGCGGACGGTGTCTGGGTTGTTGACGGCACTCATGGTGTGTCTCCTCCGGGCGGTTCGCCCGGCTTGCGTGGTTCGTAATGACCCGTAACCCTTCACGGGCCGCCGGTCGCCGCTCAATCCCTGCTCAGCAGCTCCGGCAGTTCCTGTTCGACAAACGCGCGGATCTCGTCGCGCACGCGCCGGTAGTGGGGCAGGGCTTCCTCTTCGCTCTTGGCGTCCTTCGCCAGCCGCGGCGGGTCGTCGAAGCCTCTGTGCACGACCCTCGCCGAGCCGGGGAAGACCGGGCAGCTCTCGTGCGCATCGGCGCAGACCGTGACGACAAGGTCGAGCGTCTCGGGGTCTGTTTCCTCGACGCTCTTGGACCGGTGCGAGCCTATGTCCACGCCCGCCTCGGCCATCACCCGGACCGCCAGCGGATTGAGCGTCGAGGGAGAGGCCCCCGCGCTCACCGCTTCGAGCCGGTTGCCGTGGATCGCCCTCGCCCAACCCTCTGCGATCTGGCTGCGGCACGAGTTTGCGGTGCAGAGAAACAGCACCCGGGGTCTTCCCGCTGCATCCGGCATAATTCCTCCGGTTCGAGCTTCAAGATCGCCTTCATCGAGCGTTGGTCGTCGCGGAGCTGGGGCTCGCGTTCGGCCGCGGCCCGCACCATCGCCGCCGCGTCGTTCGCCGCCGGGGATCGCTCCGCCTCGGGGGTGAGGCGGTAGTGCATCCACCGGCCCTCTCGTCGTGCCGAGAGCAGCCCCGCCCGCTTGAGCGTGTTCAGGTGGCCCGACACGGTGGAGTTGGGCAGGCCGACCAGCGCGATGAGCTGGCACGCGCACAACTCCCCGTCCAGGCACGCCGCCAAGAGGCGGAGGCGGGTCCGGTCGGCGAGGGCCTTGGCGATGTCGACGAGCTCTTCCATTTCGATATTTCCCGAAACCGCGAAATGATGGGCGCGGTCCGGCCCGGTGTCAAGCCGACCGGCGCCGGGCCATCGCGGCACGCGCGCGCAAAGTCACCGCCCCGGCCGAAGCCCGGGCCGTGCGTTGTTCGATAAAACACGCCATGGGCCGCTGAGGCGACCCGCCCTCAGGTCTGCAGCACGCCCGTCCTGAACCCCCGGCTGTAGTCCCAGTTCCACGCGCTCTCGAGCGCCGCGATCAGCTCCTCCCGCGTGCGGTGCGGCTCGATGATCCGGTCCACCCAGCCCCGCGCCGCGCCGTGGCGGATGTCCTGCTGCTCGTTGTAGCTGTCGCGGACCGCCGCGAGGATCTGGTCGCGCGTCTCCGCGTCGATCTCCTCGCCCCGACGCTCGCGCGAGCGCTGCTCGATCATCGCCAGCGTGCCCGTCGCCTGGGCCGCGCCCATCACGGCGCACCGCGACCCCGGCCACGCCATCGAGACGAACTGGTCGAAGGCGCGCCCGCACATCGCGTAGTTGCCCGCCCCGTAGCTGCCGCCGATGACCAGCACGATCTTCGGCACCACGCAGTTGCTCATCGCGTTGACCATCTTCGCACCGGCCCGGATGATCCCGCCCTGCTCGCTGTCGCGGCCGACCATGAACCCCGTCGTGTCGTGCACGAACACCAGCGGGATCTTCCGCTGGTTGCAGTCCATGATGAACCTCGCCGCCTTGTCGGCCGACTCGTCATAAATCACCCGCGGCATGTTCGTCGACTTCGACGGCCCCGCCTTCCCGCCAGCCATCGCACGCTCGGTCAGCTTCCCCTGGTTGGCCACGATCCCCACGGCGTGCCCGCCGATTTTGGCATAGGCACACACCAGCGAACGCCCGTACTCGGCCTTGTACTCGTCCAGCTCCGGCTCGAGCGATTCGTGCCCGTCGCTGTTGGGCGCCGTCCGCGAGTCGACCACGCACGCGAGGATGTCCAGGATGTCGTACTGCTCGCCCGGCTTGTCGGTAAACAGCGTGTACAGGTCCGACGCGTCCCGGGCCGGGCGGCTCACCTTCGCCGGCGTCCGCCCCTCAAACCCGTACTTCTCGATCAGTCCCCGGATCCGGCGCACGCACGCCTTGTCGTCGGCCTCTCGAAAGTCGATCGTGCCGGAGATCTGCGCGTGCATCTCCGCCCCGCCGAGCTCCTCGTCGCTGACCTGCTGCCCGATCGCGGCCTTCACCAGCGCCGGCCCGGCCAGGTACAGCCCGCTCCCCTCGGTCATCAGCAGCGTGTCGCACAGCACCGGCAGGTACCCGCCCCCCGCGACGCAGTAGCCCATGATCGCCGCGATCTGCGGGATCCCCTCGGCGCTCATCACCGCGTTGTTGCGGAAGATCCGCCCGAAGTCGTCGGTGTCGGGGAACACATCCTCTTGCAGGGGCAGGAAGACGCCCGCCGAATCCACCAGGTACACCAGCGGCATCCGGGCCGCGTGCGCGATCGTCTGCGCCCGGATGATCTTCTTGCAGGTCATCGGGAAGAACGCGCCCGCCTTCACCGTCGCGTCGTTGGCGATCACCATCCAGCGGCGACCGTGGATCACCCCCGTCCCCGTCACCACCCCGGCCCCGGGCGCTCCCCCGTGCTCGGCGTACATGCCGTAGGCGGCCCAAAGACCGAGCTCCTGGAACGACCCGGGCTCATCGAGCAGCAGGCCGATCCGCTCGCGGGCGGTGAGCCGCCCCTTCTCGTGCTGCCGCTGCGCGGCTTTCTCACCCCCGCCCAGGCGGATCGCCGCCTCGGTGCGGAGGTACTCGGAGGTGAGCTGCAAAAGCCCGCCGGTCTGTGTCTGCTCGGCCATTCAGATGACCCCCTGCGGGACGCTGAGGTCCCGGGTCTGTGGGTGGAGTGGGTGCAAGGGTATCAATGAAAAAACAGACGCCTCGGCTTGGGGCCGAGGCGTCTGAAACAGCTAGCACGGGCGGAAGGATTCGAACCCTCAACCTCCTGATCCGTAGTCAGGTGCTCTATCCAGTTGAGCTACGCCCGCAGTCGCCGGGAGGTTAGGAGGGGCGGGGCGGGCGGGCAAGCCGTCGCCCGCTCAGGGGTTGATTTCACCGGCCCTTGGGGCAATCATCAGGGCCCGGAGCCACGCTCCGGCAACCACCGGCGGCCGCCCAGGCGACCGCCGGAAGGAATCACACGGCAAACCGGGCCAAATGGCCCGCTCAGGCACAGGTCCGGGCCCTACGACGGGTCCGCGGCAGGAAAGGTTCGGATCGATGGCGAACTCTCGGTCGGCGAAGAAGCGGATCCGCCAGAACATCAAGCACCGCTCGCGCAATCGCTGGCGCCTGCGGGCCATGCGCCAGGCGATGCGTTCGTTCAACGAGAACCTCGCCGCCGGCAAGGTCGAGGAGACCCGCGAGGCCCTGCACACCTGCCAGAAGGTCATCGACCGGTCCGCCCAGAAGGGCGTGATCCACAAGAACCAGGCCGCCCGGCGCAAGAGCCGCATGGTCGCCCGGTTCAAGGCCCTCCAGCACGGCTGAGCCGCCCGGCCTCGGCCCAAAGCACAAGCAAAATCCTTCCTCAGCAGCCCCGATCGGGGCTGCTTTGTTGCGCTCTCATCGCGTCAGGTACTGTCGGTGCGGCGACCGGGCCCGCCGATCGCCGATTAGAGTCCCCGCGTGAGCCGCAGCCGCCAGAAACCCAGGGCGATCCGCCCCAAGGGCCCGCAACCCTCCCGTAAGCAGGGCAAGCCGGAGGCGCCCGCTCAAGGCCCGCCCGGCTACGCGGCGTACTCCAAGCGCCCCCTCCATGTCCTCGCCTTCCTCGCCCCGCTCCTGGTGCTGTACGAGTTCGGCTCGCTCTTCCTGATGTCGCAGGGCGACGGCGTGGGCGTGCAGCTCCGGGCGCCGCAGGTGATGGGGCGCGTCTTCGAGTCGCTCGGGGTCGCGTCGGTCCATCTGCCGGCGATCGCGCTGGTGGTCGTCCTGCTGGCCTGGCACCTGCTCAAGAGCCACCCCTGGCGGATCCGCCCGGGGGTGCTCCTGAAGATGGCCGGCGAGTCCCTTGTCTGGACCGTCCCGCTGCTGGCCCTGTCGGTTGTGCTGTTTTCGCCCACGGCTCTGGCGGCCCGCGAATCGGGCACGCTCTGGGATCTGCCCTGGTTCAGCCGCCTGATCATCTCGATCGGTGCCGGGCTGTATGAAGAGATGCTCTTCCGCCTGATCCTGATCACCCTGCTCCACGCCCTGCTGGTGGACCTCTTGGGCATGAAGGATCTCTGGGGCAAGGCGATCGCGGTCGTCGCCAGCGCCCTGGCGTTCGCCGCGATCCACGAGCCCGTCGAAGGCCCCGACGCCTGGCGTTTGCGGAGCTACTACTTCCTCACCGGGATCTATTTCGGGATTCTGTTCGTGCAGCGGGGGCTGGGGATCGCGGTGGGGGCCCACGCCCTCTACGACGCGATTGTGCTCCTGGCGCCCCCCGGAAGCGGCGATTGAGGCGTGAATGATCGGACCAAACGCCAGAGTGGTATCAGTATTTGACCGAAGCTAGACTTATCGATGGCAGCGCGTGACTCGGCCGTGTCTGCCGGTCGGCTTCACACCGGCCCCGAGCGCCCGCACCGGGCGAAGGGCCACAGAGCCTCGACGGCAGGGGTGCGACAGTGGGACTCGATGTTGCGATCGACGAGCTGTACGCCAGCGGCTGGTCCGCCCTCGACACACAGGGCTGCGGCCACTTCGACGACGGACGCTTCTTCCCCGGGGTCGACCGGATCTGCGAAGAGTTTCGCGCGTTGGGCTACACCCTGACCCTCCGCCATGTGCAGCTCTTCGACTGCTACAGGGCGGAGTGGACCGACGAACAGGGCCGTGCCATGGGCGCCGTGGTCGGCCAGTCCGAGACAGAGGCGGCCGTCTACGCCCTCTCGCAGGTGCGCAGAGCGGCGCTGGTCGCCCGCTGAGTTCGAATCACGAAATCATCTGTCGTTGCGGCGTGAAATCCCGAGAGAACCGGGCTACAGATATGCCCCTCCCGCCAGACCTGGGCGGGTGGCGACACGATCGATCCTGATAGGCCCCATCGTCTAGTCAGGTCCAGGACGCCAGGTTCTCATCCTGGAAACCGGGGTTCGAATCCCCGTGGGGTCACTTCAGCACGGCGACGCGCTCCGGCGCGTCGTCTTGTTTTTGCCCCCGCCCTGCCGACCACTGGCGTTCAGCCCGCATGGCCGAGCACTTCGTCCCACGCCATCGCATCGCCCGGCTGGCGCCCCTGGGCCCACTTGACCTTGCCCGAGCGGTCGATCACGACGGTGCCGCGGCTGGCGACATGCAGGTCGGGCCAGTACAGCCCGTAGGCCTTGCAGATCTTGCGGTGCATGTCCGCCAGCAGCGTCTGCTGGAGCCCCATCTGCACGGCCCAGGCGTTCAGGGCGGCGAACGAGTCGCAGGAGATCCCAACGACAGTCGTTCCCTTGGCCTTCCAGGCCTCGATCTCGTCGTTGACGCACTTCATCTCAGCCGAGCAGACATCGGTGAACGCGAAGGGGAAGAAGCAGAGGACGACATCGCCCTGTTGCAGCGCGTCAGAGAGCGTCCATTCGTTGCGGTGCTGGTCGAGCAGCGTGAAGTCGGGGGCGTCGTCGCCGGGCCGGATCAACTCGGCCCGCTCGGGGAGGGACTGGTTCTGCATCTGTTGCTCCTGTGCGCCGACGGCTGCGGGCCGGGGCGCGCGGCGGTATGCTACCTCCGGACCGCCGTCGCGGCCCGCAAAAAACCGCGACGGCCTCACGGATGGAGGGCCGATCCATGACGGAAGTGGCCACGCTCCAAGAGCGTTACGCCGAAGTGACCGGACGAATCGCCGACGCCGCGCAGCGGTCGGGAAGGCGTCCGCAGGATGTGATCCTCGTTGCGGTCACCAAGTACGCCGAGCCTGACCAGATCAAGACCCTGGTCGAGATGGGCCACCGCCACCTCGGCGAGAGCCAGGCGCAGCAGCTCGAACAGCGTGCGGCGATCATCGACGAGTACGCCCAGAGGCTGCGCCTTCTCGAGCGCACGCGCCGGAGCAACATCGCCGAGATCGATCCCTCGCTGCTCCCCGCCGAAACGGACGACCCCGTCCGCTGGCACATGATCGGGCACCTGCAGCGCAACAAGGCCAAGAAGATCGCGCCGCTCGTCCGGCTTGTTCACTCGGTCGATTCGCTGCGCCTGGCCGAGGAGCTCCAGCAGATCGGCCTGAAGAAGGACATCGATATCGAGGTCCTCGTCCAGGTCGACTGCTCTGGCGAGGAGACCAAGCACGGCTGCCCGCTGCCGGCCGCCTTCCCGCTGGCCGAGCAGATCGAGACAATGGCCCATGTGCATGTGCGCGGGCTGATGACGATGGCCCCGCACACCGACAACCCCGAGGACGCCCGCCCGGTCTTCGCCCGCTGCCGCGAGCTCTTCGACGAGATCAAGACCACCGGCATCGGTGAAGGGAAGTTCAACCTGCTCTCGATGGGGATGACGGCCGACTACGAGATCGGAATCGAGGAGGGCGCCAACATCGTCCGCGTCGGCTCGGCGCTCTTTTCGTCCTGAGCGGACACCCTCGGCCGGAGCTCGCGCACAGAAAACCCCGCTGCTGCGGGGCTTGAAGTCTGATCGGGCTTGAGATCGGGCTCGGACCGGATC
>REET01000126.1 GCA_007694925.1 Phycisphaerales bacterium | reverse complement strand
AGGGCGAGGATGAAGGCGGGGGCGGCGGGGTTGCCCCCGGTGTGGACCGCCTCGCTCTGGAACTCGCCCTGGAAGAGCGGGGGGGTCAGCCCGCCCCAGCTCCGGGCGAAGTGGGCGACGATCAGGAAGGCGGGGAGTGTCGCGGCGACCATCAGCCCCGTGCGCACGATCCGGTCGCGCGACGGGGTCAGGAGCCAGCCGAGCTCGCCCCTGAAGGAGCCGTCGAGGGGGCCGGGTTCGTCGGCGTCGGGGTTGTGGCCGGCGCCGAGCCAGGCGCCCATCCAGAGGGCGGCGGCGGCCCAGAGGTGGATCTGCCTGACGAGCACGAGGGCCGCGAGCACCACGCCGGCCGCGAGGAGGTGGCCGAGGCCGAACTTGGTGCGGAGCGCCAAGAGGACGACACCGAGGACGAGGAGCCACCCCGCGTTATCGGGCAGGAGCCAGACCCCCGCGGGCCAGACGTACAGGGAAAAGACGAGGGGCAGGCCGAGGGCGATGGCGGTCAGGGGCGGAGCGCGCGAGCCCAGCGCCCAGCCGAGCACGCCGAGCAGGGTCACGGTGAAGAGGCTGGCGATGAGCTGGAGCATCGTCCGGCTGTCGCCGACGAGCTTGGCGGCGCCGGCGATGGCGAGGTGGTAGCCCGGGGTGGTGGCGGACCAGTAGTCGGTCAGGTCGGGGGCGGGCCAGGCGTCGATGAAGGCGCGGACGGTTCGCTCGTGGTAGTGGAGCTGGTCGAGGGCCATGCGTCCGCGCTGGACTTGGGCGAAGATGACCGGCCAGGCGGTGGCGACCATGAGCGCAACGAGGACCGCCGCGACAAGCGCGGGGCGGCAACGATGCGGGGCCGGGGGTGTCCCGGCGGGATGGCCGCGGTCGGTCATGGGCCGAATGTTCCTCCGGTGGGCTGCAGTCGCGCCCCTCTGCGGGTCGATGGTGAACCCGGTGATCGGACCAGACGGTACATCGGTCAGGAGCTAGCGGTTCTGTGGAGCCCGGGGCCAAACAAGAATCAGAGAGCGTTGCAGCCGCCGGGTCGGGGGTGGGTCGCTTTGTGCGTCTGGCGAGGCCGACGCAGTGGTCCAAAGGGGTGTTCGTGTTCGTCGGCCCCCTGTACGGGTGGGCCGACGGGCAGGAGATCGCCTGGCTGAGCGTGGTGCTGGCGTTCGTCGCTTTCGGGATGGTCTCCAGCGCCGGGTACGTGATCAACGACCTGCGGGACCGGGAGGAGGACCGGCTGCACCCGCGCAAGAAGCGGCGGCCGATCGCCTCTGGCGAGGTGTCGCCGGGCGAGGCGAAGGCGTTCGCGGCGGTCCTGTACGGGGCGGCCCTGCTGTGCACGGCGGGGGTGCTGGCGTTGGCGCCGGGTTGGGCGGGGGCGTGGATGGCCTGCGCGGTGGTGCTGTACGCCGTGAATGTGGCGGCGTACACGGCCAAACTGAAGCACATCGTGCTGATGGATGTGATGTCGCTCTCGTCGGGGTTTGTGCTGCGTGTCCTGGGGGGGTGTGCCGCGGCTGCGGTGGCGCCCTCGACCTGGCTGTTGACGAGCACGCTGTTCATCTCGATGTTCCTGGCGTTTGGGAAGAGATTGGGCGAGCGTCGGACGATGGGCGATGGCGCGGGGTCTGCCCGTCGGGTTTTGGATGGGTACACCGACGACATGCTCCGGATGGTGGTTGTGGCGACGGCGGTCGGGACGCTGCTGACTTATGCGGGGTATGTGCAGGACCGTGCGGAGGACTACACGCTGGGGTTCAACCTGCTGTGGCTGACGATCCTGCCCGCAACATTCGGCCTGTTCCGTTGTATGGTGCTTGTGGAACGCGGCGATTACGACGACCCGACTGAGCTTGCGACCCGGGACGGGCCGTTCCAGGCGTCGGTGGTTCTGTTCGGGTTGATGACGGGTGTGCTCTGGCTGCTGCAGGGCGCCGGATATGTGGGCTAGCCGGCGGGAGTCGGCCCGGGACGGGGTGAACGGGGAGGTGAGATTCCGGCAGCGCGGCAGGGAAGGCGCGGCCGAGAGGAACCTGCGCACGATGCGGAGCGTGATGAAGCACCATGCGGTCCGGGCCGTCGGGGTTGAGTTTTTTGGTCCGGAGAGGATCGAAGGCCCCGGGCCGGCCGAATCGGCGCGGAGCGTGCCCGCCGGGGGCACGGCGCGAGCGTCTGTTGAAAGGTCAATCGTTTGCAAGTGAAGGGTCGAGAAGCCCATCAATCCCCCTCGGGTCCGGCGCGTGCCGGGCGGGGGCGGTGTGGTCGCCCGGCGCGGCCTGTCTGAGTGTGTACACCCGTGAAGGAGCACAGCATCATGGGAAACAAGTCATGGATGCGCCGGCTGATGATCGCCGGGTTGATCGCGAGCGTGGGACAGGCGGCGGCGGCGTCGCAGTCCCAGGGGAACCAGAACCAGCAGGGGTCCGAGCAGCGAGCGCCGGACATCGATCCTGAAGCGCAGCTGAGCCCGGCGGACCTTGCGCGGATGATGGCGCAGCGCGGGGCCGGGGCCCCCCGCCAGGGCAACGACTTCCCGCCCTTCAGCCAGGTGTCCGAGGGGTTCGAGAAGGTGATCTCGACGGCGGACGGGCGCAGTTTTTACGATGTATACATCCGTGAGCGCGACGCGAAGATGATCGCCGAGCTGCCCCGCGGGTACGAGAACAAGCGTCAGATGATCGCGATGACTGTCGCCGGCGGCGACATCTTCGCGGGCCTGCAGCAGGGCGACATCTACTGCTACTGGAAGCGGTACGACAACCAGCTTGCGCTGGTGATTCCGAACCTTTCGGTGCGTTCTTCGGGCGACCCCGAGAGCCGCGGGAGCGTGGACCGGATCTTTACGGACCGGGTGCTGCTGTCGGTGCCGATCATCGCGATTGGCCCGAACGGGCAGCCGGTGATCGACATGAACAACCTGCTGCTGAACCGGGCGACGACCTTCTTCGGGTGGCAGGCCGCGGGGCTGAACCCGTCATTGAGCAAGATCAAGACGGCCAAGGCGTTCCCGAACAACATCGAGATCGCTTTCGAGGCGCCGATCGGCAACGGGACGCTGCGGACCTTCCACTATTCGATCAGCGAGATCCCGCGTCACACGGGGTACCGCCCCCGCAGGGCGGACCCGCGAGTGGGCTACTTCACCACCAGCTACAGGGACCTTGGCAAGTTCGACGACCAGGAGGTGCCGGTGCGGTACATCAACCGCTGGCATCTGGAGAAGCGTGATCCTTCGCTGGCGATGAGCCCGCCCAAGGAGCCGATTGTCTTCTATGTCGATCACGCGACGCCGGTGCGCTACCGGCGCTGGGTCCGGCGTGGCGTTGAGTACTGGAACGAGGCGTTCCGCCAGATCGGGTTGGAGGACGCGATCGAGGTGCGTTTCCAGGACGCGCAGACGGGCGCGCACATGGAGAAGGACCCCGAGGATGTGCGTTACAACTTCATCCGCTGGCTGTCGAACGATGTGGGCACGGCGATCGGCCCGAGCCGCGTGCACCCCGAGACGGGCCAGATCCTCGACGCGGACGTGGTGCTGACCGACGGGTTCCTCCGCAGCTGGGTGCTCTATCACCAGGACATCATCCCCGACATGGCGATCGAGGGCTTCGGGCCCGACGCGCTGGCGTGGCTTGAGCGGAACCCGCGCTGGGACCCTCGCCTGCGTCTGCTTCCCGAGTCGAGGCGCGCGGAGGAGAAGCAGCGTCGCGCCGAGGCGCGTGCGCGTGGCGTGCACCGCTTCGCAGGCCACCCCGCCGGGAATGTCGACACCACGCTGATCGGCGACGACAAGTACGACGGGCTGTACGGTCGCGTGAGCCAGACGGGCGGGTATTGCTCGATGGCGGCGGTTCGTTCCGTGCATGTGCAGATGCTGCGGGCGCACTGGGACATCGCCCAGAGCGTGCTTCGTGAGGCGATCGAGTCCGAGCAGCCGGAGATCCCCGACGATGTGCCGCCGGAGGTGCTGGAGATGATCCGGCGCCAGCTGGAGAGCAACCCGGAGTTGCTGGCGCAGACGCCGGACCACATCAAGAAGCGTCTGGGCCTGCTCGAGCCCGAGGCGGAGGAAGGCGAGAAGGCGGCCGAGACGAGGCCGAGCCCGCGTCGTCCGAGCGAGCGTCCGCAGCTTCTGGACGGGATCCCCGAGGAGTTTGTGGGCCCGCTGCTGGCGGACCTGGTGGCGCACGAGGTCGGGCACACGCTCGGTCTGCGTCACAACTTCAAGGCTTCGAGCATCTTCTCGATGGACGAGATCAACTCGCCGGAGGTTGCGGGGCGGAAGCCGCTGTCGGCGTCTGTGATGGACTACAACGGGCTGAACATCCGGATGGCGACCGGCGAGAAGCAGGGCGACTTCGGGATGATCCACATCGGCCCGTACGACAAGTGGGCGATCGAGTACGGGTACACCTTCGGTGATCCGAAGGAGGTGCTCAAGCGAGTCGCCGACCACGACGTGCCTTACGCGACGGATGAGGACACCTGGGGCCCCGACCCGCTGGCGGCCCGTTGGGACATGGGTTCGGACCCGATCGAGTATGCGCGGGAGCTGGTCCGCCTGGCCAACTGGCAGCGTTCGCGGATCCTGACGGACTTCGTCAAGGATGGCGAGAGCTGGTCTCGCGCCCGTCGCGGGTACAACCTGAGCCTCTGGTCGCACATGCGGGCGATGTCGATCATGTCGCGCTGGATCGGCGGCTCGTATGTGCTCCGCGACTTCAAGGGCGACCCCGGCGGCCGCGAGCCGATCACGCCCGTCGAGGTCGAGAAGCAGCGCGAGGCGCTGGCGTTCATCATCAAGAACGCGTTCTATGACGAGGCCTTCGGCCTGACGCCCGAGCTGCTGCGCCACATGACCACCGACCGTTGGTGGGACGAGATGGGATTCCGGGCGATCTTCGACGACCCGGCGTTCCCGGTGCACGAGCGGATCATGGGCGTGCAGTCGTCGGTGCTGACGATGCTGATGAACCCGCAGACGCTCGGGCGCGTGTTCGACAACGAGATGCGCATCGACCCCGAGGAGGACGCGCTGACGCTGCCGGAGATCATCTCGGCGGTCAGCGACGCGGTCTGGGAGGAGCTGGGCTCTGACGCCTCGGGCGAGTTCTCGCCCCGCAGGCCGATGATCTCGTCGCTGCGGCGCAACCTCCAGGCCGAGCACACCGACCGTCTGATCGACCTGATGTTCGTCGAGACGGGCGGGTCGGCGGGCTCTGCGATCCGCACGCTGGCGCGGGCGGAGCTGGAGCGCATCCTCGAGAAGATGGACGCGACGGTCGGCCCGCGCTCGCGGGTGCGTCCGGACGCGTACAGCCGCGCCCACCTCAACGAGCTGCGCAAGCGCGTCAGCGAGTCGCTTGAGGCGTCGTTCAGCTACAACGCCGGCGGCGGCGGGCAGACGATGATCCTGCTGTTCGGCAAGGACGACGACACGCCCGAGTCGATCCGGAAGATCCGCTGACCGGCGGCGGGTGAACCGTTGAAAACACAAGGGGCCGTCCTTCGGGGCGGCCCCTTTTCGTTGCGCTGTGCGTGTTCGTGGGTTCAGGCCCGGCGGGCGCGCCGGCGTTCGCGTTCCTGCTTGACGGCGTCGACGGCTTCGTGGATGGCGCGGTCGAGCTCGTCGTTCACGATGAAGAGGTCGTAGGCGCCGCTGTCTCTGGCCTCGGCGATTTCGCGGCGGGCCTCGGCGAAGCGGCGGTTGATGACCTCTTCGGGCTCGCGCTTGCGGGCCCGGAGGCGTTCGAGCAGCGTTTCCTCGCTGGGGGGGAGGATGAAGACGCCGAACATGTCGGGCATGGACTGTTTGACCTGCTTGGCGCCGGCGACATCGATCTCGAGGATGACCAGGCGACCGCGGCCGAGTTGTTCCTCGACCCAGGCGCGGGGGGTGGCGTAGCCGTTGCCGAAGACCATGGCGGATTCGAGGAGTTCTCCGGCGGCTTTGAGGGCTTCGAACTCATCGTGCGAGACGAAGTGGTAGTCGACGCCCTCGACATCGGCGTCGGTCTTCGGGCGTGTGGTGACGCTGACGGAGAAGACCGAGTCGGCGATGGATCGTTCGACGCCGCGGGTGATGGTGGTTTTTCCGACGCCGCTGGGGCCGGAGATGACGAGCAGCATGCCGTCGTCGGTGTCGGTGGGGAGTCTTTCGCGGTGGTCTGTCACTGTGTTGGCTCTATCGAGTGTGTGTTATCGCGATTGTCCCGGAGGGACAGTGGGTTGTAGCCACGGGTGGAGGTGTGCGCAGCACACCGTAACCCGTGGAAAACGGTTCGACATCAGAGTCCGCCCTGAAGGGGCGGCGGATGTTAACGAGTCGGGTCGGTTTCCTTCGCCCCTCCGGGGCGAGCTGTTCTTTTGGGATGCTTTCCACGGGTTGCGCGTTGTCCGACGCGTTGCGTCGGCCATCGCTCCACCCGTGGCTACAGCCTTGCGCCCCTTCGGGGCTTGCGATGCGTCGGCGCCGGTCACACCGTTCTCGCGAGGACGGCCATTCTGACGGCGACGCCGGCGGCGACCTGTCTGAGGATGAGCGATCGCGGGCCGTCGGCGACCTCTTGGTCGATCTCGACGCCGCGGTTCATGGGGCCGGGGTGCATGACCCACGCGCCGGGCTTCATCGACGCTGCCCGTTCGCGTGTCATGGCGTAGAGCTCGCGGTACTGGCGGAGGCTGCCGAGCTTGGCGCGTTTGCGGATCGCGTCTGCGCCCGCTGCGACGGCTTCAGAGTGTCGCTCCCACTGGATGCGGAGCATCATGATCGCGTCGGCCTCGGGGGCGATGCTGTCGAGGTCGTGCAGCACCTCGCAGCCCAGGGCCCGCAGCGAGGCGGGGGCCATGCCGGGCGGGCCGACGCAGACGACGCGTGCGCCGAGCGCGCTCATCGCGGCGATGTTCGAGCGGGCGACGCGTGAGGAGGCGCAGTCGCCGACGATCGCGACGGTCATGCCGGTGAGGTCGAAGGTGTCGAGGCGGTCGGTCGCTTCGCAGAGTGTGTAGATGTCGATGAGGGCCTGGGTGGGGTGCTCGTGTGTGCCGTCGCCGGCGTTGATGACCGGGCACTTGACGACGCGTGCGATGAGCTCTGCCGAGCCGGAGCCCTTGGCGCGGACGACCATCGCGTGCACGCCCATCGCCTCGACGGTGAGTGCGGTGTCGCTGAGGCTCTCGCCCTTGCTGAAGCTCGAACCCTGGCCGGCGAGATCGATGACATGGGCGCCGAGTCGCTGGGCGGCGAGCGTGAAGCTCAGACGCGTCCGCGTCGAGTCTTCAAAGAAGAGGTTCGCGACGGCGAGGCCTTTGAGCAGGGGCTCGTCGGCCTGGCGTTCGTTGGCGATGTCGGAGTAGTGCTTGGTGAGGTTGAGGATCGCGCGGAGGTCGGAGGCGGGCATGCCGCGGAGACCGAGCAGGCCCCGCCCGGAGGGGGGCGGTGGGATCTTGAGTTCTGAAGCGGTCTGCGGCGCGGCGGTGGTCATGGGCGTGTCCTCCGCGCGGTGTGTTTGCGCACGACAGCAGTGTTGCAGGTCCTGCGGCTCTGTCCCGAAGGGACAGCGGGTTGTAGCCACGGGTGGAGCAATGGCCGACGCAACGCGTCGGGCTGAGCGCAACCCGTGGAAAGGGATTGTAAATCGAAAGTCGCCCTGAAGGGGCGAAGGAATCGAGTCAGACGCACCGGTGTCCTCCGCCCCTTCAGGGCGGGGGAACCTTCTTGACGACTTTCTACGGGTTCCGGTGTGCTGCGCACACCTCCACCCGTGGCTACAACCCTTCGCCCCTTCGGGGCGGGGAGGCGCGTGTTCGCCTTGTCGGCGAT
>REET01000190.1 GCA_007694925.1 Phycisphaerales bacterium | reverse complement strand
CGAGTGGAACTCGAAGAAGGCCTGGCCGAGGCGGATGTCGTGAGCGTCCACACGCCCCTGACCCCCCAGACGCGTCACCTCATCAACGCCGAGCGTCTGGCACTCATGAAGCCCGAGGCGATCCTGGTGAATACCTCCCGCGGGCCGGTGATCGACGAGGCGGCGCTGGTCGGGGCGCTCAAGGCCGGGAAGCTGTGGGGGGCCGGGCTGGATGTGTTCGAGGAGGAGCCGGTCGTGCACCCGGGCCTGATCGGGCTGGAGAATGTCGTGCTGACCCCGCACATCGGCTCGGCCGCGAGGCGATACCGCGAAGAGATGACGGCGATGGTGGGTCAGAACGCCGAGGCGATTTTGGAAGGTCGCAAGCCGCCGTTCAGCGTCGGTTGATGTTGACGCGACCGAACTCGACCTCGAGGTATCGTGCGACATAGTCGACGATGGAACTGGCCTCGGGGATGTCGGGATTGTTGGTCGGGCCCATGGGCTCGAAACGCATCCCCTTGAACCGGGCGACCGCGTCTTCGACCGAGAGCCCGTACTGCAGCGCGATGCTGAAGGCGCGGCAGAAGGCCTGGCACATCCCGCTGATCGCCGAGCCTTCCTTGGAGATCTTGATGAAGATCTCGCCGGGCGAGCCGTCTTCGTACAGGCCGACGGTGAGGTAGCCCTCGTGGCTGTCGATCTGGAACTTGTGGGTCAAAGACTCCCGCGTCGCGGGGAGGGCGCGGCGTTGGACGATCATCTTCTGGTCCTTGCCCGGTTGCTTCGGGTTCTGCTCGCTGTGTGCCATGCCGGGGTGACAATATCCGGCGGAGGGTGCGGATATCGGGCCGGCGGGGGCCGTTGAGCCAGAAATGCGGCATTGGACCCCCGCTGGCGGGGCGTAAAGAGGGTTCGGGTTTGCTCCGGGCCTGTTCTGAGCCGATACTTCTGTCAGATGGCCGTACACCGGCACGGAGATCAGAAGACGCAGCGGGCCGCGACGAGATCCGTCGGCGCGGTCGGTGTGGCGTTGGCTCTGGCTCTGTTGATGCACACGCCGACGGCGCTGGCCGGCGCCGCGGCGGCGTCTTCGGCCGGCTCGCCCAAGCTGGCGGTCAGGGGGCTGCACGAGGCGATCGCCCGCGTGGTCCGCGAGATCGTCCGCCCCGGTCGAGAGGTCATCGAGCGTTGCCCGATGGCGGGCGCCCCGGCCCCGGCCCTCTGTCGTTCTGAACGGTCGCGTCTGGCTTCGCTCCGCTTGGCCCACGAGCCGACGCTGCGGACGGTCGCGTCGCAGGGTCTGCTCGGGCTTCCTCCGCCCTTTGTTGCTTGAATCGGCGTTGGCCGTCCCGCGTCGCCCGCGATCTTGCGAGGCTTGAGGCGGACGGTCGTTCACCCCTTCCCGGGGACGGCGTGCGCGCACGCCGCTCACCCCGGCGTGCCCGGACGCCTCGCCGCCCCGGGCCCCGCAAGCAGCGACACACACCGCAAACGGTGGATCCAAGAAACGGTGACCCCCATGGCCAACGAAGGCATTCCGCTGATCGGCCCCTTTCTCAACAAGCTGATCGGCTCGCGTAACGAGCGTTTCGTCAAGAAGTACACCGCCCGCGTCGAGGCGATCAACGAGCTTGAGCCCAAGATCCGCGAGATGAGCGACCAGCAGCTCCGCGAGATGGTCGTTAAGTTCCGCGAGGAGCACGACAAGGGCTCGGGCCCCGAAGACCTGATGATCGAGGCGTTCGCCGTCGCCCGCGAGGGGATGGACCGCCATGTCGGCATCCGGTCGATCTTCAACCCCGAGCACAAGTTCGATCCCTCCAAGCTGCCCGAATCGCTCCGTGATGTGTACGCGAGCACGAAGCAGCGGATGGACGAGGCCCCGGTCTATGTGCCGCGGACCTGGATGCTTCAGAACCAGCACGACCAGCGTCCGGAAGAGGCGGTTCCCGACGAGGAAGACCGCTTCCTGGGGGCCGCGGACATCATCCGGGGGTGGCAGTATGTCGAGATCCCGCTGGAGCTCTACGAGGCGGTCCGCGAGCTCTACCCCGAGAGCCGCCCGCCCTTCCGCTCGCGCCCGTTCGATGTGCAGCTGATCGGCGGCATGGTGCTGGCGGGGGGCAAGATCGCCGAGATGAAGACCGGCGAGGGCAAGACGATTGTCGGCCCGCTGGCCGCCTATCTCGCGGCGTGCGTGCGGATGAAGGTGCATGTCGTCACGGTGAACGACTACCTCGTGCAGCGCGACCGCGACTGGACCTTCCCCTTCTTCCACGGGCTTGGTCTGACGGTCGGGGCGATCCACCCCCAGCATGTCCAGCCCGAGGACATCAAGCGCCACATGTACCGCTGCGATGTGGTGTACGGGACGACCGCCGAGTTCGGCTTCGACTTCCTCCGCGACAACATGAAGCGTCTGGCGGACCAGCAGGTGCAGCGCCGGCGCGACTTTGCGATCGTCGACGAGGTGGACTCGATCCTGATCGACGAGGCGAGGACGCCGCTGATCATCTCGGGCCTGGCGCGCGAGGACAAGCCCCGGTACGACTTCGCCGACCAGCTCGCCCGCCACCTTGTCGAGAAGCAGAAGCCATGGGCCGCGGCCGACAAGAAGGTCCGCGCCTGTATCGAGACGATCAAGGGTCTGGAGGGCGACATCCGCCAGGCCAAGGACAAGGGCAAGGTGCCCGAGCTCCAGGCGAGGCTGAAGCAAGAGAAAGAGAAGCTGATCGAGCTGGAGCGTGACCGCGACCAGTACACACAGTACTACGAGGTCCACGACGACCGCAAGAACGCCTACCTCACCCACGAGGGCACCGCCGAGGCGCAGCGCAAGGCCGGCGTCGGCTCGTTCTATGTCGACGAGAACACCGACATCCCCCACCTGCTCCAGCAGGCGGTGCGGGCGCACACGGTCTACCAGCTCGACCGCGACTATGTCGTGATGAACCTGCCCGACCAGTTCACGGGCAGGCCGAGCCCGAGCATCGTGATCGTCGACACCAACACGGGCCGTCCGATGGTCGGGCGACAGTGGTCCGACGGGCTGCACCAGGCGATCGAGTCGAAGGAGGGCGTCCCCATCAAGGAGGAGACGCAGACCATCGCCTCGATCACGATCCAGAACTTCTTCAAGATGTACCGCAAGCTCGCGGGCATGACGGGCACCGCCGACACCGAGGCCCAGGAGTTCCACGACATCTACGGGCTCGATGTCGTCTCGATCCCCACCAACAAGGCCGTCGTCAGGCGCGACTTCCCCGACATGGTCTACCTCAGAGCCAAAGACAAGTGGGAGCAGATCGTCGACGAGATCAAGACCTTCCACGATGTCGGAAGGCCCATCCTCGTCGGCACCACCAGCGTCGCCAAGTCCGAGATGCTCAGCCAGATGCTCACCCAGAAGCACGGCGTCAAGCACGAGGTCCTCAACGCCAAGCAGCACGAGCGCGAGGGCCAGATGATCACCGACGCCGGCCAGCTCGGCGCCGTCATGATCGCCACCAACATGGCCGGTCGCGGCACGGACATCAAGCTCGGCTCGTTCACCCGCGAGGAACTCCTCGAGCACTGGCTGCGCCGGGGCATCGCCCCGCGCGGCGTCTCGACCGACACCTCCGAGCAGGAGCTCAGAGCCGCGATCTATCGAAAGATCGCCCCGAATGTCATCGCCGACATGCGCAAACGCGAGGCCGAGGAGATGGACCCCGCCCAGCTCGAGCGCGCCATGCTCGAGCACTGGGCCAGGGAGGCGACCTACCTCTCAGACAAGGCGATCGCCTCGATGGGCGACGACGAACTCCGCGAGGCGATCAGCGAGACGGGACGCATGCTCATCCACGACATCCGCTGGTTCAGCGATATCGAGGATCTCGGCGGACTGCATGTCATCGGCACCGAACGCCACGAGGCCCGGCGCATCGACAACCAGCTCCGCGGACGCTCCGGACGCCAGGGCGACAAGGGCTCCAGCCGCTTCTATGTCTCGCTCGAAGACGAGCTGATGCAGCGTTTCGGCGGCGAGACCATGATGAAGATCCTCCCCCGCCTGGGCCTTAAGGAGGGCGACTCGATCGAGAGCCCCATGCTCTCAAAGAGGATCGAGGCCGCCCAGAAGAAGATCGAAGAGCACATGTTCCACAGCCGCAAGCAGCTGCTGGAGTACGACGAGATCCGCGAGCACCAGCGCCAGTACTTCTACGGGACGCGTCAGCGCGTGCTCGAGGGGCGTGATGTTCGCGGGCTGATCTTCGAGTTCGTCGAGGAGTCCGTCAGCGAGGCCGTCGACGAGTACCTCGACCCGATGTACCCCGCCGAGCGGGCCGCAGAGTACGCCAAAAACCAGCTCGACTGCTCGATCCTGCCCGAAAGGCTCAAGGGCAAGGACCTCGGCGAGATGGAGCAGGCCATCCGCAAGGACGCACGCGAGGACGCACGCCAGAACATCGACATCACACTCGGCGAGTACGTCCCCATCGAGGGCTCGGAGATCTCCGTCGACTTCGACTCGGCGGGCCTGGCCAACTGGGCACGCAACCGCTACGGCGTCGAGATCGACCCCTCAGAGCTCCGCACCGGCGGTCCCGAGGAGCGCCGCCACCTCTTCACCACGCTCTGCGAGGCCGCCGACCAGCGCATCGAGGAGGCCGACCTCTCGGGCCTGGGCGAGTTCCTCCAGCCCGACTACGGCGTGCACCAGCTCGTCGCGTGGGCGGAGCGCAAGTTCGGCTTCAAGATCCCGCCCGAGCGCATCAAGGAGGCGATGGAGGACGACGACAAGACGCCCGTCGATGTCGTCATGGACGAGGCCGAGTCGCTCTACCGCAAGCGCGAGATCGAGTACCCCGTCGACTACGCCATGGAGCTCACCATGGCGCTGATGCGCCAGTCTCCCGCAGACGCGGCGCAGGGCCTGTGCGACTGGGCCAGGACCCGCTTCGGCTACCAGATGGACGCCGAGAAGCTCAAGACCACGCCGCCGAACAAGGTCCGCGAGCAACTCCTCGATTCCTCACGGCGCTTCGTCGAGGAAAACCGCATCGAGAAGGAGATCAACGACGCTCTCGCCTGCAAGGACGACGAAGAGCTCGACCGCCACCTCAAGGAGCGGTTCGGCGTCGGGATCACCGACCGCATGCGTTGGCTGGAGCCCGACCGTCGCGAGGACGCGATCCGCGCCCGCGTCGAGTCGATCCTCCGCGCCGAGCTCCTAGAGCTCGAGCGGGCGATCCTGCTGGAGACCTTCGACAACACCTGGCGTGAGCACCTCTACGAGATGGACCAGCTCAACGACTCGATCCGCTTCCGCGCCTTCAGCCAGCAGGACCCGCGGATCGCCTTCAAGAAGGAGGGCTCGCGCATCTTCACCGAGATGCTCTCGAACATCCGCGGCCGGGTCACCGATGTCGTCTTCAAGGCCCGCATCAGCCCCGCCGCGATGATCCAGCAGCAGATGCAGCAGCGCCAGGCCCAGGAGCAGGCCCGGGCCCAGGCCGAGGCGAGGGCCGGCCAGCAGCGTCAGATGCCCGCGGGCGCGCCCCTCGGCGCCAACATCGCCGGCCCCGGCCTGCCCGAGCACGCCCCGTCCCCCGTGATGCCCGAGAAGGATGAACGCAAGGCCGAGGAAGAAAAGCCCCTCAGCCCCGAGGAGCAGCTCGAAGCGGCCAAGGCCGCACGCGAGGCCGACCGGGCCAAGTCACGCAAGCGCTGACACGGGTCGGCCGAGCCTCCCGCTCGGCTCCGAAAACAGCCGGGCTCAACAAACAACAACCGGCGTCGCCTCTGCGGGGCGGCGCCGGTTGTTTGTTCTCAATGAATTCCGTCGGCCGGGCGTTGGCAAACCGCTCAGCGGGCGGGCATGTATCGCCGGGCGCGGGCCTTGCCGTCGTCGGGCACCGGCGTCCCGTCGATGCGGAACTTGTCCATCTCCCCGGCCTTGCAGAGCTTGGCGAGGGCCTGGTTCACCGTCGACTTGAGCGACTTCCACGCCGCCTTGGACTCGTACCCGACCTCGGGCAGGGCCTCGGCGATCTCGTCGGTCGTCAGGGGCTCGTCGTAGTCGGCGAGCTCCCAGATCGCCATGATCGCGTCCTCGATGGTGCGGGGCTTGCCGTTGTCGTCCGTCGAAGAACGCCGAGGCGTCTGGGCCGGCTTGGTCTCGGCGACGGCGGCCAGCGGAGCCGCGGCGCCCTGCCTGCCCAGCATCCCGCTGAAGTTCGACATCCGGCGCTGCTGCTCGGAGATCAGATCCGAGGCGTAGTCCTTGATCTCCTGGATTCTGGCGCGGGTGCGCTCGGCGACGACCTCGTAGGCCTTGCGGGCCTCGCGTTCCTCGACGCGTTCGGCCTCCATCCAGGCGGTGACCTTGTCCAGCCGCTCGGCGATCTCGACGAGCGACATATTCTTCACATCTTCATCCGCATTAAAGGGCGGCTTCCATTGGCCCACATTCTCGGGCATGGCCACGACCTCCTGCATATGTCTTCCGGGCTCCGGACCGATTACACATGATCCGGGAGGCTTGTCGTAGCCGATCCGGACTCGTCTGTCAAAGCAAGTTTGCCCATCTTCCCGCCGGAAGCAAGTTTTTCGTGGTTCTGGGGCCTTTTCGCCGACGCATCCGGGGCGGGGGGGCGTGCGTACCGGACCATGCCGGCCGGGAAGAGTCGCTAAACTCAAGGGGCGGGACGGGGCCGGCCGGGTCCCGACCGATCGAAGCCAGACAGCCCGGGAGGGCCGCCATGCCGAAGTCAGCAGCCAGAACACGCGGGCTGGGGTCGAGAGTCCAGCGGGCCTTCACGCTCGTCGAGCTCCTCGTGGTCGTGGGCATCATCACCGTCCTGATGGGCCTGGTCATCACCGCGGGCGTCCTCGTCACCGGGGGCGGGCGCGAGAACCAGACGCTCAACACCCTCCGCACGCTCGAGCAGACGCTCAACAGCATGGTCACCGACCTCGGGCGCACGCCCGATCCGTTCGTCGAGATTCCCGGGCGTTCGGGGCTGATCTACCCCGTCGCCGACGCCAGAAACATGAGTTCCAACGACCGCGCGATGATCAACTCCGTCGGGCTCTTCATGCTCCAGGCCGAGGCGCTGGGCCGCCCCGCCGAGAGCCTCAAGGGCCTGAGCTCCCGCATCGTCCGGCGCTACACGCCCCACGAGATTGGCGTCCACGAGAACGACGACGCCATCCCCGACATGCCGACCGTCTTCGACGGCTTCGGCAACCCCATCCGCTATGTCCACCCGGTCTTCCAGGGCGAGCTCTACGGCGACCCGGCCCGCACCGCCTCTGGCGACGCGAGCCAGCCGATCCGCTTCAGCGAGCACCGCGAGTTTTTCGAGCTCGCAGGCCTCCGCCGCCCCGCCGACAAGCAGTGGGGGATCGGCAGCATCCGGCGCAACGCCCAGGTGACCGGCGAGGGGCTCGACGGCGCCGCCGACTCCGACGGCGGGATCACCCCCTCGCAGCGGCCCTACTTCTACTCGATGGGCCCGAGCGGACGCGTCGGCAGCAAGAGGAACGCCGCGGGCGAGATCGTCGAGGACTACAACAAGGACAATGTGTACACCTCGGCGCCGAGGTTCCAGCAGCGGCAGTAGGCCTGAGACGGTCATAGTCCCAGGCCTTCGCCTGGGAGGGTGGCGCTGAGGTTGTTGAGTCTGAGTCGCGGGCCTGCGGGCTGGTTGGCTCCGGGTAGCTGACCCTCTTCCCGAACTCTGGCTCGCCTGCTCACCTGCTCGACCCTCGCCTGCTCTCGCCCGCCCCCGCGCGCGCCGCGTGGCACGGCTCGCCGCGCCGACTCTCGCCCCGCTTCCCGCACTCTGGCTCACCTGCTCACCTGCTC
>REET01000173.1 GCA_007694925.1 Phycisphaerales bacterium | reverse complement strand
AGACATCAACAACGACGGCGTCATCGACGCCGACGACTTCTTCGACTACCTCACCCTCTTCGCCCAAGGATGCTGAAGGCAGCCAAGCGGGCAGCCCGGCTCGCCGAGCCGGGTCCGCGTTTAACCGCCAACCCAGCGCAGCAAAAGACCGGCCCGCGGGGGGGCCGGTCTTCTTTGTGCCTTGATTCACACCCTCAAAGGGCGGCTTCAGTTGTTCGAAGTCGACTCGACCAGCTTGCGGAGCTGGAACGGACGCGGCGTCTCGGGGTCGGCCGGGTCGATGTGGACCTTGCGGCCCTGGTAGACCACCCTGCCCTCGGCGATCGCAAACAGCGTGTCGTCCTTGCCCTTGCGGACCATGAAGCCCGGATGGATCTTCGTCCCGCACTGACGCACGATCACCGAGCCGGCCTTCGCCTTCTCGCCGCCGTAGAGCTTGATCCCGCGATACTGCGGGTTGCTGTCGCGTCCGTTTTTGGAAGAGCCCTGGCCCTTTTTATGCGCCATGTCGCACCGTTCCTCGAAGGGGGCGGCCCGCCGGGTTTACCGGGAGGTCTCGCCGCTGTCCCGCGTCTGGTTTCTTTCTTGCCGATCGCCCCGCTCTGTCGCGGCGTTTTCGGCGGCCTCAAGGCTAGCCGCCTGCTGGCGGAGAATCCATCGCTGCTCGGTCCGGGGCAGCGTCTTGCCCGCCACCCGCGACGCCCGCTCATCCGCCAGCTCGCCCGGCAGGTCGTGGCGGAGCATCATCGTCTTGCGGAGCACGATCTCCTTGATCTCGCCCGTCTCGGCGTCGCGCGTCCTTATCGTCTGGCTCTCCCCGCTCAGCCCGATCGCGTAGACATTCACCTCGTTGATGTCCTGACGCCCGACCGGCCAGATCAGCAGCCCCTCGCGTCCGAACTCCTCGCCCTCCTGCAAGGGACCGATAAGCTGGAACTGCTGCTCCAAGAGCGGGTTCCGCAGACGCTCGAGGATCTCCTGGGTCACCTGTCGGGAAACGCCCCGCCCGGCGAGCATGATCTCGCCCCGGTCGGTCGTCAGCTCGAAGATCGGGGCGAAAAACCGCTCCTCCCCGGTCAGGTTCGTGACCAGGAAGGTCATGTAGTAGTAGTGCTTATCAGCCCCGCCCTCACCGGTGAGCGTGATCACCCGCAGCTCGCCGGGCCGGAAATCCAGGTCCCACGAGCGTGCCAGGACGCTCGGCTGGGGGGCCGCCCCGAGCATCGCAACGCCCGAAAACACGATCGCAAACGCCGCCAGGGCCCTGCCCAGAAACGATGGGGTCCACCTGCTGGTCATGCATTGATTCATTTCGGAAACTCCATGTGGGCATCCCGGCCCCGCGGCGGGAGGGCTAGTCTAGTGAATGGGGCCGGTGCGTCAACGCTCCGCCCCGGACGACACCCCGGGCGGAGGGATTCCGTTGACCATTGTGCGCCCCTCACAGGCCCCCGGTTCCAAACCGGAGCCACCCCAGGCCGATTGGATCCCCCCCTCGCGTCGGCTCGACGCGGCGGCACGCCTCGTCGGGGCGACCGGGCCCGAAGCCCGGGCCTCCGCATCGAGATTTCTCAGGAACGCCGAACGCCACGGGATCGACGCCTCCCTGATGTGGGGCGTCTTTTCCGCTGAAGGCCCCGTCCGCGAGGTCTGCCTCGCCGTTCCGGGCCGGGGATCGACCGTCACCATGTTTCTCTCGCCCGCCAACGGCTCTGGCGCCCCCGCCCGTGCCGAGCGGGCCGCCTCGATCGCCGCGGCCTGCGAGGGCTTCGCCGGCAAGGCCCACCACAGCCCCGAGCTCTTCCAGACCCTCCCAGAGCCGACCGAGCGCTGGTCGATCGACGCCTTCGCCGACGCGGGCTTCCTCTTTGTCGGGCACCTGCTCTACCTGCAGGCGCCCCTCTCCCCCCTCCCCGAGCCGGACATCCGCTGGCAGGAGGGCCTCCGCTGCGTCCCCGCCTCCGCCTACGGCCAGGACCACCGGCGCCGTCTGCTCATCACGGCACTCGACAGGACCTACCGGGAGACTTTGGACTGTCCGGAGCTCTGCGGCCTGCGCTCGACCCCCAACATCCTCGACTCGCACGAGGGGGCGGGCCGCTACGACCCGTCGCACTGGTGGCTCCTGATGCGCGGGGAAGAGCCGGTCGGGTGCGCCCTGCTCTCGGCCAACAGCGACACGCCCTCGATGGAGCTGGTCTACCTCGGGCTGGACCCGGGCGTCAGGGGGCTCGGGCTCGCGCGTCGGATGCTCGACCACGCGTTCGCCAAGGCGTCGGAGGCGGGTGTCGCCGAGATCACCTGCGCCGTCGACCGGCGGAACGAGCCGGCCCTGTCGCTTTACCGCTCGCTGGGGTTTTCGCCCTTCGCAGAGCGTGTGGCGCTGGTCCGGAAGGGCCCGGCGGGGGGCTGAGGGCGTTGGGCGCGGGTTGTGCACCGGGTTATCCACGGATTGTTCGATCAGCGCGCCGCCCGGGTGGACAAGATTTTTTCACGCGGCCTAAACCCTTGATTTTCCAGCGGTTTCTGCGCGTGAACAACCGCGAGAAGGATTCGATTCGGTTTCGCGACCAAACCGAATCGCCTAAGTTACCGCGATCGGCCAGGGATCGGCCGAGCGGATCGCGGCAGAACGACGCGTCGCCCCAAGGCACGGACTAGAGCCAAGGGTCGGCTGCACGCCAGGTGGGCGTCGCGTCGTGACCAAATCCGAAGGTGAAGGACTCGTGGGCCATCCGGATCGGATCACCGTTCCGTGCGCTGTCAGTGCGCGCCGAGCTTGACCCGTCCGACCGTGCGGATTTCATGGATGGAGGTGGTACAACTGTGACCGCTCAGGAGGCAAGGCATCACGGCGTGTACAGCGGGTTCAAAGCCGCAAAGAAGACAATCGCGGCCGAGACGGTCGCGTCCCCGGTTGTCGTGCAGACGATGACCACGGGCAACGACCAGAACGGAAGAACCGGACGCGCGGCGCCCGGTCGCACCACCGACAACCGTCCGCCGAGCGCTCGGCCGCTCTCGGGAGATGCTGACGGTCCCTCGCGGGCTGAGATCCTCGGCAAGGTGGTCCGACGCCTGGCCGAGAAGATCGGCGAGGAGCCTTGCCGTCGCTACTTCTCGCAGATGGCCGAGCTCTCGATCGAGCCGCGCGAGCTGCGGGTGACCGTGCCTTCCAACTTCCTGGCCGGGCAGATCGAGCGCCGGTACTCTGGCGTGCTCCGCGAGGTGCTGCGTGATGTGGGCCGCCCGGCGCCGCAGTCGTTCCGCCTTGTGGTCGACCGCGACGCGTTCGAGGCCTCGCGTGTGGTCGAGCGGGCGACGCGCAGGCGTGTCGCCCCCGAGAAGGCGCCGCCCCCGGTGCGCAAGCCTGTCCGTGTCGAGCCCGCCTCGGGCAAGTACGAGTTCGGCAACTTCATCGTCGGCGACGAGAACAAGCTGGCCTACACCGCCGCGATGGGCGTCGCCTCGGGCGACACCCGCCTGAGCCCGCTGTTCATCCACGGCGAGTGCGGGCTGGGCAAGACGCACCTGCTGCGTGCGATCGCCTCGGCGTTCGAGCGTTCCCGCCCCGACGCCCGCGTCCGCTATGTCACCGCCGAAGCGTTCACCAACGAGTTCATCGCCTCGATGCGGGCCAACAAGCTCGATTCCTTCCGCCAGCGCTACCGCGACTGCGACCTGCTCTGCATCGACGATGTCCACTTCCTGAACAACAAGGACAAGACGCAGGGCGAGTTCCTGCACACCTTCGACGCGATCGATCTCGACGGCAAGCTCGTCGCGATGGCCTCCGACGAGCACCCGCGCGACATGAACCGTGTCAGCGCCGCGCTCACCTCGCGCTTCATGGCCGGGGCCCTCTTCCGGCTCACTCCTCCGGGGCGTGAGCTGCGCCTGAAGGTCATCGCCGAGATCGGGCGCCGGCGTGGGCTGGCGATCGACCCCTCCGCCGCCGAGGTCATCAGCGAAAGGGCCGAGCGCGCTACAGAACCCGGGAGAACTGGCCCGAGCGTGCGCGAGATCGAGGGCATGGTCACGCGGGTGCAGGCGGCCTGCCGCCTGATCCCCGGCGCAGAGTCGGGCGTGATCGACGCCGCCTTCGCCTCAAGAGCCCTGGGCATGGCCGAGGGCAACTCCGGTGGCGGGGGCGTGCGGAGGCCGATCCGCATGCAGCAGATCATCGACCGCGTCTGCTCGTCCCTGGGCGTGGCGCACGACGAGTTCGTGGGGCGCGGGCGCCACAAGCGGGTCGTGCTGGCCCGGGCGCTGACGGTCCATCTCTCGCGTGAGCTGACCAACCACAGCTACCCCGAGATCGCCCGCGCCATGGGCAGGCCCAACCACTCGACGGTCATCACCGCCCACAAGCGGATCAAGGGCCAGATCGACGGGGGCGAGGCCGTCCGTTTCGACAACGATCTGGTCGCCATCGATGTCGCCGAGCTCAACGCCCGCCTGCACCGCGAGCTCGAACGCATCACCGGTCGCTGAACTCTTCACGCTGCTCCTCTTCCTCCGGCGTCGGCGCCGGACGCCCCCTGCACGCGCTTCTGCGCTCGCGGCGGGCGTCCGGCCCACGCCGGCGGTGTACGCTTGCCCGATGGCGGGCCGCCCGCCTCGCAGTCGCGACAACACCCCTTCCTTGCAGAGGCAGAGCCAGACCGATGTCCGAGCACGAGATCCCGCTCAGCCGTCCAGACCTCTCGGCCCTTGAGGAAGAGCTCCTCATCCTCACGCTCCGCTCCGGGCGGCTCTCGATCGGCCCGATGCAGGAGGAGTTCGAGCGGCTGGTCGCCCAGGAAGCCGGCTGCTCGCACGGGGTCGCGGTCTCCAGCGGGACCGCGGGCCTGCACCTGGCCCTGCTCGCGCTGGGCATCGGGCCGGGCGACGAGGTCATCACCACGCCCTTCAGCTTCATCGCCTCGGCGAATGTCATCCGCTATGTCGGCGCCAAGCCCGTCTTCGTCGACATCTGCCCCAAGAGCCTCAACGCCGACCCCGCCGCGATCGAGGCCGCAGTCACCGAGCACACCAAGGCGATCCTCGCCGTCGAGACCTTCGGCAACCCGCAGTACATGGACGAGTACGCCCGCCTGGCGGCCAAGCTCGAAGTCCCGCTCATCGAGGACTGCTGCGAGGCGCTGGGCACCACCTACAGGGGCCGGCCCTGCGGGTCGTTCGGGCGCGTCGGCGTCTTCGGCTTCTACCCCAACAAGCAGATCACCACCGGCGAGGGCGGGATGATCGTCACCGACGACGAGCGGCTGGCCGACGCCTGCCGCAGCCTCCGAAACCAGGGGCGCCCGATCGCGACGGCCCCGGGCGGGCCCGGCGGGCCGATGAACACCGGGGCGTGGCTCGAGCACGAGCGCGTCGGGTACAACTACCGCCTGAGCGAGCTGAACGCCGCGATCGGCGTCGCCCAGATGCGCCGGTTCAAAACGATCATCGAGCGTCGGCGGGTGGTGGCGGACCTGTACATGCATCGCCTGATGGGCGTGCCCGAGGTCGTCCTGCCCACCATCAACCCCGAAGCGAAGATGTCCTGGTTCGTCTATGTCGTGCGGCTGAGCACCGAGTTCGCCACAGAAGAACGCGACAGGGTCATCAACGGGATGCGGATCCACGAGATCGGGTGCGCCCCCTACTTCCCCTGCATCCACCTCCAGCCGGCCTACCGCGACCTCGGGCACAGACCCGGCCAGTTCCCGATCGCCGAGAGCGTCTCGGGGCGGACGATCGCCCTGCCCTTCCACGGGCGGATGACCGAGCGAGAGATCGACCTGGTCGGCCAGACCCTGGAATTGATGATCTCGCGGGAGTCGCTGCATCGGGGGTAAGCGGGGCGCTGGGTGCTGGGCGCAGGGGTGGCTTCGGCCTGCGGCCGAGGCCGGGTTCGAGGCTCGGGGTTCAGGGCGCCGGAACACAAAGACAAGCCGCGGCCGAAGGCCGCCGCCTCCCCCAGCGCCCCGCGCCCCACACCCAGCGCCCTGCCGCACAGCGGCTCCGCGTCCCCCTTGCCCGGGCGGGGATCGACGCTATCCTTCAGGCCCTCAAGAACGCTTTGAGCGACTGGAAGCAGCCATGCCATTCGAGTGCCATTACACCGGGAAGAAGACGACCTTCGGCAAGACCCGGACTTACCGGGGCCAGCGGATCACCAAGGGCGGCTTCGGCCTCAAGCCCACGGGGATCACCAGGCGCGCCTTCCGTCCGAACCTCCAGAAGGTCGACGCGATGGTCGAGGTGCTCGACACCGACGGCAACCCCAAGCTCGACGAGCAGGGCAACCCCATCCGCACCCGCAAGAAGGTCCGCGTCTCGGCCAACGCGATCCGCAGCGGCCTGGTCGTCAAGCCCCTGAAGCGCAAGTACGCCTACACCCGCAAGCAGAAGCAGGAAGGCGCCTGAGGCCCCGGCCCAGCGCCAATCTCCAAGCCCAACCACCAAGCTCCCTCAAACGCCCGGCCCTTTCGGCCGGGTGTTTTTCTTGGCCTTGCCCGACCCGGCTTGGGCGTGCCGAACCGGCGGAGTCAGCCGATCATCCGGTCGAGCAGCCTGTACTGCACCGCCTCGGAAACATGCGATTCGGCGATCGCTTCTGCGCCCTCCAAATCGGCGATGGTGCGCGAGACGCGACGGATCTTGTCGTAGGCACGGGCGCTGAGCTTCAGCTCGCTCATCGCCTGGCCGAGCACCGCCTCGGCGCGGGGTTCCAGCGGGGCGATCTTGTCGAGCTTGCGACCGCTCAGGCGGCTGTTGGGCGTTGCGCCCTGGCGCTCGCGCTGGCGGGCGCGCGCCGCCTCGGCCTGCTCGCGCATCTCGGCGGTCGACTGGCCCGTAGCGGGCTGACGCAGACGCTTCCACGGGACCGCCGGCGCCTCGACATGCAGGTCGATCCGGTCGAGCAGGGGCCCCGACAGCCGCGCAAGGTAGCGCTCCATCGCACGCTGGCCGACCTCGCCGGGATCGATGTCGCCCCGGGGCGTCGGGTTCATGGCCGCGACCAGCATGAAGTTGGCGGGAAAACGGACCGTCGCTTGCGAGCGGGCGATGGTGACGACATGGTCTTCCAGGGGCTGGCGGAGGGTTTCGAGCACCGTCCTGGGAAACTCGGGCAGCTCGTCGAGAAAGAGCACGCCCCCGTGGGCCAGCGAGATCTCGCCCGGTCGCGGGATCACCCCGCCCCCGACGACCGCGGCCGACGACGCCGTGTGGTGCGGGCTGCGGACAGGCCTTGCGTCGACCAGCCCCTTGCCCGGGGGCAGGACGCCCGCGGCCGAGTGGATCCGAGTGATCTCGACCGCCTCGTCGGGCGTCAGCGTCGGCAGGACGCCGGGCAGGGCCTTGGCCATCATGGTTTTGCCCGTGCCGGCGGGACCGAGCATGACGAGGTTGTGCATGCCCGCCGCGGCGACGACGATCGCCCGCTTCACAGCCTCCTGCCCTTTCACATCGGAAAAGTCGATCTCGGGCTCGGCCTGGCGCAGGCGGGAGGCGACATCCGGGGTGGGCAGCGGCATGGCGTCCAGCTCGCCGGTGAGCAGGCCGACGAGTTCGGTCAGCGTGCTGACGGCGTAGACATTCACGCCCTCGACGACCGCGGCCTCCTCGGCGTTCTGTGCCGGCAAAATCACGCCCTCGGCGCCTTCGGACCTCGCCAGAGCCGCGATCGCGATCGAGCCCCGGATGGGGCGCAAACGCCCATCGAGGGCGAGCTCGCCCGCGAAGAGGTGGCGGCGGAGGTCCAGCCCCTCGCCCTCACGCATCGGGACGACCCCCTGCACCGCCAGCACGCCCACGGCGATCGGCAGGTCGTAGACCGGGCCCTCCTTGCGGACATCGGCGGGGGCGAGGTTGATCAGCAGGCGGCCCCTCGGCGCGGCGTAGCCCGCGT
>REET01000249.1 GCA_007694925.1 Phycisphaerales bacterium | reverse complement strand
CTGCAGGATGCCCTGGGTGCCGATGTAGATCCACGAACCGGCGGTCATCTGGCCGAACATCATGAGGCCGCGTTCTGCGAGGCGGTCGAAGTTCGCCTGCGTCGCCCAGTGCGGGACGAGGTTGCTGTTGGCGATGAGCACGCGCGGCGCGTCCTCGAAGGTGCGCACGACGCCGACGGGCTTGCCGCTCTGGACGAGGAGCGTCTCGTCGGGGGCGAGCCTTTTCAGCGTCTCAGCGATAGCGTCGAAGGAGGGCCAGTCGCGGGCCGCCTTGCCCCGCCCGCCGTAGACCACGAGCTGCTCGGGCGCTTCTGCGACCTCCGGGTCGAGGTTGTTCATGAGCATGCGGAGCGCGGCCTCGGCCTGCCAGGTGCGGCAGGACATGGCCGTCCCCCGCGGCGCTCGCACAGGCCCGCGGGTTGCTCCGCTGTCGTACATCTGGTGGCTGGCTTTCGATCCGGGCGTCATGATGCTGGCCATCTCGTTGACCTCTTTGCGTTTGCCTGCGGCGATTCGTCGTTGCCCGTTCATCCCAAAGCTATGTGCTCCGAAGCCCCGACACAAGCGCCGCGTCGGAAAGTCTTTGCATCGGCCCCTCCCGGCGTCTTGTACACTGTCTGGCATGATCCCCTACTGCACGCCCGCCCCGTGGCCGCAAGGCATCCCATCGACCCGCATGGCGGCATCGATCGCCCGCGGGGTCGATCCCGCAGAGGCGACCGTCGCGTTGATCGGCCTGGCCGATGACGAGGGCGTCCGCCTCAACCACGGTCGTATCGGCGCTCGGGACGGCCCGGACGCGTTTCGGCACGCCCTTTCTCGCCTGGGCGCCGCCGAGGCGGATGCGCCCGCGTGGCCCGGCGTCTTCGACGCGGGCAATATCGGGCCCGGCACGGACCTGCAGGACACGCACGACCGCGTCACGGAGGCGGTGGCGGCGGTGGTCGAGCTCGGCCTGTTGCCAGTCGCGATCGGGGGCGGGCACGACCTGACCTTCCCGTTTGTGCGAGCCGTCGCGGACCGCTTCGGCCCCATGACAGGGGTGTACTTCGACCCGCACCTGGATGTCCGCGACACGCCCGGATCGGGGATGTCTTTCCGCAGGCTCGTCGAGACCGGCGCCGCGACCGGGCTGTTTATCCACGGCTACGACCCCTTCGTGAACACCCGCGAGGCCAAGCGGTGGTTCGATGCGCACAACGGGCATGTCGAAGCCTTCGGGCCCGGCGACCCGTGGCCCGCGGGCGATCGCTTCTTTGTCAGCTTTGATCTGGACGCGGTCGATCAGGCGTACGCGCCGGGCGTCAGCGCACCCAACCCCAGCGGGATGGGCCCGAAGGAAGCCGCGGCGTGGGCGCGCGCCGCTGGCAAGAACCCGCGCGTCATGTGCTTCGACATCATGGAGCTCTCGCCCCAGCACGACCAGCCCCCGGGCGACGGGAGCACCGCCAGACTCGCGGCGTACCTCTTCCTCTCGTTTCTGCGGGGTGTGGCCGAGCGCCCGGCGGGCGACTGACCCGAGCCGGGGCGAACAATCAGCCATGACCGACCTCCTCATCCGACGCGCCAGGCTCTGGGACGCGGCGCACGACGCGCCGCTCGTCTCGATCATGATCCGGGGCGGATCGATCGAGTCCATCGAAGTTGAACGGAGTGACGAGAAGAATGCGCGCGCAGGCAGCGAGTCCGGAAGAAACGATCGGAAACCGCCCCGCGAGTTGGACGCCGCGGGACGCGTGCTGATGCCGGCGTTCGTCGACTGCCATACGCACGCGTGCTGGGCGGGCGACCGGCTGGACGAGTGGGACCGCAAGCAGGCCGGGGCGTCGTACCTGGAGATCCTCGAATCGGGCGGGGGGATCATGTCGACGGTGCGCAGCGTGCGCAACGCGTCGCGGGAGGAGCTCACAGAGGGCCTGCTCGCACGCCTCGGCGTCATGCTGCGCGAGGGAACGCTGGCGGTCGAGGTCAAGTCCGGCTACGGGATGAGTACCGGGGACGAGCTGAAGATGCTGCGGGCGATCCATGACGCCGGGTCGCGCTGGCCCGGCACGCTCGTCGCCACAGCGTGCATCGGGCACGCCAAAGACCCCGATCAGTCGGACTTTGTGCGCACGACGATCGACGAAACACTGCCCGCTGTGCACGCGGAGTTTCCGAGCGTCGCGATCGACGCGTACTGCGAACGGGGCGCGTGGTCGCTGGAGGAAACGGTCGAGCTGCTCGACAGGGCGCTGGAACTCGGGCATCCGGTGCGCGTGCACGCCGACCAGTTCAACAGCCTCGGCGTGATTCCTTGGGCGGTCCGCAGGGAGATCCTCAGCGTCGATCATCTGGAGGCGAGCACGCCCGAGGAGCTGAGCCTGCTCGCCGAGTCGGAGACTTTCGGCGTCATGCTCCCCTGCTCGGGGCTGCACGTGGACCAGCGGTACGCCGACGGGCGGTCGTTCCTCGATCACGGCGGCCGTCTCGCCATCGCGAGCAACTGCAACCCGGGCAGCGCCCCCACCTCTTCGATCCCGCTGACGGTTGCGCTGGCGAATCGGTTCAACCGGATCACGGCGCACGAGGCGATTCTGGCGTGCACGGCGAACGCCGCGGCTTTGCTCGGGCTGAGCGATCGCGGGCGGATCGAGCCGGGGCTTCGGGCCGATCTGGTCGTGCTGCGCCACGCCGATGCGCGGATGCTCGCCTACGAGTTCGGCGGGGACCCGGTCGAGTGCGTGGTGCTGGGCGGTGAAGTTGTCCGTGAGTCGGGCGGGCGTGGCCGCGGCTCTTGATCGACGGCGCGGTAGTCGGTCCAACGCACAACCTTGGGCTTGATGGGTCGGTCGATCGGGGCGCCGAGTTTGGCCGCGTCCCATCTGGCGGCGCACTCGGGGCAGCGGACGCGTGGCCTTCCGTCGTCCTGGGGATCGGTGCCGATCCCTTCGAGGCTGTAGAGACAGCCGGGGCAGAGGCGGCGCTCGATGAGCACGGCGCGGAGCCGGGCGAGGTAGGCCGAGCCGGCCCAGAGGGCGCCGCGGGCGACGAGCAGGAATGAGCCGGCGATTGCCGCGGCGACGGGGGCGTGGACGATCAGGCCGAGGATCTCCATGCCGATCAAGAGCACGACGCCGATCAACGCGGCGATGTAGAGCACCACCAGCAGCACCACCCCGACAAAGAACGGAGAGCAGAGGGGGCCGAGCACCCGGGAGGAGATCGCTCGTCGCTCGTCGGGGGGGAGCCTTCTGGCCGACCCGAGGCCGAGGAGCATGAGCTTGCCCGCTGCGTGGGTGCGTTGGTCTGCGTCGTCGAGCATGGGCTTGGAAGGGTGCTGGAGCGGCCGGATCGCTCGTGTTTGTGCGCTGATTGTGGTTCGGCGGGTGTCGCGAGCGGATGCCCCGGCGGATCGGGCGGATACCATGCCCCCCACATGGCCCGGATCCCCTTTGTTCCCGAATCGGAGTACCCCAGAGCCTACGAGGCGGCCCAGTGCGTCGTCGAGACGCACCGGAGGCTGTCGGCGTGGCTCGAGCCGGGTCAGACCCTTGCGCACATCGACGCCTTTGTCGGGCGGACACTCGACGAACTGGGGTGTAAGTCGTGCTTCCGGGGGTACTCGCCCGGGAGGATGCCGGCGTTCCCCAGCCACGCGTGCCTGAGCGTCAACGAGTGCATCGTCCACGGGACGGCGGGGTACTACGAGGCCCCGATGAAGCTCGGCGATGTGCTGAAGATCGATGTCGGTGTGTGGAAGCAGGGCTGGGTGGGCGACGCGGCGTGGACCTATGTCTTCGGCCCCCCCACCCCCGAGATCAAGCACCTCTGCGACGCGGGCAAGGACTCGATCCGCGAGGGCGTCAAGACCCTCCGCCCGGGCAACACCTACAGGGCGTGGGCGGAGACCGTGCAGCGGATCGTCGAGCACGAGCGGGGCCTGCATCTGGTCCGCGGGCTGGGCGGGCACGGGTACCACAAGAAGCGGCTGCACTGCGAGCCGTTCGTCGCCAATGTGCTGGCCAGCTTCCCGGGCGAGTGGCCCGACGCGGACCGGGAGATCCGCCCGGGCACGATCGTGGCGGTCGAGCCGATGATCGCGATCGGGACGAACAAGACGGTGCAGAAGTCGGGCCAGTGGCCGATCTTCACCGCCGACGGCTCGGCGAGCGTCCACTACGAGCACGATGTGCTCATCACCGAGGAAGGGCCCAGGGTGCTGACCGAGGGCCTGGAAGACATCAGGGATGTGATCGAGTGAGCGGACGGATCGACCAGATCTTTTCGGAGTTGCGTTCGGGCGGCCGGCGGGCGGTGATGCCGTTCGTCTGCGGGCAGCACCCCCGACCGGGCGCGACGGGCGAGATCCTCAAGGCGCTGGAGCGGGCCGGGGCGCCGATCGTCGAGATCGGCGTGCCGTTCTCCGACCCGATCGCCGACGGGCCGACGATCGCTGGGGCGATGCACAGCGCTCTTGAGGCGGGTGCGAACCCCCGGGGGCTGCTGGAGGAGATCGCGGCGGTGCGGGGGGAGCTCTCGATCGGGCTGGTGGCGATGGTCAGCGTCTCGATCGCCCACCGCCTGGGCGGGGCGGATGGCTTTGTCGATCTGGCGGCCGACAGCGGGCTGGACGGGCTGATCGTGCCCGACCTGCCGCTGGAGGCCTCGCAGGGCTTTCTGAAAGCGTGTGAGCGTCGAGGGCTGTCGCTGTCCTTACTGGTGGCCCCGACGACCCCCGAGGAGCGAGTGCGGGAGATCGCGGCGTCATGCCGCGGGTTCGTGTACCTGCTGGCGAGGGCGGGGATCACGGGGGAGCGGGAAGGTGCGGTGGACCTGGCCGGTCCGGTGGGTCGCGTGCGGGCGGTGACGGACCTGCCGATCGCGGCGGGCTTTGGGATCTCGTCGCCGGCGCAGGTCGCCGAGGCTGTGTGTCACGCCGATGCGGCGATCGTGGGCAGCGCCCTGGTCCGGCGGATCGGCGAGTCTGACGATCCGGCCGGGGAGGCGGAGAGGTTCGTGCGGTCGCTGGTCGAGGCGGTCGGCCCCGGTGCTTCGGGGGGGCCAACCGCATCTGCGGGGCCGGAAATATCGATCGGCTGATGAGCTACCGGCGGGGGCTGCTGTCGTCTGCGACTTGCTTGCGAGGGTGTCCCTGTCACAATGCTGTACCGGCGTGGAGAGGCCACGCCGCTGTTTCTTTCTTCTAGCCCGACCGGACAAAACCGGAGGGAGCCACGGGCATGACCCAGATGGATACGAGACGCAACGCGATCGCTGCCGCCATCGCGTGGAGCGACATCAACACCAACAACCGCAACACCGAGTTGCCGGATGTGCAATCGTTCTTCGGCGAGGATGTGTTCAGCATCCGAACGATGCGCGAACGACTGCCGAAGGGCGCCTTCAAGGCGATCCAGCAGACGATCGAGCAGGGCGCCAAGCTCGACCCGCACATCGCCGACATCGTCTCGACGGCCATGAAGGACTGGGCGGTCGAGCGAGGCGCGACGCATTACACGCATTGGTTCCAGCCGCTGACGGGGGCCACGGCGGAGAAGCACGACTCGCTGATCAGCCCCGACGGCGAGGGCGGGATGATCTACGAGCTGTCCGGTGATTCCCTGGTGCAGGGCGAGCCGGACGCTTCGTCGTTCCCCTCGGGCGGGCTTAGAGCGACCTTCGAGGCCCGGGGTTACACCGCGTGGGACCCCTCCAGCCCGGCGTTCATCGCCCGGACCGACGCGACGGCGACCCTGTGCATCCCCACGGCGTTCGTCTCGTGGACCGGCGAGGCGCTCGACAAGAAGACCCCACTGCTGCGCTCGATGGAGACGCTGTCGCGTCAGGTGGTCCGTCTGCTTCGGATTTTCGGCAATGAGCACACGACGCATGTCATGAGCACGCTGGGGTGCGAGCAGGAGTACTTCCTGGTCGACACCAACCTGTACTACGCCAGGCCGGATCTGGTGAGCTGCGAGCGGACGCTCTTCGGCGCCCGCCCGCCCAAGGGGCAGCAGCTCGCCGATCACTACTTCGGGTCGATCCCGCCTCGCGTGCTGGCGTTCATGGCGGAGGTCGAGCACGAGCTCTACCGGGTGGGTGTGCCCGTCAAGACGCGTCACAACGAGGTGGCGCCGGGGCAGTACGAGATCGCGCCGATCTTCGAGGTGGCCAATGTCGCGGCCGACCATCAGATGCTGATGATGGAGACGATCCGGCGTGTGGCGCCCCGCTACGGGTTCAAGGCGATCCTGCACGAGAAGCCGTTCGCCGGCCACAACGGCTCGGGCAAGCACATGAACTGGTCGATGTCGACCGACGGTGGAACGAACCTGCTCGATCCCCGCGACGACACGCACTCGAACATGCAGTTCCTGACGCTGCTGTGCGCCGTGATCCGCGCGGTGGACATCCATGCGGACCTGCTGCGGGCGTCGGTCGCATCGGCGAGCAACGACCACAGGCTCGGTGCCAACGAGGCGCCGCCGGCGATCATCTCGATCTTCCTGGGCGACATGCTCAGCGACATCGTTGCGCAGATCGAGAAGGGCGCGACCAACCGCACGATCAAGTCGAGCACGCTTGATTTGGGCGCGACGACGCTGCCGATGATCCCGCGCGACACCGGCGACCGCAACCGGACGAGCCCGTTCGCGTTTACCGGCAACAAGTTCGAGTTCCGTGCGGTCGGTTCGTCGGGCACGGCCGCGTGGCCCGCGACGGTGCTGAACACGATCGTGGCCGAGTCGATCGAGTTTGTCGCGGGCGAGTTGGAGAAGGCGGCGGGCAAGGACCCGACGCCGGTGAAGCTCGAGACCGCCGTCAAGAAGGTGCTCCAGCAGATCATCAAGGAGCACAAGCGGGTGATCTTCGACGGGGACAACTACTCCGAAGAGTGGCACAAGGAGGCGAAGAAGCGCGGGCTTCCGATCCTGACCAACTGCACCGAGGCGTTCCCCGCGCTGACCAGCCGCAAGGCGGTCGCGATGTTCAAGAAGCAGCGTGTGCTGAGCAAGTCCGAGCTCGAGAGCCGCGCGAACATCTTCATGGAGAACTACACGCTGCACTGCCTGATCGAGTCCGAGCAGATGGTGCTGATCGCCAAGACGATGATTCTGCCCGCGGCGTTGCGCCACCAGGCGCGGATCGCCGAGACGGTGGCGCAGACCGAGGCCGCGGGCGTGGACGCCTCCGACACTCGCGAGCTTCTGACCTCCTTTGCCGATCTGACGGCCCGCTTCCGGCGCAAGCTGGAACAGCTCGACGAGGCGGACAACACGCGGATCGAGGATCCGACCGAGATGGCGCAGTACATCAAGAACAAGATCCACCCGCTGATGACCGAGCTCCGGACGCTCGGGGACGAGCTGGAGACGCAGGTGGCGTCGGACCTGTGGCCGCTGCCTTCGTACAGGGAGCTGATGTTCCTGAAGTGAGCGGCGGCGAGGCGTCGGTCGCGGAGATCGATCGGCGCAGGTACAACACGGGGCGTGGGTGAAAGCCCGCGCCCCGCATTTGAACGGGGCCCCGTAGCTCAGCGGTTAGAGCAGACGACTCATAATCGTTTGGTCCTCGGTTCGAATCCGAGCGGGGCTACTTGCGGTGTCTGCAGCGCAGGTCGCTGCGTGGGCTTCGTTGCTGTCTGCGGGAGACGGCGCGGCGTGTGCTGATCGCGCTCTGCGGCGATCTCCGCGGAAAATCCGATAAAAATCGCCCGAACCCCCTTGCAGGCGAGTGCGGTTTCTGGCATGCTCTCGACTTGGTTGCCGTTCGCGCTAACGAGCGCTGACCGGAGAAGCCAGAAGGGGCATGGCATGCATGGGTGAGGTTCTGTAATTATTTTCAGCAGATGGCGGCGTCGGGATTTGCTGGCGGTGTCGTCGCGGATTCGTTCTGACACGGGATCAGAGTGGTTGAAGCCTGAGGAGATGCAGGCCGGGCGGTGTCGTTGCCTCGTGGCTG
>REET01000188.1 GCA_007694925.1 Phycisphaerales bacterium | reverse complement strand
GCCGGGCGTGCCCGAGAGCAGCACCTCGTCGAAGTAGAGCCGCAGCCACCCCGCCTCGGGGACGGTGATCTCTGTGGAGTACACGGGGAAGGCGTCCCCGATCTGATTGGACACCATCCCCGAGTCCACCGCCGCCGGGGCGCGGAAACTCGGAATCGGGTCCACCTGGGCCGCCGCCGTTAACGGCAGAGCGGCAGACGCGGCCAGGACAAGGCCGCAGAGTCGACGCAACATGAGCATTCCTCCTCTAGCAAAGTAAAGCCAACCCTCCACCGTCCCCCTCCGGCCGAACCGTAACGGCCGCCCACGGCCCCTCAGATTACCGCAAGACAGCCTCCCGCAAGCCAAAGTTGCCCCCGCGGATCAAAAAAAAATCTGAAGGAACAAACGCCGCGCCAACCCGGACCGTCCCCGGACCGTCCAGACTTGTCAAAATTGACAAGCGGGCCGCCCAAGACGGCCCGCTTGTTGGTTTATATGTCCGGATGATGTAATCCGGATTGGGCGATCAGCACCCCTGCGCGAACAGACCGAGGTAGTCAAAGAAGTCGTCGGCGTCGATCACACCATCGCCGTTGATGTCCGCCCTCGGGTCGGCGTCGGCGAAGAGCTGCAGGTAGAGGAAGAAGTCGTCTGCGTCGACCACGCCGTCGCCGTTCAGGTCGGCCGGGCACCCCGGCACGGGCGAGGCGTAGATGGCGTAGCTGTTCATGAAGGCGCTGGTGTCCGACGCGCCGGGCGGGTTCGGGCCGGTGCTGCCCGACCAGAGCGAGCCCGCGTGCGTCGCGAGACCCGTGGGGATCTGGGCCGGGTTGCTCGCAGTCCAGTGCATCGCGTCGTTGCCGTTGGAATAGACCACCAGCCAGTAGGTCTCTCCCGCCTCAAGCAGGATCGGCGACTGGGGTGTGAAGATGTGGGTGTTGATGCCGGCAGAGATCGCGGGGTTCTCAAGCGTGCCCAGCGACTGGCCCGGAGCGCCGCTCGCGTCGTCGAAGATCCGGACGAACGGGGTGTTGTTTGTGCCGTCGAACTCCAGTCGGATCTCCGCGTCTTCGAACTCGTAGTCGTCGCCGGCGGGCATGGTGAAGCCCATCGCCTTGATGCGTCCGGCGCGGAGGTTGCTCGATCGCCCGGCGTCGTTGCCGGGCATATTGCCGATGATCCAGTCCGGCGGGGGCTCGTAGCAGAGCGTGCCGTTGAAGACGCGGGGCCCGAAGACGCTGCCCGAGAACGCGCCGTTGGTCGCCCAGCCGGCGGTGAGGGCCAGGTCGTTGTTGCTGTACTGCTCGTTGGTTCCGTCGCCGATGGTGTAGCGGTGGGACGCGCCATCGAGCACGATCGCCAGCCCGTACGAGCTGTTGGCGTCCAGGGCGAACGGCGTGTCGAGCACGACGCGCGTCGGGTTGTCCTGGCCCGTCGCAAGACCCCAGCCCTGGCCGACGAGCGTCCACTCGCTCGGATCGGTCTGGCGGCCCTCGGCGCTCCCGTCGGTGCGGTACACGCTCACACCGAACTCCGTCGACCTTTCCGAACCCGTGTTCAGCTCGATCGCGCGGACGAAGACCGGCGCCGAAGCGATCTGCACATCGAAGTACACCGCCCCGCCCGTATCGCCCCCGTTGTCGCTGGCGAAGATCGTCTGCAGGCAGTCCAACGCGACATACGGCACGCTGAACCCCTGCGGGTCGGCCAGGTACCCCTGCAGCGTCGGATGCTCGATGGCCGAGCCCGCGTTGGCCCCGCCCGTCGCGTTGCACCCCCCGTGCGTGTGGATCGCGATCGCCTGCCCCGTCGACTCGAGGATCACCGGCGAGCCGGAGTTGCCCCCGGTCGTATCCGGGCGGTAGCGCAGCCAGGTCGCGCCCCGCGAGGTGAGCGGGCCGGTGTGTGTCTTCTGCGTGCGGCTCCACTCCTGCGGGATCTGCGGGAAATTCGCGTCGCGCACGCCGAACCCCGTCACGCGGACCTCCTGGTTGTTCGCCGGCGGCGCCGCGGCGGCGAGCTCGAACGCCGCGCCCTGCGCCACCCGCGGCGCCAGACCGGTGTTCGAGTTCACATGCACCTGGAAGGTCGCCACATCGTTGCCCACGCCGCCGCTGCCGTTGCTCTGGATCGAGTCCGGCTGCACCGGGTACTGGTACTCCGGGGGCGGCGCGCGGAACCCGCCCGACGAGGTCGACAGCGGCACATTGAACGAGATCACACGCCCCGTCGCGTTGTTGGCGATGCAATGACCGGCGGTCAGCATCCGGTTGGCGCTGCCGCCGTGGTCGATCAGCCACGCGGTGCACCCCGAAGAGATCCGCCCGACACGCGGGTCGTGCGCCAGATCGCGGTCGTCCTGCCCGTCGCAGATCGATCGGATCGCCGGCCCGTCCTGCTCGCCCGCCTCGGCCTCACGCACGACCAGCCGGTTCGGGCCGGTCTCGGGGTACGCCCAGAGCTCGATGTACACCGTCTCGCCGTTGAAGTACGCCGAACTCATGCTCCAGTTCTGCACATGCACGCCGTCGAGACGCTGCACCGCGCCGTCCTCGAGCGAATGGATCTTCAGGTACGAGCCGTCGATCCCGGGCACACCCGCGAGCTCCGCCTCGTCGAAGTACAGGCGCAGCCAGAGCGCGTCGGGCACGAAGACCTCGGCCGAGAAGACCACCTCCGGCCCCCCGCCCAGCCCCGAGTGCGTCACAACGCCCGAATCGACCGCGGCCGGCACAAAGTGACTCGGCAGCGGATCCATCTGGGCCGAAACCGACGCCGTAAACCCGGCGCACGCGATCAGCGCAAGACGCATAGCTCGTCGTGATTGCACCGTCTTCTCCTTCACGAGACACAGAGCCGAAAATAGACCACGGCCAAGCATACAGGAAACCGCGCCGGATCCCAACCCCTCCTAAGCCTTCGCCGCCCCGCACAACCCGCCCAGGCCGCAGAATCAGACAGACGCCCGCCAACGCCCGATCAACGGGCGGGAGCGGGCGTCTTCAGGCGCTATGCACAGGCCGATATCCGGACCTTCTTCAGCACCCGTCGGCGAACAGCCCGAGGTACCCGAAGAAGTCGTCTGCGTCGATCACGCCGTCCCCGTTGATGTCCGCGGCCGGGTCCCCGTCGGCAAAGAGTTGCAGGAACAGGAAGAAGTCGTCGGCGTCGACCACGCCGTCGCCGTTGAGGTCGGCCGGGCAGGGGTCGAGGCATGCGTCGGGGCAGAAGGTGCCCGCGCCGGCCCACACGCCTCCGAAGCCGACGCACTGCGCCTCGGTCAGGTCGTCGGCGCACCCGCCGGCGGGGTTGCAGCACGCGCCGCGCGGGATCGGGCAGTTGACCTCCGAGCACTTCACGCCGTCGCCCTGGTAGGTCCCGCCGACCGCGTCGCAGTCCTGCTGGAAGTCCGTCGCGCAGCTCCCGTCGAGATAGCAGCACGCGCCCACGCCGGGCTGGCAGTCGATCCGCTGCCAGTTGGCTCGCATCACCCAGTCCCCGCTCGGGCGGCAAAAGACCGGCAGCAGATTGCCGAAGGTCGTCCACCCCCCGTTGGGCGGGCAGCCGAACGATCCGCAGTCCAGCGCAAACAGCCAGTTGCCCTGCAGCGAAGACAGCCCGTCGGTGTCAACGACCGGGAAGGCGTTCTGGCTCGAAGACGGGGCGGTCAGGCACGGGTTTGACGAGGGCTGGTGGTGCGCGTCGATCCGGAATCCGATCGTGAACGACTGGGTGTTCCGAGTGTCGAGGATCACGATCTGCTCGGGGTCGTTCGGATCCACCTGCAGCTGCAGGTTCACCGCCGCCGTCCCAGGGCCGAGCCGGATGTGCGGCAGAATCAGATCGTCGGAGCTGAACTCGTAGGTCGCCGGCCCGCCCGGAGGACCGTCCCAGACCAGGATGCTCCACTCGGTGATGGTCTGCACCGTCGCGCTGCTCGTCGCAACGATCACCTCGATCTGGTTGATCTTGATCGGGAAATCCGCGGCGGTGAGCTGGTACCTCGCGGCGGCGATCTCGCCCTGCGCAAAGCCCGCCTGCACGAGAAACTGCCCGCTGCCGGAGAAATTCGCCGTGGTGTAGCTCGCGATGCGGTCGCACCCGGTGCTCTCGATGGGGCCGGGGCTGGAGATGAGCTGCCCCATCGTCGTGAACGCGAGCGTCGGCACATCGTCCATCTCAACAGGGATCTCGACCGCACCGCGGGGCTCGGGGTCGGGCGACGCGGCGGCCGACGCCCCGAACACCGCGAGCACGGCAACAGCGGAGCAAAGACGCAGCGCCGGGGCGGCCACGCGACGAACTGCACGAGCTTTGTCTCGAGACATACGCACAAACTCCAGCCCGCCCCAACACGATCGCGATTGTCCCACAAACACCCGCGCCGACGCAAGCGCTATCTCGCAAAAGCCCAGTCTGTCAGCCCACGGTCATCGTCTCGCCCGGCTCCAGCGCCCGCACCTGCACCCCCTCGGGCCGGAACGCCGTGATGTCCTGGGCCAGCAGCGGCCAGGTCTTGTAATGCACCGGGACCGCGATTTTCGGACGCACCAGCTCCGCCGCCCGCTTGCCCAGCTCAGGCCCCATCGTGAACCGATCGCCCACGGGAACGAACGCGACATCGGGCTTGTAAATCTCCCCGAGCAGCTTCATGTCGCCGAACAGCGAGGTGTCGCCCATGTGGTAGAGCGTCACGCCCCCGATGTTGACCACCACGCCGCAGGGCATCCCCATGTACCGGCCCTTGAAGCTCGACGAGTGGAACGCCTGCGTGAACGCGACATACCCGAACGGCGTCTTGATCTTCCCGCCGGGGTTGCCCGGCTCGCACTTCTCGTGCCCCTCTTCCTGCGCGTACCCGCAGATCTCGTAGGCCGCGTAAAGCGTCGCCTTGTTCTTCTTGCAGATCGGCACGGCGTCGGCCATGTGGTCCTCGTGCCCGTGGGTGATCACCACCGCGTCGCACTCCAGCTCGTCGGCCTTCATCGTCGCGACCGGGTTGTCGTTGAGGAATGGGTCGATCGCCACGCGGGCGCCCCCGCCCTCGAGCAGCACGCCGGAGTGGCCCAGAAATGTCACCTTCACGGACATGGTGTCGCCTCCTTCTTTCCTTCAGCCCCGCGGCCCGCGGGACGCACAGCACACTGTACCACCCCGCCCAGAAAAACGCCCCCGGCACCGGCCGGGGGCGTTGGATCATCGCTCTATTGCGCACAAACCCGTGCGGTGCACCGCCTACGCGTTGATGACGCGCCCTTCCGCCGCGAGCGCCGCCTCGCGCACGCTCTCGTGCATCGTCGGGTGCGCGTGCACCGTCACGATCAGCTCCTCGGTCGTCGCCTCCAGGCGGCGAGCCAGGCTCAGCTCGGCGATCAGCTCCGTCGCCTGGTCGCCCATGATGTGCGCCCCGAGAATCTCGCCCCGCGGCAAACCCCTGATGAGCTTCACGAACCCGTCGGTGTGGTTGGACGCGATCGCCTTGCCCAGCGCCGTGAACGGGTACTTGCCGACCTCGTAGTCCTCGCCCTTCTTCAGGCCCTTCTCCTTCAGCGCACGCTCGGTGTAGCCCACCGAGGCGACCTGCGGGTGGCAGTAGGTGCACCCGGGGATCACCGAGTAATCCAGGGGGATCGGCTCGTGGTCGAGCTTCTTGTCCTTCCAACCGATCCGCTCGACGCAGAGCATCGCCTCCTCGCTGGCGACGTGCGCCAGCCAGGGCGGGCCGATCACATCGCCCACGGCGTACACGCCCTCGAGATTCGTCTTGTAGTCGATCGTGCCCTGGTCGAGATCGCCCGGCTTGTAGTCGGTCTTGATGTGGTCCTTCTCGGTCTTCAGCCCGAGCGACTCGTCGAACAGGCCGTCGTACCGCCCCTTGACGCCGATGGCCAGGAGCACGCGGTCGGCCTCCAGCGTTTCCTTCTTGCTCTCGTCGGGCTTGCCGTCCTTGACGGGCGAGATGGTGACCTTCACGCCGTTCTTGGTCTTCTCGACGCCGGTGGTCATGAAGCCGAGCTTGAAGTTCATGCCCTGCTTCTTGTAGACCTTCTCCATCGCCTTGCAGACATCGTCGTCCTCGACGGGCAGGACGCGGTCCATCATCTCGACGACGGTGACCTCGGTCCCGAACTGCTTGTAGAAGTAGCCGAACTCCATGCCGATCGCGCCCGCGCCGACGACGATCAGCTTCTTGGGCATCTCTTTGTTGTACATCGCTTCGCGGGCGCCCCAGATCCGGTCGCCGTCGAACTTGGCGAAGGGCAGGTCGCGCGCCACAGACCCGGTCGCGACGAGCACATACTTGCCCGTCAGCGTCTCGCGGACCTTGGCCGCGGGTTCGGCCGGTGCGCTCGTCAGTTCTTCCTGCACCTTGCAGTCGTAGACCTCGACCTTGCACGGCTTGCCGCCCTTGGCCGCCTGCACCAGCTTCGCCGAGCCGACGAAGTGGTCGATCTTGTTCTTCTTCATCAGGTACTCAACACCCTTGTTGAGCTTGCCCGCGACCTCGCGGCTGCGCCCGATGACCTGGTCCCAGTCGAAGCCGATCTCCCCCTTGATCTTCAGACCCCACAGCTCCTTCTCGTGGAGCTTCTCCATCAGCTCGGCGTTGGAGAGCAGCGCCTTGGAGGGGATGCAGCCCCAGTTCAGGCAGACGCCCCCGAGCTTGGCCCGCTCGACGATGGCGACCTTGTAGCCCAGCTGGGCCGCCCGGATCGCGCCGACATAGCCGGCCGGGCCCCCGCCGATGACGATCATGTCGTAGTTCTTCTCTGCCACGCGATTCGCTCCTGGCTCCGGATGTTGCTCTACCGAACACGGGCCCCCCACTCACCCGGGCGGGCACTATAGGAGGAACCGCGGGGCCCGCTCCCGACGCCGCCAGACCGCCCCCCGCCCCCCAGCAACCGGCGTCGCCGCCAGCCGCGAGCCCACCACAAGACGCCGAGGTCCCCAGGACACACCGGCTCCCGTGACGCCGACGCGATTCGTCCGCGATCTCGCCGATAACGATCGCGCATCACGCCGCGCAGAACGAGCGCGCTGCGCGCCCGATCATCGCCGAAGCAGCGTGAGGCGCGATCCAACCCCGACACACACGAGTCGCACACCGAACACCGGCGGTGCGCGTGCAAGCGTGCAATCAGGGCAAAAACACGGACACCGACTATTGACGCAACACAGCATTTCCACTATCTTGGACATCCCAAGAAACTCGTGAACAGACCGAGACAATCCCGTTTCAGTATTCAGAAGCCCGAGCAAGGCGCTCGGGTGAGTCATGTCGTTTTTGACAACCCCCCGGAGGAATCACAGAGATGTCACACACAGCACGCAGACTGACACGAGCCATGGCCGCAGGCGCGGTCCTGGCCGCCGCGGCGGGCACCACGCTCGCCACAGACAACCTGATCGGGTTCAACTGGACGACAGCCGCGTCCACAACGCCCGATCCGCAGAACTGGAACCGGATCTCCAGCGCCGACGGCACGCTCTCGAATGTCTTCGACGACACCGGCGTCTCGACCCCCGTCGGGATCAACTTCGGCGGCGGCGCCTCCGGCGGCTTCGTCTACCTCTCCACCGCAACGCTCGACCCCGACGCTGTCCCGCAGCACAGCTACGACCTCTCGGGCATGAGCGGCTACGGCTTCCGGTCCGGCGGCGAGTTCTTCGTCGAAATCACCGGCCTCGACGCCAACACGCCCTACGAGTACTGGTTCGTCGCCTACCGCACCACCAGCGTCATCGACCAGGCCGTCAGCGTCAGCGACGGCGACACCATCAACGCCTTCACATTCCCCCAGGCCAAGCCCTCGGGCACCGCCCGCTTCGTCATCAACGACCAGGTCTCCAACGACACCCAGGTCTGGGACGACCTCGCCTTCGAGACCACCAGCAGCTCGACGGGCACCATCACCTTCAACTGGGAAGGCCTCACGCAGACCACCGTCATCGGCGCCCTGGCCGTCCGGCGCGCCGTGCCGCCCGAGCCCTTCGATGTCCGCATCCTCGGCTCGGCCGATCCCAGCAACATCGGCATCGGCGACAACACCACCATCACCTTCAATGTCGTCAACCCCAGCCCCGCCGATGTCACAGGCGTCGTCGTCGACATCGAGCTCCCCGCCGGCCTCGACTA
>REET01000199.1 GCA_007694925.1 Phycisphaerales bacterium | reverse complement strand
GCGGCCGACTACTACGCGTCAAAGGGCCTGGACCGGCGCTTCGAAGACATGCGCCCCACCCGCTTTGTCGATCCCCCCGCCGGGCGCTCGCCGGGCGAGGACGCGATCGACCCCGACCGCCCGGAGGTTCCCTGGGCGAGCGTCGAACCGGCGGACTTTCTGGGCAACGAGTTTTTGCTCTGGCTCTGGTGCCGCTGCGAAAACGGGGGTGGCAGGTTCGAAGTCGTCGACGAGTCGGGGGCGGTGACCGAGGTCGCCCTCGCGATGGACCGCCTGCTGGAGATGGAGTGCGCCTGGGGCTTTACCGGCAAGCAGACGCTCACCTCGACCGAGGAGGGCATCGCCCCGGTCCGCATGCCCGAGGCGGCCAGGGCCCTGCAGGTCGGCAAGTGGCCCCGGCGGGCCGGGCTGATCCTCGCCGAGCACGACCGCCAGTACACGCTGAGCTTCCAGGCCGACCGGTGGCTGGTCTCGGGCGTCACGCTGCCCCGCCCCACCGAGGAAGAAGAAGCGACGATGACCGAGGCGGGCGACCGCCTCGAAGCACGCCTCGCGATGATCCGGCGGCTGGACGAACTGCTGCTGGCGATGTTCCGGAGCTTCCTTGCCTTGCGAGCCTCGGACGCCTGGGGGGGCGAGCGGGAGCGCATCAGCGGTTGGATCCGCCAGCGGTCGGGCGCAGAAAAACAGCGACGCGCTGTCGCGCCCGCCGAGCCGGTGGAGATCCACCTGCCCGAGGACGCCCATGACGCGTCGCTGACCTCGTGACGGGTTGTTGTCGCCGGGGCGTGCGCCCGCGGCCCTACTCGGCCAACCCGCTCAGGCGACCTTGGCGGGGGTGAACCCGGCGCAGCCGCTGATGGGCGTGACCTTCAGGTTCAGGCCCGCGTGCTGCGGGTGCCCGCAGTCCTCGACGAGGTCCTCGGGGGCCTTGCCGCTGACGCGGATCTGTACGAGCTTGGGGTCTTGCGGGTGGTCTTCGCCGAAGTGGGCGCACTTGCCGCACTGGCCGTCGGTGATCTGCATCATGGTGGACCTCCTTGCGAAATCCGTGGCGCTTCGGTCTGCGCCGCTCCATACATAGTTTCGCACAGAAGCGGTCGCGAGTTTGCGAGATTCTGTCTCAGTTGCAAACTGAGACAGAGACGCAATTGCATGACAACGCGTCGGCCCCGTGGCCGACGCGTAAGAGGTCCGGAAAAATCGCGGCAGAGCGTGTCCTCGGTCAGTGCGAGGAGATCGTTTCGGCCGCCGCGTCGGCTTCGATTTCCGCTTCGTCCGCGGGCCGTTGCTGGTGCTCGATCAGGGCGTCGAGCAGGGCGAGCGCGTACTGACGGCCGATAGCCTGCAGTTCCTCGCTGGTGCGTCCTGAGCGTGGGGCGAACTCGGGGGTGTACGCTTCGCGCAGGCCGAGCCTGTCGTCGCGGGCGAAGTAGATGCGGGCCATGCCCGGGTGCCCGTCGGAGGGGCGGGGGCCGATGCCGGTGCGGGCCTCCAGCGCCTGCATGAAGGGGGTCTCGGCGAAGGCTTCGAGCGTGAAGACGAAGTCGTTGCCCTGGTTGGAGATCCCGTGGAAGTCGAAGAGGATGTCCGCGCGACCGCCGGTGTCGGTGAGGATCGCCTGGCGGAGCTTGCGGAGGTTGGTGAAGGTTTCTGGCTGATGCCAGTGGCGGTTCATGTCCTCGGTCGGAACCTCGTGACTGTTGCGGAAGCGCCCGCCGTAACGCCCGTCGGGGTCGACCAGCGGGTAGACGAAGAACTCGGCGATCGAACGGAGGCGTGCGGCCTCTGGCTCGTCGGAGACCAGGAACTTCAGGAAGCCTTCCAGCGCGTGGTTGCCGACGGTTTCGCTGGAGTGGACGCCGCTGATGACGACGATCGTCTGGCGTTCGGCGCCTTCGGCCGGTCCCTCGTCGTCAGCGAGGCGGAAGCCGTAGAGGGGCAGCTGCGGGATCTCGCGTCCGAACTCGTCTGTGCCGCCGAGCGACTTGCCGACGATGAGACGATCGTCGGAGGAGGGCGTGGGCGTGACGAAGCGCGTGCGGCCGAGCTCCTCGACCAGCGAGCTCGCTCGGGAGACGGGGTAGGTGACCGACCAGGCGACCTCGACCTCGTCTGCGGCGAAGGGGCGGTCGTTGGTGAAGATGTAGAGGTCGTTGTCGCGATCGACGTCGCCACGATCGAAGAACCGCCACTCGCTGTCGGGGTCGGTGGGGTTCTCGCGGTACAGGAAGCGGTGGCCCCGGAGCGAGCCGAGGAAGCCCGAGGCGGTGACGCGGAACTCGGGCGTGCGGCCTTCGACGCCGCTGATCCGGAAGTTCACCCAGCGGAAGCGGTTGGCGTAGCGGTGGATGGTCCAGGTCGCCCTGGGGGCGAGGTGGATGACATCGCCATCGATGGTGGTCGCCTCGATATCGAGGGCGCCGCCGTCAAAGGACTCGCTGAGGGCGTACTGGGTTTGGGCTTGACAGGGGGCGGGGGGCGCGAGCGTCAGGACGAGGGCGAACAGCGCGGCCGACAACACAGAACGGAATTTCATCTGGTGCATGATTCCTCCGAGGCCCGAGCCCTGTGCCCGTCCGGCCTCGGGGCCATCGTACCACGAGCACAGGCACCCCTTCGCGGGACGCTCCGAACATGCCCTCCCAGCGGACGGGCCAGATGTCCGGATCGAGATCGGTCCGCGTGAGAATGCCTCCAGGGGTGCGTGAGGCACGATCGTGATCCGGATGTCCGCTGGAAAGCACCCGGGATCGGCAGTGCCAACGAATAATCCGGGCGTCTGGTCGATTTACGGCAGCATCGGCGCGTTGAATACTCCGAACAAACCCGAACATCCCCGTGGGGATGTCGGCATCCGCCGCCAGCGGGAAGCGAAAGCTTGAGCGTGAAACAAAGACCATCACAGGGACGCTACAGGAAGGCCCTCGGGCTGATGACGGGCGTGCTCGTTGTTGGGCCGGTGCTCGCGGGCGTCGGGCTCGTTGTCGGGCTCTCGAGCTGCGCGAGCGTGCCGCCGATCGGCATGAGCGCCGCGCCGGCCGAGCGTGTGCGGGAGCTGCCCAACGGCGAGTACGACCTGCGGGGCGAGGCGACGCTCTGGTTCGACGAGTACCAGCACCCGTTCATCGAGGCCTCGCACGACGAGGATGTGCCGTACCTGATGGGTGTGGTGCACGCCCATCAGCGGATGGGGCAGATGGAGCTGATGCGCCACCTGTCGCAGGGGCGGCTGGCGGAGCTCTTCGGCCCTCCGGCGGTCTTTCTTGACGCGTCGATCCGTGCGATCGGCCTGACCACGGCGGTCCCCGAGATCGAAAAGACGATGGACCCCGAGACCCGCGCCTGGGCGCAGCGGTATGTCGAGGGGATCAACGACTACCGGCGCCGGTTCGCAACGGCGCCGATCGAGCTGCGGATCATCGGCCTGTCGGGCACCGAGGACTGGACGGTCGCCGATGTGCTCGCGATCGGGCGGCTGGGCTCGGCCGATGTCTCGTTGGCGCTCTGGTACAGCATGGCGGCCCTGCGTGACCGCCCGGGCTTCGAGGAGTACAGCGCCCGGCTGCGGGGCTTCCACGACGCGGGGCGTGCCAGCTTCGGGCCGATGGACGCGACGCCGCTGGACGCGATCATGGGCGTCTCGCGCGTCGGGAGCAACGCGTTCGCGGTCGCCGGCTCGCGGACGGCGTCGGGCGCGGGGATGCTGGCGAGCGATCCGCATGTGGGGATGCAGATCCCGCCGCTCTGGTCGGTGATCGGCTATAGCTCGCCGGGCGGGTCTGCCGTCGGATTTTCGATCCCGGGCGTGCCCGCGATCGTGATCGGGCGCAACGAGAACATCGCGTGGGGCGGGACGAACATGCTCGGGCTGAGCAGCGCGATGTACGATGTCTCGTCGCTGCCCGAAGAAGAGTTCACCACGCGGACCGAGACGATCCGCGTGCGATGGTGGAACGACCGCGAGATCACGATCACCGAGTCGCCGTTCGGCCCCGTGGTCTCCGAGTCGCCGCTGTTCCGATCTTTGAACCTGCCCAAAACGGCGCTGAAGTGGCGCGGGCACGAGCCCAGCGATGAGCTGACAGCGTTTCTGAAGGTGATGCGGGCGAGCGATTTCGAGGAGTTCCGCACCGCCTGGGAGAGCTACGCCGTCAGCGGGCAGAACTTCCTGTACGCCGACAAGGCGGGCAACATCGGGCAGGTGCTGGCGATGTCGTTCTCGCCCGCGGCGGGGCGGATCGCCGAGAACGGGCTCTTCGCCGACCCCTTCAATCCGGACCACGCGTGGAACGGGGAGATCCTCTCGACGGAACTGCCGCACGCGATCAACCCCGATATGGGCTTCCTTGTGTCCGCCAACAACACGCCCGTGCGGACTTCGCCTCGCGTGAGCGTGTCGGGCAACGCCAACGACCGGTTCGACCGGATCTCCGACCGGCTGTGGAACGGGCGATCGATCACGCTCGACGAACTCGCCGACATCCAGCTCGACACCTACTCCGAGGCGTCGCACAAGGCGGCGCAGCAACTGCTCACGCTGATCAGGAAGATGCCCAGCGAGGGCAGGCTTGATGCCCAGCGGACACGCCTCGTCGACGCGATGGAGGCGTGGGACGGGTGGTACCGGGCGGAGTCTTCCGGAGCCGCGGCGTACCAGTTGGTCCTGCACCACATCATCGAGATGGTCTATGAGCCCCGCTACGGCCCCGAGATCACCCAGCATCTGCGGCGTTCGGTCGCGGTGCACGACTGGGTCGCCGAGGACGCCGAGGACGGGTACATCGACGACTCGGTGATGACGCGGGCGCTGGTCCGCGCGTCGCGCGACATGCGCGACGGCATGGTCTGGGGCGACATGCACCGCTTCGTGATGGGCCACCCGATGCGCAGGCTCCCGCTGGTGGGCGGGCAGTTCCGCTTTGGGGATTACCCGATCGACGGCTCGTCGTCGACGGTCCTCAAGAGCGCCCACAGCATCACGAACAAGGTCCACGAGACGACCTTCGGCGCCAACGCCCGCTTTGTGACCGACCTTGCCGATGAGGACGAGAACTACTTCGTCATGGTCGGCGGGCAGGACGGCTGGCTGGGGAGCGAGAACGCGACGGATCAGTGGCCGCTGTTCAGAGAGGGGCGTCTGGTCCGCGTGCCGATGCGGGTCGAGTCTGTCCGCGAGTCCTTCCCGCACAAGGTCGAGCTGCGCCCGCGGGCCGCATCGGGCGAGCGGGGGGACAGGTGAACGAGCAACTGCTTGTCTGGTCGCTCGTGGGGGCGGGCGCGCTGTGGTGTCTCTGGGCGTGCTGGCGGGTCGGCCAGTGGCGCAAGCCTTGGGTCTGGCGAGGGGGGCTGGCGGCCTGCGCGGCTGTGCTGGTGATCCCCGTACTGATGGGCGCTGACGAGGGGTCGCTCGCGCGGACACCCTCGGGGCTGGCCTTTGCCGGGGCGGTCTGGCTGGTTGTGGTTGTGCCGCTGGCGCTGTTGGGGGCGGTGCTGGTCGAGTCGCTGCGCCTGGCCGGGTGGGCCGCGGGTTCGATCACGAGCGGTCGGCGTCGCGCTGAGACGCGGGAACCAGACGGATCGCCGCGGAATTGATGCAGTAGCGCAGGCCTGTGGGGGGCGGGCCGTCGTTGAAGACATGGCCGAGGTGGGCGCCGCAGCGGCTGCAGAGCACCTCGGTGCGGACCATCCCGTGGGAGCTGTCGGTTTTCGCGGCGATGTTCTTCTCGCCGGCCGCGGCGGAGAACGAGGGCCACCCGCAAGCGGAGTGGAACTTCTCGCCCGCCCCGAAGAGCACCTGATCGCAGCAGACGCAGCGGTACTCGCCCGGGGTCTCGGTGTCGGTGTACTCGCCCGTGAAGGGGGCCTCGGTGCCGCCCCGCCTGGTGATTCGGTAGGCCTCCGGGGAGAGCTCTTTCCGCCACGCGTCGTCCGGTTTCTCGACCTCGAAGCGGTCTGGGGGCGGCGGGTGCGGGGTGTTGGTGTCCATGCGATTGTTCATGTCGGTGTCCTTGCGTTGGGGCTCAAAGGGCGCCGGAGGCCAATCCGGAGTCGACGGGTGTTGATCTCGGCATTGTTGTGCCGAGCTATGGGGTTCGGCGCGGGCCGTGGCCCGGATTGACAGGGCGCACGCCAGAGGCGAGAGTGACGCGGTTGGAGCGTGCGTCCGCGAGCGGTGCGTGTCCGGAGCGAGCGTTGGCCGAAGGTCACCAACAGGACGGCGTCGGAGCGAAGGCGATCACGCGTCGGGCGGCGATCGGGCTGCTCGCCGCCGCTGGGCTCGGGTACGCCGTGCTGTACCGACCCAGGCCCGACCCGGCCGCTCGCGGGCGGACGATCGTCGACTACTGGGAGAAGTGGACGGGGCACGAGGCATCTGCGATGCAGGCGGTGGTCGACGAGTTCAACGGGACGGTGGGGGCCGAGAAGAACATCTTCGTCCGCTACTTCACGATGAGCGGGATCGACCAGAAGTCGATGGTCGCGATCGCGGGGGGCGACCCGCCGGACCTGATCGGGCTGTGGAACCACGCGCTCCCGCTGTTCGGCGAGACGGGGGCGATCCAGCCGCTCGACGGGTTGCTTGAGGAGTGGGGGATCGAGGGCGAGGCGTACGCCCCGCGCGTGTGGGATCTCTGCCGGCACACCGGGCGTGTGTGGGGCCTGCCCTCGACGACCTCGACGATCGCGTTTTACTACAACCGGGGCCTGTTCCGCGAGGCGAGGAGCGCCGGGTTGCCCGTCGACCCCGACCGCCCGCCGAGGACGATTGAGGAGCTCGACCGCGTCGCCGACGCGTTGACCGTTGTCGAGGGCGAGGGCGCCGGGCGACGCGTGGTGCGGTCGGGCTTCCTGCCGACCGAGCCGGGGTGGTGGCCGTTCATCTGGGGGCACATGTTCGGCGGGAGGCTGTACGACGAAAGCACCGACCGCGCGACCACGGCCTCGCCAGAGAATGTCCGTGCGTACGAGTGGGTGCGGAGCTATCCGGAGAAGTGGGGGCCTGGGCGGCTCTCGACTTTTCAGTCCGGCTTCGGCAATTACTTCTCGCAGGAGCAGCCGCTGCTCATGGGGCGGGTGGCGAGCTCGCTGCACGGGTCGTTTCTGTCCAATGTGATCAACCGGTTCAGGCCCGAGTTCGATTACGCGGCGGTCCCGTTGCCCATGGACGGGCCGCTCGTCGACGACGCGCAGCCGGTCGGCATGATCGAGGCGGACATGCTCGTGGTGCCTTCGGGCGCGAAGCATCCGAGAGAGGCGTTCGAGTTTGTCGCGTTCACGCAGCGGAGAGATGTGCAGCGCCGCCTCGCCGCCGCCCACGGCAAGAGCCTGCCCTTCCGGCGCATCGCCGAGGACGAGCAGTTTATCGCCGAGCACCCCAACCGCATGATCCGCGTGCACGAGGCGATCGCGAATTCTGAGCGGGCGTTCGCCAAGCCACGCACGAGGCTGTGGCCGGAGTACCGGGCGGAGTTCCAGGCCGGGTTCGACCGGATCTGGCGGCTGTCCGACACGCCCGAGCGCGTGCTGCAGGGGATCGAGCGACGGATGCAGGCGGCGCTGGACCGTGCCGCAGAAAACCGCGAGCGCCGGGGCCTGCCCCCGCTGGAGGGCCGGGCGTGAGCGACGACCTGCAACGGGCGCGTGCCGCACAGCGCCGCGACGATCTGACGGGGTACCTGTGGATCTCGCCCTGGGTCTTCGGGTTCCTGGCGTTCATGGTGCTGCCGGTCTCGATGAGCCTGTACTACAGCCTGACGCAGTACCCGCTGATCGAGAAGCCGGTCTTCATCGGGCTGGAGAACTACCGGCGGCTGATGGCCGACGAGGTCTTCTGGAAGGTGGTGTTCAACACGGTGATCTACGCCGTGTTCGCGGTGCCGATCGGGACGGTGCTCGCCCTGCTGATCGCGTGGCTGCTGAACCAGAATGTGAGGTTTCTCGGGTTGTGGCGTGCTGCGGTGTTTGTGCCGACGCTGGTGCCGATCGTTGCCGCGGCGATGATCTGGCTCTGGCTCTTCAACGCCGAGCACGGGCTGATCAACCGCGTGCTGATGCCGGCGCTCGCGACGGTGAACCTGCTGCCCGGCGTCGAGCTTTCGACCCCGGCGTGGCTGACCGACC
>REET01000248.1 GCA_007694925.1 Phycisphaerales bacterium | reverse complement strand
CGCGTGGTTGAGGATGTTGGCCGTCTCGGTCATCTCGACCATGAAGGTGCTCTGTCCCTGGTGCAGCGCGTCGTCGGCCCCCACGCGCGTGAAGATCCGGTCGCGCACGCCCAGCGACATCGCAGAGGCGGGCACGAACGAGCCCGCCTGTGCGAGGAGCACGAGCAGCGCCGTCTGACGGATGAAGGTGCTCTTGCCGGCCATGTTCGGGCCGGTGATGAGCGCGAGCGTCGCCCGCGACGCATCGTTTGCGCTCTTTCTCGACGCATCGCCCACCGCCAGATCGACGGAGTTTGGCACGAAATTGCGCCCCATCGACTGTTCGAGCACCGGGTGGCGACCGTCGATGATGCTCAGCGTGTCGACTTCGAGGATCTCGGGGCGGGCCCACCCGTGCCGGTCGGCGTGGTCGGCCAGCGCGAGCGCCGCGTCCAGAGCCGCGGCGGTCTCGGCGAACGCCGTCAGCTCCCGAACGACCTTCGACGCCTCCTCGCACATCGAGGCGAAGAGCGCCTGCTCGCGTTCGATCGCGCGAGCTTCGGCGGTCAGCACCTTGTCCTCGAACTCCTTGAGCTCGGGCGTGATGTAGCGTTCGGCGTTCTTGAGCGTCTGCTTGCGCGTCAGCCGGTCTGGGGCCCGCCTCGCCTGCGCCGCCGGCAGCTCGATGTAATACCCGAAGGCCTTGTTGTACCCGACCTTCAGCGAGGGCAGGTCGAACTCCTCGATCAGCTTCTGCTGGTACTCCGCCAGCCACGCCCCCGCGTCGTGCTGCAGCGAACGGGCCTCGTCGAGGCCGGCGTCCACACCCTCGCGGATCAGCCCGCCCTCGCGCAGGTGCGCCGGGGGCGACTCGACGCACGATCGCTCGATCCGCTCGGCGACAGGGCCGATCTTCTCGGCCAGCTCCAGCAGCGCGCGGCGTTCGGCTTCAAGGGGCGGCGTGTGCTCGATCGCCGCCCCGATCGCTTCGGCCCGCACCAGCGATGTTCCCAGCCCGACGAGGTCGCGGGGGGTCGCCCTGCCCAAGGCCAGTCGTCCGGCGATTCGAGCGACATCCTGCACGCCGTCGAGGGCCTCGCCGAGCTCGGCCGCGACGCGACGGTCGCTCACCAGCGTCCCGACCTTCGCCTGGCGCTCGCGCACACGCTCGGCGACCGCCAAGGGACGCTTGAGCCATTCGCGCAGCGTCCGTTTGCCCATCGGCGTCCTGCACAGCGACGAGCCCGTGAGAAACACGCCCAAGAGCGACCCCGCAAGCGACCCGCCCCGGATCGTTTGCTCGACCTCCAGCGCCCGCAGGCTGATCGCGTCGATCAGGCAGTGCTCGCCCGCCGGCTCCCGCCGCGGCGGGGCCAGGTGCGCCAGGGTCGCCCCGCCCTGTCGATCGGGCGTCTGCGTCTCGGTGAGGTACGCGATCGCCGCCCCGCACGCGGGGATCGCCGGGTCGTCGTCGGCGAGGCCGAACCCCGCGAGGGTGTTGACCTTGTAGTGCGCCTTGATCGCTTCGAAGGCCTCGTCGCGTCGGAACTGCCAGCCCGGGCGGGGGGTGGTCGCCGAGCCGCAGGCGCTGGCCGCTCGGGCCACCCGCGGGGGCGGGCCGTCAATCCCGTCGACCTCGGCGTAGAGCAGCTCGCGCACGCCGCGCCGGGCGAGCTCGTCGCCGAGGCGGTCGCCCGCGCAGTCGAAGACCTCGAAGTCGCCCGTGCCCGGGTCGATGATCGCGACGCCGCAGAGCCCGTCGTCGCCCGAGCCCGCAAACGCGATCGACGCCAGCCGGATCGAGGCCTCGTCGTCGATCAGCGAATCGTCGATCAGCGTGCCGGGCGTGATGACCTGGGTCACCGCCCGGTCGACAACGCCCTTGGCCTCCTTGGGGTCCTGCACCTGGTCGGCGACCGCGACGCGGAAGCCCGCGTCGATCAGCTTCCTGATGTAGATGTCCTTCTGGTGGTGGGGCACGCCCGCCATCGGCATCCCGGCCGACCGCTGCGTGAGCGTCAGGCCGATCGCCTTGCTGACCTCCACGGCGTCCGTATCGAACAGCTCGTAGAAATCGCCCATGCGGAAGAGCAGCACGCAGCCCGGGTGCGCGCGCTTGAACGCGTAGAACTGACGCATCGCCGGGGTGTCGCGCGGATCCTTCGCCATCGGCCCTGCCTGTTGTGGACGCAGCGTGCTTCAGCCCCGACGCACGAACGGATTGTGCGCCGCTTCCTCGCCGATCGTCGTCGTCGGCCCATGCCCGGGGTAGACGACCGTCTCGTCGGGCAGGGCGTAGAGCTTCCGCTTGATCGAATCTTCCAGAGCCGCGGCGTCGGAGGTCGGGAAGTCGTACCGCCCGATCGACCCGGCAAAGAGCGTGTCGCCCACCAGCGCCTGCTTCGACCCGGCGTGGTAAAGCGTGACCCCGCCGGGCGAGTGGCCCGGCGTGTGGATCACCTTCCAGGTCTCGCTTCCGAGGGTCAGTTCGTCGCCATCGTTCAGCGGCTCGTCCGGGCCCGGGGCCGTGATGGGGATGCCCATGCCCTCAGAAAGATTGAGGGCCGGATCGTTGAGCCAACGAGCTTCTGCGGGATGCAGCATCACCGGGATCTTCTCACCCAGAGCCGACAGCACATCGCCGACCCCCGCGACGTGGTCCGCGTGGGCGTGGGTGAGGATCAGGCGTGTCGGGCGGAGGCCGTGCTTGCGGATCAGAGCGAGCAGCGGGGAGGGGTCGTACCCCGCGTCGATGATCCAGCACTCGGGATGATCCCCGCCCTCGGCGGGGTTCCACACCAGGTAGCAGTTGGTCTGGAACGGGCCGAGGGGGACCCCCTCGACGCGGGGGCGGGAGGCTAGTGGGTTGGTTTCCGGTGGCATCGGGCGGAGGGTAGTACAATCACCAGCGAGCCAGAAGTGGAGCCGCCATGCTGATCCGCAACATCAACGAGACCCCGATGAGCCCCGTCCAGATGGAAGGGGTCAAAGGCGCGTCGATGGCGTTGATGGTCGGACGCGAGGACGGGGCGCCGAACTTCGCCCTCCGCTGCTTCAAGGTCGAGCCCGGGGGCCACACCCCCAGGCACGCCCACGACTACGAGCACGAGGTCTTCGTCGTGTCCGGCGGGGGCGAGGTCCTTCTCGGCGGGGCGTACAGAGAACTCAAGGCCGGGGATGTCGTGTACATCCCCGCCGACCACGAGCACCAGTTCCGGGCCAAAGACCAGGGGCTGCAATTCCTCTGCCTCGTTCCCGTTGAACGACAGTGCGGGGACCCGACCCCGGGCAGTTGAACGCCCCGGAACGGTCCCGAGCCGACGGGGCGGTCGTGCGCCCCCACACCAGCACGGAGACAACACGATGGCCAGCACCGGCAACGGCGGGGGTTCGGAACTGATCAGCCCGAAGGCTGCGGTGTGGATGTTCGCCACCGCGGCGGTCGTCGCTGTCGCGGTCCTCAGCTACGGCGCGCTCGAACGCGACCTGACGATCTTCGCGATCGGCCTGCTCGCCCTGGCGATCGTCGGGGCGTGCGCCCCGGTCCTGCTCCTGACCCTCTCGGGCGGCGGGAGCTCCCGCGACCTCGACAAACTGACCGAGGCGATGGACTCGCTCGTGCGCCAGCAGGCCCTCAGCGAGGACGCACGCAGGGTGCTCAACCGGCGCAACGAGCGTGAATTGCTCCGCAAGGCGATCCAGGAGGACATCCTCGCCGAGGACTACGACGCCGCGATGGTGCTCATCAAGGAGCTCGCCGAACGCTTCGGCTACCGCTCCGACGCCGAGGCGTTCAGGGAGAAGATCGAGGCGGCCCGGTTCGAGTCGATGAACCGGCGGATCCCGATGGCGATCGAGGGCGTCGAGAAGCTCATCCAGTCCCGCCGGTGGGACGCGGCCGAGGTCGAGGCGGCACGCATCATCCGCCTCTACCCCGACTCGCCCAAGGTCGACGGGCTCCGCCACCGCGTGCACCGCGCCCGCCACGAGTACAAGTCCGAGCTTGAGCGGCGGTTCCTCATGGCCGCCAAGGAAGAACGCGTCGACGACGCGATGAACCTGCTCAAGGAGCTCGACGCCTACCTCACCGAGGCGGAGGGCAAACGCTACGAAGAGGTCGCCCGAGGCGTGATCGGCAAGGCCCGCGACAACCTCGGGGCCCAGTTCAAGCTGGCGGTGCACGATCGTCGCTGGCGCCACGCCGCCGAGCTCGGCGAGCGGATCATCGAGTCGTTCCCCAACTCCCGGATGGCCGAGGAGGTGCGGGGCGTGATCGACGAGATCCGGGCCAAGGCGACGAGCTACGCCTGATCGTTCCCGGCGTCTTTGTCACCCCGCCGTCCTTCTTCGTTGGGGGCGTCTGTGGTCGGGGCGTCGCCGCTGAAGTTCACGCGTTCGCGGGCGGGCTGTGGGCCGCCGAACCAGGCAAAGAGCACCAGCCCGACGATCCCGACAATCAGCAACGCGTCAGCGACATTGGAGACATAGGGCCAGAGGGGGCGTCCGCCGGTGCCCGGGATGGTCGCTGTGGGCAGGGGATGGAGGAAGTCGCGGACGCAGGCGAAGACGAGGCGGTCGTAGAGGTTGCCCAGCCCGCCCCCGACCAGCAGTCCGGCGCAGGCGTGGGCGGGCCACTGTTTCGCGTGCGTCCATGTGCCGAAGGCCCAGGTGACAAAGCCCATCGCGATGAGCGTGAAAAAGACGAAGATCCAGCGCTGCCCGGCGCCGATGCCGAAGACCGCGCCGGGGTTGAGCACCAGCGTTAGTTCGAGGATGTGGGGGACGACGACGACCGGCTCGCGATACCCGGTCTGGGCGTCGATGATCTCGTTGAGTCGGCGCGGCCCGAGTTCGAGCACGGCCTCCCGCTCGACGACGACCGGGCGATCGTGGACGAACCGGAAGGCGAGGTCCTTGCTCCAGAGGTCGGCGATCAGGGCGAGGACGGCGATGCTCAGGAAGACGGCCCAGGCCCGTTTGCTGCGCAGGGCCGGCGTCTCGGCCGTGAGTGCGGACGGCCGACCGGACGGCCCGGGCTTTGGATTCCGGTCCGGTGTCACCGGGGCATCGACCTGCGCTCAAGCTCTCGTGCGGCGTCGATCGAGTAGCGGGTCCAGGGGAGTTCTTCCAGGCGCTCGGGGCGGATGGGCCGGCCGGTCAGCTCGCAGACGCCGAAGGTCTTGTTCTCGATCCGCTGCAGCGCCTCGTCGATCTCCTTGATGAGGGATCGCTCTGTGGCGGCGAGGTTGAGCGAGAGGGACTGGTCGGCCATCTCCGAGCCCTGCTCGGCCATGTGCTGGGGCAGGTGGCTGAGCGAGCCGGACGAGCCCCGCAGGGCGCCCTCTTCGAGGTCGTTGAGCTCGCCGACGAGGATCGCGCGCTTTTCCAAAAGGACCTTGCGGTACTTGGCGAGCTGTCGTTTGTTGAACGGGCTCTTGCGGGGGCCGGTGTCGGCCTCGCTGGCGCCCTTCTTGGCCTGAGCCGGAGCGTCGGGGCCCGAGGGGATCATGGGCTTGCGGGGCAGGCCGCTGAGCCGCCCGGCGGAGGCGGCGCCGTAGTTGGTCGTCTGCTTGGGCCGGGAGGGGCGCGACCGCTTCTGCTGGACGACCGTGATGCCCTTGCGGTTCTTGGGGTCGTCCTTCTGGGCGGCCTGCTCCTGCTTGGCGGGCGCGGGAGGGGCGGCCGCCTTGGTCTCGGACTTCTTTGAAGTCTTCTTGGAGGTGGTCTTGGCGGGCTTTTTCGGCGCAGGCTTCTTGGCCGCGGTCTTTTTGACTGCGGCCTTCTTGGTCGTCGTTTTCTTAACGGCCGATTTCTTGGCTGAGGTCTTCGCGCCGGCTTTCTTCTTGGCTGGGCCCGCGCCCTTCACGGCCGTTTTCTTGCCCGCCGAAGACTTTTTGGAAGCTGACTTCTTCTTCGACGCGGCCTTGGAGGTCGGGCCTGTCGGTTTCTTTGTCACGGGCTTCGGTGACGCAGAAGAAGCGCCCTTTTTCTGGGGAGGCTTCTTGCGAGTGGTGGGCTTCTTTTTGGACACGGTGCGGACTCACCTATGGCGGGTCGGCCGGGAGAGTCCAAACACAACCCTTCACCCCGCCCGAGATTCGGCGGGAGCGTACAGATACGGGGACGAATTGTCAAGATGGATACCATCCGCCCGGTTCTTACCGGAGGGATTTCCGCGTATACCGGCCTCGGTTTCAGACGACTGCGGCGTCCTGAAACGCGCCGATCTTGCGGAACCGGTCGTACCTCTTGCGGACAATCGTGTCCGCATCCATCGTCTTGAGGTCCTGGAGCTGGTCGACGATCCATCGCTCGACGCGCTGGGCGGCGCCGGCCTTGTCGCGGTGGGCGCCACCGAGCGGCTCGTCGATGATGTCATCGATGATCCCCAGGCGGAGGTTGTCGGCGGCGGTGAGGCGGAGGGCCTCGGCCGCGGCTCGGTTGGTCGATTCGTTCGCCTGCTTCCAGAGGATCGCGGCGCACCCCTCGGGGCTGATGACCGAGTACCAGGCGTGCTGGAGCATGGCGACACGGTCTGCGACGGCGATGCCGAGCGCCCCGCCAGAGCCCCCTTCGCCGATGATGATGCTCACCACCGGCACCCGGAGGCGCGACATCTCGCGGAGGTTGACGGCGATCGCCTCGGCCTGGCCGCGCTCTTCTGCGCCGAGGCCGGGGTAAGCGCCCGGGGTGTCGACGAGGGTGACGACGGGCACGCCGTACTTCTCGGCGAGCTTCATCTTGGCCATCGCCTTGCGGTAGCCCTCGGGGTGGGCGCAGCCGAAGTGGCAGGCGAGCTTTTCCTGGGTGTTGCGGCCCTTCTGGTGGCCGACGATGAGGCACTTGTGGGGGCCGATGCGTCCGAAGCCTGTGATGATGGCGGGGTCGTCGCCGTAGCGCCGGTCGCCGTGGAGCTCGCAGAAGTCGCGGCAGAAGGCGTCGATGTACTCGCGGGAGTGTGGGCGTTCGGGGTGGCGGGCGACGCGGACGGTGTTCCACGGGCTGAGGTTGGTGTAGGCGGCTTCGAGGAGTCGTCTGCGTTCTGCGGCGAGTTCGTCGATCTCGGTCCGGAGCAGGCTCGGGTCCGGGGTATCGACGGGGGCCTCGGCCTCATCGAGCGCCGGGAACGGGCTCGGGGCGGAGGGCGGGGGACGGAGGCGGTTCGCCTCGGCGTCGGCGAGCCTGCGGCGCGCCTCGGCGAGGCGGCGTTCGACTTCGGTGGCGGGCTTTTCGAAATCCAGCGTGTAAAACGAGGCCATGGGTGATTGTTGGCGCTGGCGAGGGTGGAGATCGACTCAGGCCCCTCCGGCGGGGAGTACTGTCGCCCCATGAGCGAAAAGCGCGGAACAAAGGGCAGCGAGCAGGGATCGGCGCCGGCGCTGGCGATGATCGGCGGGGGCAACATGGCCCGGGCGATCTACGCCGGGGGCGTTGAGAGCGGGGCGCTCGATCCCGAACGCGTCGTGGTCGCCGATCCTGATGCGGCCAAGCGGGAGCGGTTTGCGCACGTCGCGCCGACCGCCCTTGAAGCGATCGAGCGGCTGGAGGAGATCGAGGGGGCTGGGGGGCGTGGGGTTGTGCTGCTGGCGATCAAGCCGCAGGCGCTTGCGGGGCTCGGCGAGGAGTTGGGCGGGCGTTTGTCGGATTCCGGGCGTGCGGTGCTCTCGATCCTGGCGGGGACGCCGTCTGGGAAGGTGCAGCGGACGCTCGGTCCTGGGCTGCGTGTGGTGCGGGTGATGCCCAACACGCCGGTGTCGATCGGGCTGGGGATGAGCGCGGTGGCGGCGGGTGACGGGGCGTCGGACGAGGACGCCGCGTTCGCCGAGAAGCTGTTCTCGGCCATCGGCGAGGTGGTGCGGATCGGCGAGCAGCAGATGGACGCGTTCACGGCGGTCGCCGGGTCTGGGCCGGCGTATGTGTTTTTTCTGGCCGAGGCGATGGCGGCGGCTGCGGCGAGGATGGGCTTCGACCAGGAGACCGCCGAGCGGATCGTTCGTCAGACGATCATGGGGGCATCGGGGCTCATGGACAAGTCAGGAGAGGCGCCGGGTGAGTTGCGCCGGGCGGTAACGAGTCCGGGGGGGACGACGGCCGCGGCGATCGAAGTGATGGAGTCTTCGGGGATGTTGGAGACTGTTGTCGAGGCGTTGCGTGCGGCGAAGGCGCGGGGGGCGGAGTTGGCGCGCGGGGGGTGATGGGGTGGTGGGCGTGGGGTGTGGGGGCGGGGGGG
>REET01000246.1 GCA_007694925.1 Phycisphaerales bacterium | reverse complement strand
CTCCGGGCGCGGCAGACCGCCTCCAGGTCCCCAAGAAACGCCTCCAGCCTCGCCCGGTACCGCTTGATCAGGTCGGCCGAAACCGTCACCTCAGCAGCTGCCCCCGTCTCAGAGTCGGTGAACCGAAGATCCCCGCTCACGCGGTCCTTCTGCAAAGTCGGGTCCAGCTCGTCGGGGCTGAGGATCTGCACGAAGTACGCGTCGTAGCTGTCGCCCGCCAGGAAGTTCAGGCCCGGCAAAAACCCTTCGCGGAAGAGCCCGTCGCTGATCAGGATCAGCACGCCCTTGCCCCGACGCGTCAGCGCCAGCGTCCGCATCATGTCATTGAAGTCCGGCGCCTCGCCCTTGGTCCTGACATCCGGCGGCAGCGGCCCCACACCCTCAAGAATGAACGACGCCAGCCGCTTGAAGTTGCCCCGCCCGCGGATCGCCGAGAGCGATCGAAGCCCCGTGTCGCCAGGGCGTCCGAACCGCGAGATCGACACCCGGTTCTGGTTCACAAGCCCGACATACCCCAGCGCCGTCGCCGCCCTCGCCGCGGCGATCAGCTTGCTGGGCGCGCCCGCGTCCATCGACGCCGAGCAGTCCAGCACGATCTGCACGCCAAGGTCCTCCTCCTCGCGGAAGAGCTTCAGGAAGAACTTGTCAAAGCGGGCGAGCACATTCCAGTCGATGTGGCGCAGGTCGTCGCCGGGCACATACTGGCGGTAGTCGTCGAACTCGACGGACTGCCCCCGCTTCTTGCTCCGACGCTCCCCGGGCAGCTTGCCGGAGAACACCTTGCGCGTCAGCACATCCAGCCGGTCCAGGCGGCTCATCAACTCGCGGCCGAGCAGCTCCTCGACAGTCTCTGGCCTCTTGGTGTCCTGGGCGGCAAGCACGCTGAAACAACTCCTCGGCCCGCGTCGCAACACGCCCGGGCCCATGCCTGTTAGAGTAGGCGACGGAGCCGGAGAACCCCCGTCCGGCACTGGAGGCCCCCATGCGACCGATCACGCCCGCCGTGCTGTTGCTCGCAGCGCTCTGCCTCTTCACACCCGCCGCCGAGGCCCAGAGCGACGACAACGAGCTCACCCGCCTCCGGCGCGTCGTCGCCGAGCAGCGCGAAGAGCTCGCCCAGAAAGACCAGCGGATCAGAGACCTCGAAGCCCGGGTCGAGGCCCTCCGCGCCGAGCTCGCCGAAGCCCGCCGCGCCGCCCCCCGAGACGACGACGCCCCCGACACCGCCGAAACAGGCGCCGCTTCCCGCGGCCCCTCCGACTCCCCCGCCGGCCTGCTGGCCGCGCTGCGTGACCGCTACCGCATCGACCTCGCCGACATCGACGCCGACGCGGAGCTCGATGATCGCGCCCGGGCCGCGCGAGACGCACGCATCCGACGCTGGTGCCTGCAGATGAACCGAGACCTCCGCTCGCAGATCTCCTGGTCGGTCCGCTTCGGACCCGTCAGCGAGGCCGGGCGAGGCGTCCACCAGGCGCCCATGACCGTCATCAACCCCGAAGACGGACGCGCCATCGGCGAGCCCGTGACGATCGACATCCCCCGCCGCTTCCTCACACGCCTGCGCGACCGCACCGACAGGTACGACCACTGGAAGCTCGAAGGCGTGCTCCGACCCGAGCCGCGCCTGAACGCCGAGCGCGTCACCACCGGCGTCTTCTCGACCACCCCCCTCGTCGGCCCGTTCGTCGACTTCGACTTCTCCATCGAGTGGAGCTCACTGGCCGGCGTCGCCGAGCCCGACCCGGCGTGGGGCGAGACCCCGACCCGCGAAGGCGAGACCCCGCGCAGACGCTGACGCGTCCCATTCTCCGGCTTCATCTGTGGCACTGGCGGCTTGCCCGCCAGTGTTTTCCTGTCAATGACGCAGTGGCGACCCAGCTCAACAAGCCGCGTCAAAGTACATCACAGCCGTCTCGCCACAAGCTCTCAGTGCTTTGCCCGCGATGGAACACAAACCACTGGCGGACAAGCCGCCAGTGCCACAAGTCTGTATCCGCTCTTGAATCAGTCCGGGGCGCCCCGCCGCTGGCGGAGCTGCTTGTCGGTGTCGACCAGCCCGTCGGCGAGCCGCACGATCCGCTCGCACCGCTCGGCGATCGCGTCGTCGTGGGTGACCATGATGATCGTCAGCCCCGCTTCGTGGAGCTCCTCGATCATCTTGAGGATCGCCTCGCCCGTCTTGGAGTCCAGGTTTCCCGTCGGCTCGTCGGCCATGAGCACCACCGGCTCGGTCACCAGCGCCCGCGCGATCGCGACACGCTGCTGCTGCCCGCCCGAGAGCTCGCTCGGCCGGTGCCCAACGCGGTCGCCCAGCCCGACACGCTCGAGCGCCCCAACCGCCCGCTCAAGCCGCTTCTTCTTGTCCACATACTGGTAAAACAGCGGCACGGCGACATTGTCCTCGATCGTCAGCTGCGGGATCAGGTTGAACGCCTGGAACACAAACCCGATCGTCCGTCCGCGAAACGCCGACAGCTCGTCGTCGTCCATCGCCTCGACATTCCGCCCGCGGAGCAGGTACTCCCCCGCAGTCGGCTGGTCGAGACACCCCAACAGGTTCAGCAGGGTCGACTTGCCCGAGCCCGATGAGCCCATGATCGCCACATACTCGCCCGCGCGGATCGTCAGATCCACGCCCTTGAGCGCCTCGACCATCACCGTCCCGTCGGGCTTGTAATAGGTCTTGCGGATCCCCTTGAGCTCGACCACCGCCTCGCCCTGGGTGAGCTTGGATGGGTCGGGGATCGCTGTCGCGGGGCTCGCCATGCACGCACACTCCGACCGGCGGGCCTCGCCGGATTCACGCCGGTTGGTACCGGCCGCACGCCCGAAAGCTGCGTCTCAGCCCTCCGCCTCGTCCTCGAGCTGGATGCCTGCCAAGGCCGTCATCGGGTCGGGCGCAAAGCGGAAGACTTTGTCCAGGCCGGTCACCAGCATGACAGACCAGATCTCGTCCCCCACCGAGCAGAGCTTCACCTGACGGCTCTTGCCCGCCAGAACCTTCCGCATCCGCAGGAGCTGGGCGATGTTCGAGCTGTTGATGTAGCTCACCCGCCCGAAGTTCAGCACCACATGCGGCGTGTGCTCGGAAGCCTCCAGCCGCTCCAGCAGGTGCGCCAGCTCTTCTGAGAGCGCCGGCTCGTCGGCGAGGTCGGCTACGACAATGTCATCGGACCAATCGGTCGGCATGGTGCGTCCAGTGTAACCAGTTCCACGGGGCCGCCGCAGGGGCGTGTCGGCCCGCCCCGGACGACCGGGGTCGCAGGCACATGAGGCCCAATCGGCCCGAAGGCCCCGTCCGCTTCACTCCCCGCCTTGCTCGGGGCTCGCGCCGGGGGCCTCCTCGCCCTCCGAACCGTTCTCTCCGCCGCTGTCCTGCACCCGGGCCATCGCAACGACCTGATCCCCGGCCTTCAGGCTCACCACACGGACGCCCTGGGTCCCGCGACCGTACTGGCTGATCGAGCCCGCCTTCAGACGGACCAGAAGCCCGCCCCGGCTCACGACGACCACATCCTCATCGTCGTAGACGCCGATCGCCGCGGCCGACTTGCCGTTGCGGGCCGTCGTCTTGATGTCCGTCCGCCCCTTGCCGCCCCGGGTCTGGCTGCGCATCGGACCGGCCTCGGGCTGGACGCGGTACTCGTCGACCGGGGTCCGCTTGCCGTAGCCGTTCTCGGTGACCGTCAGCAGACAGAGGTTGCGAGCCAGATCGTCGGGGTTGGTGTGAGTCACTTCAGGATCGTCGGCGTCGACGACCATCGGGACTCGGACGGCGCCGACGACGCGGTCGCCCCCGCCGAGTTCCACGCCCTTGACCCCGCTGGCCGGGCGCCCCATCAAACGCGCGTCGGACTCGCTGAACCGGATCGCCATCCCCCCCGCGGTGACGAGCATCAGGTCGTCGGTTCCCGAGGTCAGCTTGACCGTCAGCAGCTCGTCGTCCTCTCGCAGGCCCACGGCGATCAGACCCGAGCGGTTGACATTGCGGTAGTCCTTCAGCGCCGTCCGCTTGACCAGCCCGTTGCGGGTGATGAAGGTCAGGAACTCGCTGGACTGCTCGAAGTCCCGCGTCGTCAGGAAAGCGCACATCCGCTCGCCCTCGCGCAGGTCGATCAGGTTCACGATCGCCCGGCCCCGGCTCGTCCGGTTCATCTCCGGGATCTCGTAGACCTTGATCTTAAAGACGCGTCCGGTGTCGGTGAACGCCAGCAGATTGTCGTGCGTGCTCGCGACGAACAGGTGCTCGATGAAGTCCCCGTCGCGCGACTCCGAAGCGCGGATCCCGCGCCCGCCCCGCCCCTGCGACTGGTAGGTGTCCAGCGGGACCCTTTTGACATACCCGCTGTGGCTGATCGTCACCGCGACCTGGTGCTCCTGGATCAGCGCCTCGATATCGATGTCCGATTCGCCCTCCTCGATTTTGGTCAGGCGGTCTGAGCCGTAGCGGGCCCTCATCAGCTCGCAGTCCTCAATGATCATCGCGTCGACGCGCGTCCGGTCGGCGAGGATCGCCTCGTAGTCCTCGATCTTCTCGACCAGTTCGCGGTAGTCGCCCGCGAGCTTGTCGATCTCCAGCCCGACGAGCTGGATCAGGCGCATCGAGCCGATCGCCTCGGCCTGCACGCGGGTCAGGCGGACGCCCCCGACGCCCTCGGCCTTCCCGACAGCCTTCATCAGCCGCTCGGGGATCTTCGGCGCGTGGGGGTGGTCGGGCGAGATGCGGAAGCCCCGCTCCATCAGCTTGCCGATCGCCTCTTCACGCGTCGAGCTCGATCGGATCAGGCGGATCACCTCGTCGATGTCGCAGACCGCGAAGATCAGGCCCTCGAGGATGTGCGCCCGCTTCTTCGCCTCGCGCAACAGGTGCAGCGTCCGGCGACGGATCACCTCGACGCGGTGCTCGATGTACAGGTCGATCATGTCGCGCAGACCCAGCGTGCGCGGCTGGCGGTTGACCAGCGCGATGTTGATGATGCTGAAGGTCTGCTGCAAAGGCGTGTGCTGGTAGAGCTGGTTCTCCACCACCGCCGGGTCGGCGCCCTTCTTCAGCTCGATCACGATGCGCGAGCGGGCCGTCCTGCCCGACTCGTTGCGCACATCCGAAACATCGCGGATCCGCTCGTCCTTGACCGCCTCGACGATCTTCTCAACCAGGTTGTTCTGCATCAGGCCGAAGGGGATCCGATCGATCACGACCTGCTGACGCCCGGTCTTGCCCATCTCCTCGACATGGCAGACGCCGCGGATCGTGACCTTCCCACGCCCGCCGGTGTACGCCTCGTGGATGCCCTTGCGCCCGATGATCACGCCGCCGGTCGGAAAGTCCGGGCCCTTGATCCCGTGGCGCACGATCTCGCCGGACTCGTCGACCACATCGGTCATGATCTCCGCAAGCCCGATCTCCGGGTTTTCGACGACGCGGATGATCGAGTCGAGCACCTCCGTCGGGTTGTGCGGCGGAAGGCTCGTCGCCATCCCCACAGCGATCCCCATCCCGCCGTTGATCAGCAGGTTCGGGAACTTCGCCGGCAGCACCAGAGGCTCAAGAAGGCGGTCGTCGTAGTTGGGCTGGAAGTCGACCGTGTCGAGCTTGATGTCGTCGAGCATGTCCACCGCGGCCTGGGTCATCCGGGCCTCGGTGTAACGCATCGCCGCGGGCGGGTCGCCCTCGATCGAGCCGAAGTTGCCCTGCGGATCGACCAGCGGGACGCGCATCTTCCAGGGCTGGGCCATGCCGACCATGGTCGGGTAGATCACGCTCTCGCCGTGGGGGTGGTAGTTGCCCGAGGTGTCGCCGCAGATCTTGGCGCACTTGAGGTGCTTGCGCCCCGGGCGGAGGTTCAGGTCGTGCATGGCGACGAGAATGCGTCGCTGAGAGGGCTTGAGCCCGTCACGGACATCGGGCAGGGCCCGGTCCATGATCGTGCTCATCGCGTAGGTCAGGTAGCTGTCCTGAAGCTCGCGTTCGATCGCCAGATCGGTGATCCGCCCGGCCCCAGCCGGGAGGCTCCCGCCGAGGTCCGCGCCGACGCCGTCAGAGGGCCCCTGAGGGGGTCCGTCGTGCTCCGCCATGCAGCATCTCCGAAGGGCCCCACCGACGCGCCCGGGATCGGGCGCCGCGAGGGCCAAAAACGCCGAAAACCATAGGCGCACAGCCCGCCAGAATCCCCCTCGGCCCGACCCCTGAACGCCCCCCGCAAAGCCCTCCGAAACGCCCTCAAAGCACGCCGGAGCCGCCCCCGCCTCAACCGCCCTCGTCATCGCCCGCGGCAGCCAGCTTCGACAGGCTGTCGAGCGTGTCGCAGACCGCGATCAGCGTCATCGCCGTCGCCTCCGGGTGCAGACGCTGGTCCCACAACGCAGCGCGCACGCCCCCGATCGACCGGTGCCGGTACCGGTGGGAGTACGCCTCCGCCTCGCGGACGGAGAGCTGCCGCAAAAACCGCACCGACGCCAGCACCCGCGACGCCTCGCGCGACGCCTCCTCACGCCCCGTCAGACGCGGATCGCCCAGCATCGACGCAAAGAACACCACCGGCCGCACCGTGTGCCAGGTCGGCAGCGGGTTCTCCCCAGCCGTGAACACCACGCCCCCACCAAGGTCCGGCGCCTCCAGGCCCGTGTCCGCGGCGTCCAACTGGTGAATCCACACCATCATCCGGGACCGGCGCAGCGCCTCCTCGCCCTCCACCTCGCCCCGCCCCTCCGCCAACGCCAACTCCGCCCACCCCGCCCAGGGCAACAGCGAGACCGACCGCTCCGGCCCGGTCTCCGACCACGCCCGCGCCAGCATCCGACGCACCCTCGGGCGCAGCGACTCATCCCCGCGCGCCCGCTCGGCCAACGCCCAGAGCGTCACCGGACGGACCATCGCCCCCAACGCCTCGGCGCGCCGAAGCGCCCCGTCGCAGACCCGGTCACAAGCCCGAAGGAACGCCTCGAGCCCCTCATCGTCGGCGACCATCGCGTCGAACATCGCCGAGGAAGCCCGCAAGCCGGACCAGACCGCCGCGGCCGTTTCCTCTGTCTGCTCTTCCCCGATCGCAGCGCCCGCGACCGCCAGACGGCGCACAAAGTCCCTCGCCCCCGCGCGCACAGCCGCGTCGTACCGCTCGCCGGTAGCCAGCCGCTCCAGCGCCAGCGCCGCCAGCGCGAGCTGCAAGGGCGTCGCCCGCTCGCTCTCGAACACGCCCTGGATCGGGCGCAGCGTCCCGCCCAGCGGGTCGGCCACGCCATCTTCACGGGGCTTGCGCATCATCAGGTGCAGGGCGAGATCCTCGGCGAAGACGACGAGGTCGCGCCCGCGCAGCTCCGAGCTCCGCACCACTTCGCCCCCGCGGAACAGAAACACCGGCGACGAGCCGGGCTCGGTCTCGGCGATGTGGGTGACGCCGAAGCGGTAGAAGCGCACGCCGTGCTCACGCCGTAGGTCGTCGGGCGAGACGACGCCCAGCGCCGGATCGCCGCTGAGCTCGCTGACCAAAGAACGCAGCACCAGCGCCGGCTCGACCCCGTCTTCGAGCATGCGCGAGGGCATCCCGGCGCCCACCCGCTCGCCGATCCGAACCGCCACACCCTCGATCCCCGGAGAAATCTCGAGCGTCGCGTCCGCGAGCTGATCGAGCGACAGCGGCACCAGCGGCCCGCCGAGCTCCACCCCGATCTGCATCAACCCGGTGATCCGGCGGACCGGCTCGGGCCAGGTCGCGTCCTTCTGGAAGGGCAGGCGGCTCTCGGCCCGATCCATCAGCACGCTCAACGCCTCGCGCACGGCTTCGGGGCCGCCCTCGGCGACCACCGTCCGCGAGAGCACCCTGCCCTCCAGCCTCAGCGTGATCGAAATCGGACCGGGAAGGTCGACTTCCTCGGCGATCGAAGGATCCCAAGCCTCAACCGCCGCCCTGATCTGCGCGTGCACACGCTGGGCCTCGCCCGGCGAGGGCGCCCCGGTATCCGCCGACGCCGCGCCACCCAGCAGGCAGCAGACCAGCGCCGCCGCGAGGGCCGCCCCCAGTCGCGCGCCCAGGCGTCGGGATGCGTCGGGGCGACAGGGGGTGTTGTCCTTTCGCATCACGCCGCGCACAACCGGGGCTCGAAAACGGGTATTCTCGGACCGCCCCCCGGTCCCGGGCCCGCCGGCAGGGGGTATGGACCCACCGGCCCGGGCTGGCACGCAGGTTGAACCATCTCCGGCAGACACGCGGAAG
>REET01000242.1 GCA_007694925.1 Phycisphaerales bacterium | reverse complement strand
CGCCGAACACGCCGAATCGCTGGGCAAGAAGGTGGTGGGGGCGGCGAACCTCGTCGGCTCGATCCTGCTCAAGCCCGCCCAATCCACCTCGCGCGACGAGTACGACACGACGATGGCGCTCAATGTCGCCAGCGCCTTCGGCGTGGTGCGATCGGGGTCGAAGGCGATGCGTCAGGGCGGCTCGATCGTGCTCATGTCCTCGTGCGCCGCGCAGGTCGGGTTGCCGAACCACGAGGCGATTGCCGCGGCCAAGGGCGCCGTGATCGGGCTGACCCGCTCGGCCGCCGCGACGCTGGCGCCGAAGGTCCGCGTCAACTGCATCGCCCCGGGCCTGGTCGACACGCCCATGGCCAAGGCGATCACTTCGTCAAAGCCCGCGATGGACGCCTCGATCGCCATGCACCCGATGGAACGGATCGGTGAGCCGGCGGACATCGTCCCCGTCCTCTCGTGGCTTCTCGGCCCCGAGAGCGCCTGGGTCACCGGGCAGGTCATCGGGGTGGACGGGGGCGTGGCGTCGGTGCGTGGTCGCGTCAAGGCCACGGCCAAGGGCTGAGGCCCCAGGAGCAGCGTCGAGATGAACCAAATCGCAGGCGTCCGCCGACCCTACCCCGCCCCGGGCTGGATGACCGTCGTGCTGCTGCTCGCGGCCGCGTACAACATCGTCTGGGGCGCCTCGGTCGTCCTCTTCCCCAACTGGCTCTTCGACCTCACGGGCATGGACCGCCCCGCCTACCCGCAGATCTGGCAGTGCGTGGGCATGATCGTCGGCGTCTACGGCATCGGCTACGCCATCGCCGCGTTCGACCCCGTCCGCCATTGGCCGATCGTCCTGGTCGGTCTCCTGGGCAAGATCTTCGGCCCGATCGGGTTCATCCAGAGCGCGATCGCCGATTCTTCGACGCTCGGCTTCGGCGCGACGATCCCGACCAATGATCTGATCTGGTGGATCCCCTTCGTGCTGATCCTCCGCCACGCCTACCTGACCCATGCCGGAGCCCACGCGATGAGCGATACCCAGACACCCACCCAGGTGCCCGATGCCCAAACCGCGATGCAGGAGGCGAAGGCCCACCACGGGCGCAGCCTCGACGAGCTCTCGCGCGAGCGGGCACAGCTCGTCGTCTTCCTCCGCCACCTCGGCTGTACCTTCTGCAAAGAAGCGATGACCGACATCGCCTCCAAGCGCGAGAAGCTGAGCAAAGAAAGCGTCGGCATCGTTCTGGTGCATATGGCGACGCAGGAGGAAGCCGCCGCGTTCGCTTCAAAGTACGGCCTCTCCGACGCCTCGCTGATCGCCGACCCTGAAAAGAAGCTCTACGGCGCCTTCGGCCTGAAGCGGGGCACGCTCGGCCAACTCTTCGGCCCAAAGGTCTGGCTGCGGGGGCTCGCCGCGACGCTGAAGGGGCACATGGTCGGCAAACTCGTCGGCGACGGGTTCCAGATGCCCGGCGTCTTCCTTGTGCAGGACGGCCGGATCGTCAAGGCCTTCCGCCACGAGACCGCCGGCGACCGCCCCGACTACGACGCCCTCTCCACCTGCCCGATCCCGCAGGGCTGACACCGAGTCCTTGATGGCGACGCCCACGCTGGTTCTGATCGTCCACGCCCTGGCGACCTGCATGATGGCGGGGGTGATCTGGTTTGTGCAGGTCGTCCACTACCCGCTCTTCAACGCCGTCGGCGAGGAAAGCTTCACCGAGTACGAAACGCGCCACCAGTCCCGGACCGGCGTGATCGTCGGTCCGCTGATGCTTGTTGAGCTGGCGACGGCGATCCTGCTGCTGGCGATGGTTCCCGCAGGCGTGCCGCGCTGGATGCCGCTGGTCGGGCTGGTGATGCTTGCGTTGGTCTGGCTGAGCACCTTCGGCGTGCAGGTGCCGCTACACCAGAAACTGTCGCGCGGGTTCGACGCGCGGGCACATGGGGTGCTTGTCGCCACAAACTGGGGGAGAACCTTCCTCTGGACCGCCCGGGGCGTGCTGGCGCTGCTCATGCTCAAAGCCTCGACAAACGCCTGAGCCCCGGCGAGAGCACCCGTTTTCCCGCTCTCCGCTGCCGACAAGGCTTGTCCGGGGCGGGGCCATCTGCCGATACACTGCGCCGGGCCCGCGAACGAAGCTTTCCGGACGGATCCGGAAAAATACCACGCGGCGTGCCCCGCCCCCGGACCCCGGTCGCATGCCCTTGCGACCGCGTCACCCGGGCCATTGGCGGCCACGGAGGAAGAGCCATGCCGACCACCCAGCGTTCCCGTCCCGTCCGTTTCGCCCGCGTCGGCGGCCTCTGCGTCCTGCTCGGCGTCGCGGCCATGGCCGGCTGCGCCAGCCAGAACAACCGGTCGCAGTCGATGAAGACCGCCGCCAACGAGACCCTCGCCGCCCACCAGGAGCTCTCGCAGGGCAATGTCGACGCGGCGATGCGTTGGCTGAGCCGATCGCAGTACACCGAGCTCGACGATGTCGGCCTGGCCAGGCGTGCCGTCGCCGGCGAGGTCGCCATCGCGATGGGCGACACCGAGCGGGCGCTCGAGATCGTCGAATCCGCCGGCGCCAAGGCCGAGACCCACCCGCACCTGCTCGAGGTCCGGGGCAAGGCATTCCTCAGAGCCGGCCGCTACAAGGACGCCAAGGACAGCTTCGAGCGTGCCCGGGGTCTCTACGGCTCCGGCGACGACCGCGCCCGCGTGAGCGACCTGGCCGTCACCGCCGAGGGGCTGGACCTGTATGCCCAGGGGCGCCGTTCGGCCGCCATGGAGCTCTGGCAAAGCATCCAGGAACCGGGCCTGCGAGCGTCGCTGAGCGTCTACGCCCAGCCGCGCGAGCAGTACGACCCCGGCGCCCTGGGGCTGACGCGCTCTGCAGAGGGGGGAAGGTAAGCCATGCGACTCGCACCCACGAACAATCTTTGCCATGGGCTTTGCCGCGGAGCGCTCGGGCTCGCGCTGGCCTCGGGGCTCTGCCTGACGCCGCTCGCAATCGCCCAATCGCAGCAGCAGGACCCCCCGCCGGTCATCGTTGAGGGGCCCGAAGAGGCCTCGCCCGAGGACAGCCGCGTCCGCCGCGCTGTGGATGTGCGCGAGCTGATCCGCATCGTCGACGACGCGACGGTCGCGGTCGCCGAGCCGCTCGTCCGCTCTCGCCTCGGGGAACGCTTCGAGGAAGTGAGCCAGGAGCTCCGCCGGGGCCGCATCGACAAGCGCCGCCTGCGTGCCGCGATGTCGCGCCTGGAAAACGAATTGGGCCGCTTCACCGACGACCTCGACAGCATGCCGCTGTTCGACGCCCAGGACGCGATCGGCCAGTCGATCGACCGCGTGCGGATGCTGATCGCGACCGGCCCCAGCGGCACGACCAACCAAGAGATGATGCAGCAGGTCGAGCGCCACGAGGAGCAGCTCCGCCAGCTCGTCGCCGCGATCGACCGCGAGGCCGACGAAGGACGCAAAGAACGCCTGAAAATCATGTTCGCCCACCACCTGCGCCTCAAGAGGCTCAAGGAGTCGATGGCGACGGTGGACATGAACAACACGCAGATGCGCGTCTTCGCCAAGACGGTGCAGGCGCTGGACATGCTCTCGACGCAGCTCGTCTCGGCTGGCTTCAAGGTCGAAGAGGCGCGGGCCATCCTCGCCCAGCAACGCGACTTCATCAACTCCTACCTCGCCGTCGTCGACGGGCTGATCGAGGCCGAAGAACTCAGCGCCCTGCTCCGGGGTCTGGGCGGCACCGGCGACAAGCTCCGCCCGATGATCGGCGACCTCGCCGGCCTGGCCCAGCAGGCGGCCGACTTCAGCGTCCTGATGAACGAGGTCGGCGACCAGCTCATCTTCGAGATCGACGACACGGCCGACCAGCTCACCGCCGACCTCGACGAGACCCGCGCCGGGCTCAACCTCAACATCGAGGCCGAGATGGCCCGCTACCGCAACCCGCCCCAATCCGGAAACAGATCCGGGAACGGGTCGGGCAATAACGAGAACAACAACCGCTCCGGCGGCAACTGACACCACCGCGACGCGCCACGCGCGTCGATCAGGAAAAGCCCGACACGGCAGTCCGCGTCGGGCAGGAGGAACAGCATCATGCGCACCGCGATCGCGACACTCGCCCTGGCCGCCGCCTGCACGCTCGGCGTCAACGAGGCCCGCGCCGCCGTGACGGAATACGCCGTCAGCGAGCAGCAGCCCTCGGGAGAGAACGACCGGGCCCGCGAGGATTTCAACGCCCTCGTCGGCGAGCTCCGGCGCCTCGACCGCAACATCGGGCGCACCGGCGCCAAGGCGATGGAAGAGGCCCGCGAGCAGGGGGGCGAGGCCAAGGGCGAAACCGTCGCCGAACTGCTCTCCTTGAGAGACCGGCGCGACCGCGTCTTCGCCCGCCTGCTGGTGCTCAGCACCCGCCACGGCTGGGCGATCCCCGATGTCGACCCCGACGAGGAAAGTGCGCGCCCGAGGCGCGAAGTCGAGTCCCCGTTCGACCCGATCCAGCAGACGCTGCGCTCGCGCGTGCGTGCCGAGGCGCTGCAGATCGCTTCGGACATTCCTCTGCCGATCATCAGCGTGCCCCCGGCGCTGCGGGCCGCACGCTAACGCACGGACATTGAGCCATGCGCACCCTCGTTGAATCGCTGGGGTACTTCCTCATCCCGCAGCTCACGCTGTCGGTCCTGACCCTGGGGATCGTGCTGGGCTACTTCCTGGCGATGATGGGGGGGCGGCGCAAGAAGATGCTCGACCGGCCCTGGACGCGCCCGCTCGAAACGCTGGCGAACATCGCCGTGTCGATCGGGCTGCTCGGGTCGGTGGTCGCGTTTGTGCGAGCGTTCTCGGGCTTCAGCGGGGCGATCGACACCGAGAAGATCGTCTCGGGCCTGGGCACCGCGTACACGACCACGGGCGTCGGGTTGGTGACCGCGATCGTCGCCTCGCTGGGCATTTTCGTGCTGGACATCTTTGCCAAGCGCCCGCCGACGCCGGCAGTGACACCCCCTTCGTCGCAATCACCCGGAAAGGCGCCGGCATGACGCTCCGCAGCATGCTGCCGCTGATCGATCTGGGGTTCCTCACCCTCGGGGCTGTGGTGGCGATCCTCTCGCAGACGACGCGGATCGACGCGATGCCCGTCGACCTCGCCGAGGTCGGGCCGGGCGTGACCTCTGCCGTCTCCGACAACCCGCCGGTGGTGACGGTGCGTGCCGACGGGGTCTTCCTCGGTGACCGCCCGATCGGACGGGGCGAGCTCGCGCTGCTTCTGGACCCCAGCGAGACGGTGCTGGTGCGGGCCGACCGCGAGGCGACTTCAGGACGCCTGCTCGGCGTGCTCGCGGAGATCACGGCCGCGGGCGTCGACGCACGCCTGGAAGTGCAGCAAGAGGAGGGCGCGCGATGAAGGCTGTGCACGCGGTCGCCGGGTTGTTTTTCTCGCTGGCGCTCCACGCCTTGGTGATCGGGGCGTTCTGGCTTTTCAGCAGCGAGAAACTCGAAGAGGAACAACCCGACCCCGGGCTGCTGACCCTCGCCCTCGCCGAGCCGCCCGAGGCGATCGAAGAGGACTCCCCCGAGCCGGAGCAGCCGGCGGAGATCCTGCAAGAGCCGGAGCCGATCCCCGAGCCAATCCAGGAAACGCTGGTCGAGGCCGAGCCCGAGCCTGTGATCGAAGAAGAAGTCCTCGCAGAGGCGGTGCTCGAAGAGCACACCCCGCCGGGCGACGCGGCTGAGGAACTCGCCGAAGCAGATGCCCCGGGCGCGATCGACGAAACCATCGCCGAGGCCGCAAACGGCGGCGAGATCGAAGACATCCTCGGCGGCGCAGACGCCGAACCGGAGCGGGCGGTCGTGGCCGAAGGCACGACCCAGGCCGGCGGCGAATTCGCAGCGCCGAAGATCGTGCTCTCGTTCGCTGCGCCCAACGATCTCTTCCAAGCCGCGAGCCGGCACAACATGCACCTTTTCGGCGTCGATTCGCTGAGCCGGGGCGTGGTGCAGATCGGTCGCGACGGGCGGAGCATCGCCGACCACCGCGGCCCGATCAGGGTCTCGGGCGCGTGGAGCAGCGTGCCTCTTGACATCGAGTTCACCGGTTCCCGCGACTTGCGAAGCCACTACGGCTCGTCGTGGAACCCGCGTGTCCGGCGGGTGATCGCGGTGGTCCCATCCTCGCTGGCCCGCCAGATCGGGAGCGTGCAGGAGCAGCAGCTCAGCTCGCTCGGCCTGGAGCCCGAAGCGGTCGAGACAATCCACATGTTGGTTTCCCCCGACCCGGCGCAGCCCGTGCGGGTGGTACGGGTCATCAAGCGCTGACACCCCCGCGGCCACCCTAAACTTCGGCCGCGATGGCCGAACGCCCCAATCCATCCCACCCCGCATCCTCGCCCCCCTCGCGACTGCCCTCGCCCTTGGGCCTGACCCACGCGGGGTTTGTCGAGGCGTGCCGCGGTGCGGGTGTCGGGTCCGGGCGGGCCGACGCGATGTACAGGGCGTTCTTCGCGGGGCGTCCCGAAGGTGAGCTAGAGGGCTGTTCGCCGCCCGAGCCGACGCGGGTGCTCGAATCCGAAAGCCCCGAGGGCGTCGTCCGCAAGTTTCTGCTGCCCGTCCCCCCGCCAGAGCGTCTGTCCGGGCGGGAACTGCCCGAGGCGCTGGAGACCGAGTCGGTCGTCATCCCCATGCGGGGGCGTCACGCCACCACGCACACGCTCTGCGTGTCGTCGCAGGTCGGCTGCGCGATGGGCTGCGGCTTCTGCGAGACGGCGCAGATGGGGCTCATCCGCTCGCTTTCGCCCGCCGAGATCGTCGCCCAGTGGTGGGCCGCGACGCACTGTCTCGGTGCGACGATCAAGAACATCGTCTTCATGGGCATGGGCGAGCCATTGGACAACCCTGGCGGCGTCATCGGCGCGATCGAGGCGCTGACCGACCGGCGGGGCGCCGCGATCGCGATGAAGAACATCACCGTCTCGACCGTGGGGCGGATCGACGGGCTGCTGAAGCTCCGCGAGCGCGTCGTCACCGACGGGTGGAAGCGGCTGAACCTGGCTGTGTCGATCAACGCGCCCAACGACGAGATCCGCGATTCGATCATGCCGATCAACCGGGCGATGCCGCTGGGCGAGTTGGTGCGTGTGCTGGAGGAGTGGCCGCTGCGCCCGTCGGGGGCGATCTGCGCCGAGTATGTGCTGATCCCGGGCGTCAACGACAAGCCCGAGCACGCCGACGAACTGGCCGAGCTCCTGAAAAACATCCGCTGCTGCGTCAATGTGATCCCGTACAACCCCAGGCGCAACTCGCCCTGGCCGGCCCCCGAGGAGGCGTCGGTCGACGCGTTCCTGGCGAGGCTGGAGGCCCGGGGCCAGTTCTGCAAGCGCCGACGCACCAAGGGGCGGGACACCATGGCCGCCTGCGGCCAACTCGGCAACGAGCAGATCCGCGGGCGAAAGCTCGTGCAGGTGGGGCTCGGCTGAGGCTGTCGGCAACCGACAGGTGCTGTTAGTAACCTGTCTCTCGACAGGCGTCGCGCCCCGTTGTGCGCCAACCCTCGGCGGTCGCGGGGCTTTGGCGTGTTTGTGCGGGCGACGGGGGCGGGGCTGGGCTGTACGATCGCCGCCCGGGCGGGAGCCGCCCGCAGAGCAAATCGAAAAGGACAGTCCCGCATGCCCTTTCTTGGTGGACAGGTCGGTTTCTGCCGTCTCCGTGCGTCGCTCCCCGCGTCCGAGACGCTCGGGCGCGAGCATCTGGACAAGTGCGCCGAGCACACGATCGCCAAGAACCCGACCGACGCGGGCGAACGCCCCGGCGAGGTCGAGTTCGGCTGGACCGGGGGCGAGCACATCGAGGACAACCAGTTCTCGCTGGAGAAGAACGCCTGGCTCGACGGGCAACTCGCCCACCTGGGCGTCCGCGTCGACACCAACAAGGTGCCCGCCGAGGTCGCGCGGGCGATCCGGGCCCGCGAGGCCGGGGCCCTCAAGGACGCCATGCCCGGCATGCGCGAGAGCAAGAAGCTCGTGCGCGAAGCGGTCGAGCGAGCCATCGACGACGAGCGGGCGACGGGCAAGCACAAGCGAAGCAAAATGGTCCCGCTCCTCTGGGACCTGCCCCGCAAGGTCGTCCTGTGCGCCACCGGGGCGCAGGCGTTCACCGAGCGGCTGGCCAACCACTGGCGCGTCTCCTTCGGCGCGGGGCTCTCGCCGATGAGCTCCGGGGCCCTCGCGGCCGACTACTACGCCTCAAAGGGCCTGGACCGGCGCTTCGAGGACATGCGCCCCACCCGGTTTGTTGATCCCCCCGCCGGGCGCTCGCCGGGCGAGGACGCGATCGACCCCGACCGCCCG
>REET01000211.1 GCA_007694925.1 Phycisphaerales bacterium | reverse complement strand
TCGGCGTTGATGAGGTGGCGGGTCTCGGGCGTCAGGGGCGTGTGGACGCTCACGACATCCGCCTCGGCCAGCCCCTCTTCCAGTTCCACACGGCGCGCGCTCAAGGGCGCGAGCTCGAAGTCCCAGTGGCGTGAGCGGGCCGTGTACAGCACGCGCATCCCCCACCCCAACGAACGCATCGCCGTCGCGAACCCGATCCGCCCCGCCCCGACGATCAAGAGCGTCCGCCCCGTCAGGTCGACGCCCAGGAACTCGGCCATGTTCAGCGGGCCGTCGGCTGGGAACGCCTCGCTCCGCGCGTAGCGGTCGGCGGGGATCAGGCGCCTCGCGACAGCCAGAATCAGCGTCCACGCGAGGTCCGCCGTGCCCTCGGTCACCGCGTGCGGCGTGTTGGCGACCGCCACGCCCCGGCTGCGGCAGAGCTCCACATCGATGTTGTCCACGCCCACCGCGAACTGGCAGACGCCCTTCAGCCCCGGGCCCGCGGCGTCGAGAAACTCCCCGTCCACCCGATCGGTGAACATCGTCACCACGATCGAGGCGCCGGCGATCCGCTCTAAAACCCGCTCGCGGGGAGAGAATTCCGCCGGCCCTTGCTCGACCTTGGCGCCGCGGACGCGGAGCTCGCCGGGTATCTTGCGGATGACGACGACGCGGGGCTCGCCGGAGGAAGTTGCCTGTGCCATGGCCGAGCGTATGGCCGCCCCCCACCCTCCGCCCCTCGCCGCGACGACCATGCGCGTGATGACCTGGAACATCCTGCACGGGGGCGGGCCCGCGAGGCTGCCGGGCATCGCGCTGGCGATCCTCGACCACCGGCCCGACCTCGTCGTGCTCACCGAGTTCCGGCGTTCCTTGGGGGGCCAGCTCCGGGGCGTGCTCGCCGACCACGGGCTGGAACACCAGATCAGCAGCGACCCCGATCCGGGCGTCAACGGCGTGCTCATCGCCTCCAGATGGCCGGCCGAGCCAATGCCGATCGAGGTCGCCGGGCCTCGTGAACGCCTGATCGCCTGCCGCACGAGGGGGATCGCGGTCATCGGCGTGCACACGCCCGAGTTGACGCGGCAGACCGAGTCGCGCCTGCTCTGGCGTGACCTGACCGAGGCGGCCCGGGCCCACGCGGACCAAGACTGCCTGGTGATCGGGGATTTCAACGCCGAACGCTGGGGCGTAGACGGAACCGACAGGCGCCGGGCCCACCGGGGCGGCTCGCGTTTGATGGGCAGGCTGCAGAGCCTGGGCTACATGGACGCGTGGCGGGCGATGCACCCGGGGGAGAAGGCGGCCTCGTGGGTGAGCTGGCGAGGCGAGGGATACCGGCTGGATCACGCGTTTTTGAGCCGTTCTCTCGGGGTTTCGCTGCGTTCGTGCCGGTTCTCTGAAGGGGAGCTGGAGGACCGCCTGAGCGACCATGCGCCGCTGATTGTGGAGCTGTCAGAGGGCGAAAATCCCTCCGGGCAAGGGCCTCCCGGGGGCCCCGGGGCAAAAAACCCTGCAAAAACAGTGTGATTCTCTGGCCCTTGCGGCCGATACCCCTTGCGTCGCCGGCGTCGGGAGCGCAGAATCCCGTCGATTTCAGGCAAAAACGCTTTTCGGGGCTCGGTGATGGCGGGAGGATCCCGCAGGAGACCGCGACCCCACGGAGTTGACAGTGATGGCAAAGAAGACCGCCAAACGCACCTCGAAGAAGAAGACCGTCCGCAAGACCGCCACCCGCGCCGCCGCCTCGACCCCTTCGGTCAAGATCGGCAAGGCCGAGAAGCCCCGCACCAAGAGCGAGATCTTCGGCCTGCTCGCCGAGGGCGCCGGCATCAGCAAGCGGGAGGTCGCCTCCGTCTTCGACACCATGGCCGAGATCTGCAAGAAGGACCTCTCCAAGACCGGCCCGGGCGCCGTGAACTTCGGCGGCATGATGAAGGTCACCGTCCAGCGCAAGCCCGCCACCAAGGCACGCAAGGGGATCAACCCCTTCACCGGCGAGGAGACCGTCTTCAAGGCCAAGCCGGCCCGCAATGTCGTCAAGGTCCGCCCGATGAAGGCGATCAAGGACCTCGTCTGACCCAGTGAATGCACTGGGCCGGCCCCGACCGGGCCGACCCGGACCGCCAACACGGCATCAACGACCACGCCCCGGCGCATCCCGCCGGGGCGTGGCTTTTCGTTGTCCGAGTTGCCGCGGGAGTGCGGCTCAAACGCCCGGTGTCGAGCTCCGCTCCATCATCCGGTTGAGCCTGACAAGCTCGCGCCAGAACGCCTCGCCGTCGCCCGCGTCCAGCGCGTCACGCAGCGATGGCAGCACCACATTGCCGTAGCCAGTGTTCGGATTCGTCGAGATCAGGAAGTTCTTGTACCACTCGCGCCCGGCCAGGCCCTCGTCGTCGATGAACGACCGCGACCGTTCGATGGTGTCCCGGTTGAACGCCCCGATCCCGTCGGACTTCATCTTCGTCAACCGCTCCATCCGCTCGTCCTCCATCCAGCGGATGACATGACCGACATCGTCGTGCTCGCCGATCATGCGGACCGCGACCCATGCCCTGAGCTGCTCTTCATTCGGAGCGACACCATCGGACGAGCCGGTCCCGTCGGAGATGACCCCGCGCTCGATCGCGAGTCGCGCGAGCCTGTCGGCCTCGCGCCCGGCCGCAACGCCGTCGCGTGCCGGCGAGAGCGGGACAAAGCGGAGGTTCGCCAGGCGTGCGACGGTCGCGTTGGTCATCCGCGTGACCATCAGCGCCGACTCGTAGTCCTCCCCGACGATCTGCCGGTACCAGGTCAGCGTATCGGCGTTGGAGTGGTAGCTCACGCCGTCGGTCGGGCCCGCGCCGAACCCCGCCGAAGGCACGCCCGCGTGGAACCAGAAGGGCACATGGTCGCTGCCGCCCCCGAGGTCGCCGATCCGCGGCTCATCGTCGAACACCGCGTCGGCGCCACGCTCCATCCAGTCCTCATACACCGTTTTGTCCGGGTTCCCGGCCGTCGGCACGACCGTCGAGGCGTGCGCGATCGCGCGGCGGAGCGAGGGCGATGAAGAGGCCCGGAACCGCGGCCCCATCGCCGACATGTCCAGGTTGAAGTACGCGATGCAGTTGTCCCGCAGGCCGTACCCCATCCGCTCCTCGACCCACTCGGTCGAACCGATCAGCCCGTACTCCTCGGCGCCCCACGCGGCGAAGACGATCGTGCGCGCCGGGCGCATCCCGCGCTCTGCGAGCTCGCTGAAAGTCCGCGCCGACTCGATCACGCAAATCGTCCCCGCGAGCGGGTCGCCCGCGCCGTGCCCCCACGCGTCGTGGTGCCCGCCGACGACGATGAACCGATCCGGCTCGTGCGCCCCCTTCAGCGTCGCGATCACATTCTCCTGTCGCCGGATCTCCGCCCGCTGCTCGACCATTACGCGCACGCGGAGCTCGTCGCCGCCGGTGACGCGGTACGCCAGGGGCAACCCGCCCTGCCATCCCGAAGGCACACCCGCGCCGGTCATCCTTTTCAGGATCTCGTGCGCCGCGTCGTACCCGATCGGCTGCACCGGGATCCGGGGCAGGTCCAGGTCTTCGGGGTCGAGCCGCTCGACATCCTCGCCGGCGTAGTACCCGGGCGTGAGCGCATCGCCCGCCCAGGGCAGCGTCTTGAGCGAGCCGCTCTGGATGTACCACCCCGCCGCCCAGCCGCCCTCGGGATAGACGAGCCCCCGCATGTACCCCGAGTCCATCGGGTCGGTGTAGAGGATGAGCCCCGCGGCGCCCGCCGCCTCGGCGAACTTCGCCTTGTGCCCCCGGTACCCGCGCCCGTACCGGGCGATCACGATCGCCCCTTCGACATCGACGCCGAGCTCTTCGAGCTTCTCAAAGTCCTCGATCGTCCCGTAGTTGGCGTAGACCACACGCCCCGTCACATCACCCGAGCCCGACCACGCGTTCCACCCGATGTCGAGCTCGGGGTGCGCCATGTCCGGGTCTTCCTCGATCGCCGGCTCGGTGACGGCGAGCGAGAGGCGGTCGGGCGAGACGATCTCGACCGCCGCGTCGATCGGCTCGGGCAGGTACGCCCAGAACGGATGGCGCTCGACCTTCAGCCCCATCGACTCGAAGATCTCGACCAGCCGATCGACGACCTGCTCATCCCCAGGCGTGCCGGCCCGGTGCGGACGCTCGGCGAGCAGGTCGTGCCAGCGGCGCAGACGCTCGGGGTCAGGGATCTCCACCAGCAGCCGGTCGATCTCGTCTTGGTCCAGGTTCCGGTGGTACCCGTACCCCCAGTGCGGCATCTCGATCACCGGCGCCCGCTCCGCCCCGTCCGGCGACGATCCGAAGACCGCAAAGGACAACGGGAGACAGGCCACAAAAGCGGCCAGACAGCTCTTCGATTTCGTCGTGCTCAGCATCGACGCATTATGCTGATATGGTCGCGACCCTGCACGAAGGACCGAACGCTTGCTCAACACCCCGTTCACCAGCCTGCTCAACAACCGCGCCATCGACTCCCCAGCCTCGCATGTGGCGCTCGAGACCACCCTGCTGCTGCACGGCGTTCCCCGCGACCGCTCCGCCTCGCTCGCCGCCTCCCTCGACGAGATCATCAGGGCCGAGCGGGTCCGCCCCGCGATCGTCGGCGTGGTGCGGGGCGTGCCGACCGTCGGCGTCACGAGGGCCGAGCTCGCCGACCTGCTCGACGAGCCGAACATCCCCAAGGCCAACACCTCGAACCTCGGTCTGCTGATCCACAAGGGCTCCAGCGCCGCAACCACCGTCAGCACGACCATGGAGCTCGCCGCACTCGCCGGGCTCCGCGTCTTCGCCACCGGAGGGATCGGGGGCGTGCACCGGGGCTACGGACGCAAGCTCGACATCTCCGCCGACCTCGCCGCACTCGCGCGATTCCCCGTCGCGGTCGTCACCAGCGGCGTCAAGTCCCTGCTCGATGTCGTCTCGACCCGCGAGGCCCTGGAAACCCTCGGCGTGCCGGTGGTCGGTTTCCGGACCGACGCATTCCCCGCCTTCTACCTCCGCGAGAGCGACGCGAGCGTCGACGCCAGATTCGATGATGTCCGCGCCCTGGCACGCTTCATCCGATTCGAATTGCAGCGAACCGGACGGGGCGTCGTCGTCGCCAATCCGATCCCCGAGGCCGACGCGATCGAGCCCGGCCTGTTCCGCGCATGGCTGGAAGAGGCGGAATCCCGTGTCGCCCAGTCGATCAACGCCGGGCGGGATGTCACCCCGGCGCTGCTGGCCGCTCTGCACGACCTTTCCGGAGGCGCCACGCTGAAGGCCAACATCGCCCTGGTCGAGGCCAACGCCGCCCTCGCCGCCGCCCTCTGCCGCGAGATGCTGCTCGTCGAGCCCGGCGCCCGTCTTCCTGACGAGCAGGACGGCTAGCGGCCTCCCCTCTACGCTTGCTCCCCGGAGGTGCAGATTCTGATGGCGGTGGTGCTCCGCAACAATCACGGGCAGTTCACGATCAACAACGCGGGTTGGGTGACGCTGCTGCGCCTCGCCTGGGACTACGGCTGGCGCCCCGCAGGCACCAGCGCCCCCGAGCACTGGATCGCCCCCGACGACGCCGCCAAGGCCTGGTCCTGGAACAACGCCGACTACGTGACCGGTCGAGGCCAGCGCGTCAGCGCCAACGACGCACGCCTCCTCGCCGAGGCCCTCGAAGCCATCATCGACGACCTGCCGAACCACGACCCCGACGCCACCAGCGGCATCCGCGTCTACGAGGCCCCGGGCTTCCCCACCGTCCTCTACATCGCCGAGGACCGCCAGATGACGGCCTTCGAACGCCTCGGCGGTCGGAACAAGCAGGGGTTTGCCGAGTTCCTCGCCTTCTGCCGCGGCGGCTCGTTCACGATCTGGTAGGACTCCACCTCCGACACATCTCAACCGGCCGGATCGTTCGTTGTCCGGTAACCGATGCGCTTGGCAACCCTGAGCGTTGCCGGTTTACATATTCTTCGCGCCATCCGAGCCTCCCCCCGATGGAGTGGCTCGGTGCTTTCGCTACCATGTTGCAGATGCGGGCACGGGAAGGCTGGATAGAGCTTTCCGGTCCGCGACGGAGGAGTGGCCCCAGCTCGAGGCCGGCCGTTCGCCGCCCCCGCGCCTGGGCTTGGACAGAAGAGACCACGCTCGAACCCGCCCGCCAGATCGGTGTGCGCAGAGCGATCGCCCTGCGAGTCGACGCGGGGCCTCGGCCAGACACCGAAGGAGAAAGCAGATCATGCAGACCAGGAAGACCGCCGCAGCCCTCGCCGCCGTCGCAGGCCTCTGCGGCACCGCAATCGCCCAAGACAGCATCAACTCGATCGCCGACGCGCCGCCCTTTTCCGACGCGCCCGAGGCGTTCGCGACCAACCAGGTCATCGCCGACTATGTCGTCGACCTCGCCCCCCTGACCACCAGCTGGGGCAATGTCTTCGGCGTCGCCCCCGTGCTCAAGCAGCACAACTCCACCCAGGGCCAGTTCTACAACAACCTCCCCGGCGCAGGCTCGATCAGCCAGACCAACCTCATCGGCGTCAACGCCCCCGCCCCCTTCTACCAGTTCTGGAACGCCCCCGGCTTCGGCGTCCACCCCACCAACAACACCCAGCCCACGCAAACCCTCTCCCCCGCGGGCCCCACCACACAGTTCGCCATCGCGGCCTCGAGCTTCGACGCCGGCGTCAACACACAGCTCGTCGCCATCGTCAATTACGAACCCTCTGAGCCCGGACGCCTCTATGTCCGGCGCATCAACGCCGCGGTCAACGGCGACCAGTTCTCCAGCAGCTCCCAGTTCGGCGGCGGCGCCATCGACGCCAGCGGCAACCTCTACTTCCGCGCCGACGACTTCAATGTCACCCGCATCCCGCTCTTCAACGGCACCGGATCGATCCATGTCGACTCCCTCGGCCGCAACCCGAGCGTCGTCAGCGTCGTCTCCGACGGCACCGAGCTCGACTCGTCGAACATCATGCTCGACGGCGCGACGACCAATGTCCTCGGCCCCTCGGCCATCCCCGCCGATCGCGCCGGCGGTCCCCGCGCGATGACCACAAACTTCAACGACGAATTCATCAGCGGCCCCCCCACCGCCTTCGTCAGCCGAGGCGGCAGCCACTTCGGCGCCACCGGCGTCTCGACCCAGCGAGGCTCGCTCGCCTACAGCCCGATCACCGGCACCAACCCGGACTCGATCGGCACCGCTGCGCTCATTACCAAGTCCACCGGCGGGCCCAACGACAGCCTGCTGATCTGGGAGATCGACGCCAACGGCGAGGTCATCAGCGGCTCCAGCCGCCTGCTCACCCTCCCCTCGACCATCTCCGACCCCGTCAGCGGCCACTCCATCTCCGGCGCCGAGATCGGCGAGTTCGACCATGTCCGAAGCCTGACCGCCTTCCGCGGCGCCAACGGACAGGTCGCCGTCGGACGCCTGCCCAACGGGCGCAACATCGCCGCCGCAGTCACCTACAACCAGACCGGCTTCGGCACGAGCAACCAGCGCAATCCGCTGAACAATGTCGTCGCGGTCGACTGGAACCCCAACGATCCCTCCGACCAGAACTGGCGCCTCGTCGCCTGGGTCGGCCCCGACAGCGTGCTCGGCACCGCTAACGGCGGCGCGTTCAACTACTCCGCCGGCCAGATCGCCGGCGCCAACCCCGCCCTCCCCGGCGCAGGCAAGGCGATCAGCGACGGCCCGGGCGGCCAGACCCTCGGTCGCCTCCAGGCCCTCGGCAACTTCGCCAACCTCGCCGGCCCCTCCATCAGCCCCCCCTACATCGACGCCAAGGGCAACATCTGGTTTGTCGCCTCGTCCTACATCGACGATGTCGACCCCAACGGCGATCCCTTCCGCCGCGGCGGCACACGCCTCTTCCGCTCCGTCTGGGACAGCGCATCGGGCGGCTACGAGCTCGAGAGGGTCCTCGAGGTCGGCGACATCATCGACGGACAGAACTCCGACACCCAGTACCGCGTCAGCTTCATCGGCGTCGCCGACGGCAGCACGCTCCGCTCCAGCACACTCTGGTCCAACAGCGGCAACGCCTCCGCCTGGAACAACACCGACCCCGCCGACATCGGCCAGCAGGACACCCGGGGCACCGGCGGCGTCTACCTCCCCGTCCAGATCACCTACGACAGCTCCGGCACGGGCCAGTTCCAGAACAATGTCGACCAGACCTACCAGGTCGCCCTCTACATCGGCCACCTCGCCGAGAGCGCGCCGACCTGCCCGCCCGACCTCAACGGCGACGGCGTCGTCGACGCAGACGACTTCTTCCTCTTCCTCCAGCTCTTTGCCGCAGGCGACCCCAGGGCCGACTTCAACAACGACGGCGTGATCGACGCCGACGACTTCTTCGCCTTCCTCT
>REET01000139.1 GCA_007694925.1 Phycisphaerales bacterium | reverse complement strand
GATGATCCGTGTGCCGCCAGCATCCTCGATCACACAGACCGTGTCCGCCCCGAGCACCAGCACGCCCTCGCCCGCCTCGCCGATCGCCTCGGCCCCCGCCCTCGCCTTCAGCCACGCCAGGGCCGCGACCCACGCCTCGGGCCCGACCTCGCCCGGCGAGAGTTCCCCGTCGTCGACGCTCGGATCGATCGCCTCGTGCTCGATCCCAGCATCTTCAAGCAGCAGGCGACGCCTGGCCGAGCGGCTCGCCAAGACCAGACGCACCCCTCGCGCAGCCCCGATCCCCGCGTCCTTGCTCGCCTGCGCTCCGTGCATCTGGAGGGAAGTCTACAACCCCCGCGGGCCGTACCATCGCGCATGCGGGCCCACCTCGTCCAGCTCGATCTCGCCTGGGAAGACCCAGAGCGGAACTTCGCCAAGGCGATCGACCTCGTCGACGCCGCCGAGCCGGACCCGGGCGACCTCGTCGTCCTCCCCGAGCTCTTCGACTCGGGCTTCAGCATGAACACCGAGCGGACCGCCGACCGCGAGGGACGCACCCTCGCGTTCATCCAGCGGTTCGCCGCCGACCGGAGCGTCTACCTCCACGCCGGACGCACCCTCAGAGCCCCGGGCGAACCCATGGCCCGAAACATGGCCACCATCGCCGGGCCCGACGGCACGATCCTCACCGAATACGCCAAGATCCACCCCTTCAGCTTCGGCAAAGAGTCCGACCACTTCGTCGGGGGCGACCGCACCGCCACCTATCTCTGGAACGCCTCGCCCGACGACCCCGACCGCCAGACCACCGTCGGCTGCGCCGTCTGTTACGACCTGCGCTTCCCCGAGCTCTTCAGAGCGCTCGTCGATCTGGGCGCCGAGGTCTTCGTGCTCGGCGCCAACTGGCCCGCCGCCAGAGCAGCCCACTGGCGCGCACTCGCCATCGCCAGAGCCATCGAGAACCAGGCCTGTGTCCTCGCCGTCAACCGCTGCGGCAGCGACCCCTACCTCGAATACGCCGGGGGCACGATCGGCGTGGGCCCAAAGGGCGAGATCCTCGGCGAATTAGGCGACAACGAGGGTGTCTGTTCGATCGAGATCGACACCCCCCATATCCGGGCGTGGCGAAAGCAATTTCCGGCGCTCCGCGACCGCCGGATCCCCGTCGGCGACCGCCCCGACCCGACGCGCACCGATCGCCCGGATTGAGCCCCGCCGACCTGTCGAAGTGCGGAACGGGTTGAAATCGCGCAAACTGTGGACAAAGCGGCGTGCGCACGCCGACCGGAACCCGCGCAGTATTGCGGTCCGCATCCATTGCGCCTAGGCTGGACGCCAATGTGGGGCCGCACGAACAACCTGTCCGAATCGCTGATGGCGGTGTCCCGATGGCCGGGAAGCAACGCCTCAAATAGGGGAAGAAGGTCATGAACCAGAGCCGACGAAACCTCGCCGGCGTGCTCGCTGTGCTCGGATGCCTCGCCTTGGCTGGCTGTGCATCCCAGCGTGAGCCCGCCCAGACCACGCAGCCCGAGCCCCGCGCCGAGCAGCCGCAGCCCGAACGCCAGACTCCGGCCAGGCGGACCTACCGCCCGGAGACCACCGGCGATCAGGTCGTTGCGCACCTGGCCTTCCCGACCGGCGATGAGCGCACCAGCGCCATCCTGCTGCACACGGTGATGCCCGGCTCGGCGACGCCCGGAGCCGCGTTCAACTACGAGTACCATGTCACCAATCTCACCGACAACACGCTCCAGAATGTCGCGGTCCTCCAGGAGAGCGCCGAGAACCTGAGCGTCACCCGGTCCAACCCCGAGGCCCAGCGGGCCGCGGGCAACGACCAGCTCTTCTGGGCCCTGGGCGAGCTCGGCCCGCGTCAGACGCGTGTCATCCGCGTCGTCGCCGAGGCCGGCAGCACCGGCACCGCCGGGAACTGCGTCAGCGTCTCGTACAACAACTTCCTCTGCTCGGTCGTTCCGATCGTGCAGCCCGAGCTCACCCTCGCCAAGACCGCCACACCCGAGGCGATCCGGTGCGACGGCGTCATGATCACCTACACCGTCTGCAACACCGGCTCCGGCGTCGCCCGAAATGTCCGCATCCGCGACACGCTGCCCCAAGGCCTCAGCGTCGAGGGACGGCGTGAGATCAACATCCCCGTCGGCGACCTGGCCGCCGGCGAGTGCCGCGAGTTCGAGATCGTCGCCGAGGCCTCACGCGTCGGCGAGTTCGAGAGCGCCGCGGTGGCGACCGCCGACGGCGACCTCCGCGCCGAGTCCGACGCGACGGTCACCCTCGTGACCCAGCCGACGCTCGAGCTGGAAGCCTCGGCCCCGCAGGAGGCGTACCTCTTCCGCAGCTTCACGCACCGCTACACCGTCCGCAACACCGGCGACGCCCCCAGCCACAACACCATCGTCGCTGTCGCACTGCCCACCGGCCCCGAGCTCATGGAGCACTCCGAGGGCGGCGAAGTCGATGGCGAGCGCGTCCTGTTCAATGTCGGCACCCTCGCCGCGGGCCAGGAGCGTGAAGTCTCCGTCAGCCTCCGCCACACCGAGGACGTACGCGTCCGGAGCCGCGCCACCGCCAACGGCGACTGCGTCGAGACCGCCGCCAACGCCGAGGCAAGCTCGAACATCATCGGCATCCCCGCCATCCTGATGGAGCTCATCGACATCAACGACCCGGTCGAGGTCGGCCAGACCGAGACCTATGTGATCACCATCACCAACCAGGGTTCCAGGGCGGACACCAACATCGCCATCCGCTGCCAGATCCCGCCGGAGTTCGAGCTCGTCAGCACCGCCGGCCCCACCGAGGCGACGCTCGAGAACGGCGTCCTGACCTTCGAGCCCCTCGGACGCCTCGGCGCCCGCCAGGTCGCCGAATGGCGCGTCCGCGTCCGCGCGATCGACGAGGGCGACGTCCGCTTCGCGGTCGAGATGATCAGCGACAACCTCACCAGCCCCGTCCGCGCCACCGAGGCCACACGCCTCTTCCGCTAAGACGGGCCGAGACATCCAGGTGAAACGACCCGACGGGCCGAAAGGCCCGTCGGTTTTTTTGGGAGCGCGGGGAGCAGGGCGCTGGGCATAGGGAGGCCGCGCAAGCGGATCCACTTCAGCCCTCGATCTGTGATGCGCTCAAAATCGCCGAGCGGAAACCCCGCGCCCCGCACCCAGCCCCCAGCGCCCAGCGCCCCGTCACAACTCTTCCGCCACGCGCTCGACTTCTTCGACGCTTGTCACGCCGTCGGCGACGAGCCTGAAGCCGAACTGCGCGAGCGTCGTGAACAGGCCTCCCGCGATCACCTTCTTCATCGCCTGCACGCTCGGCTCGTTGAGCACGATGTCGCGCAGGTCGTCGTTGAAGTCGAGCATCTCGAAGATCGCGCGGCGTCCGAAGTACCCGGTCTTGAGGCACCTTTTGCACCCGACGGCGTGGTACGCCTTGGTCTTGCCGCCCAGGTGCTTGCCCATCTTGGTGACCTGCCCCGGCAGCAGCCGCACCTCTTCCTTGCAGTTGGGGCAGAGCACGCGGACCAGGCGCTGCGCGATCACCACATCCAGCGAGTTGGCCACCAGGTACGGCTCGACCTTCAGGTCCAAAAGCCGGAAGATCGCCGCGATCGAGTCCTTCGCGTGCACCGTCGAAAGAACCAGGTGCCCTGTCATCGCGGCCTGCATCGCCGTCCGCGCTGTCTCCTCGTCGCGGATCTCGCCGACAAGGATCACATCGGGGTCCTGCCTGAGCACCGACCGCAAAAGCTCCCCGAAGCCCTTGCCCCGCTGATCATCGACGGGCAGCTGCGTCGTCCCGTCGAGCTGGTACTCGACGGGGTCCTCGATCGTCACGACATTCTTCGCGTTGCGGTCGATCTCGCGCAGGATGCTGTACAGCGTCGTCGTCTTGCCAGAGCCCGTCGGCCCGCAGCTGAGCACGAGCCCCGCGTCCATCCGCACCGTTCGGCGCAGGCGCTGGTGCATGTACGGGAGCAAGCCGAGCTCCTCGGTCGCGTGCGGGGCGTTCAGCGCGTCGAGCACGCGGAGCACCGCCTTCTGCCCGTGCGTGCTTGGTGTCAGGCTCGCGCGGAACTCGACCCGCCGGTCCAGCACGCCGCCGGAGTACTTCGCCGAGAAGTGCCCCTCCTGCATCGCGTCGCGTGCCGCCTGCTTCATGTGGCACGCCGCACGCACGATGCCGAGCACGAACTCGCCGGTCTTGGCGGGCAGCTCTGCGATCCAGACCATCTGCCCGTCGACGCGCATCCGCGTGTGGTACGCGTCGCCTTTGGGCTCGATGTGGATATCAGTCGCCCGCGCCTTGGAGGCGACGCGCAGCAGGTACTTCAGCGCCCGTGAGCCGTCGCCGGCCGCCGAGAGCACATCCGTCGGGCGACCGTCGGCCGCCAGGAGCACGATCTCTTCCTTGCCCGCCCCCTCGGGCGGGAGCTCCTTGAGGATCCGGTTCAGCTCCAGCAGCCAGACCGGCGCTGCGCCCGAGATCTCCCCCTGGAGCTGGGGGTCGAAGTCCGCCGCCCCTTCCCGCTCGGCGAAGAACAGGCTCTTGCCGACCTGGATCGTGTCGCCCGGGTGCAGCCGCACCGACTGGATCTTCGCCCCGTTCACCTTCGTCCCGTTGCGAGACTCGAGGTCGCGGACCTGGTACCCCCCCTCGACCGGCTCGACCACGCAGTGAAACCGGCTCGCCTTCTCGTCTTTCAGGCAGACGGTGTTGTCCGGGTGGCGGCCGAAGGTGATCGGCTCATCCCCCAACGCGATCGGACGCCCCCGCCCGTGCTCCGGGCGCAGCCGCAGACCTGTTCCGGTATCCCCTTCGGGCATGGATCGATTTCCCATCGCACCCCCATACAGCGACTGTTCTCTGCTGCCCATGGTATCGACAGACGCACGAGGGCCGAATTGGTTCCCGATTCGCGGGCTGATCCGGACGCTCGACGCCGCCTCGACTGAAAATCAACCAAACCTTGGGCCGCGCGTTGGCAGCCGTCGATAGACTTGCTTGTCGACGCAAGGAGTCCGGGATGATCCAGAAGAACGAGCCCAAACTCATCGGGGCCGGGGCCTACGGGTTGCCCGAAGCCGCCCGTCTGGCCGGTGTGCAGCCGCAGACCGCCTCCCGCTGGCTCAGCGGCCGCGTCCTCAAGCCGGATCTTCCTCAGGTCGGCGGGCGGAAGGCTGTCTCGTTTCTGGACCTCGTCGAGTTGTTTGTTGTCGGGCGCTTGCGGAGCGAAGGTGTCTCACTGCAGACCATCCGGAGGGTGTACACCCGCTTGCAGGACAAGCTCGGCCACGACCACCCCTTCGCCAGCCAACGCCTGCTGACCGACGGCAAGGAGATCTTCTGGGAGGTCGGCGACGAGTTCGGCGACCGACGCCTCGAAGAGATCAGGTCCGGCCAGAACGCCATGCCCCAGATCCTCGAACGGTTCCTGAAAGAGATCGAGTACGACAGCGATGTCGCCAGACGCTGGCGGATCAGCCCCGGCGTCGTGCTCGACCCGGCCCGATCGTTCGGGAAGCCGACGGTCGACGAAGGCCCGTCGACCCATGTGCTTGCCGCTGCCTTCGAGGCCAACGGACACGACACTTCGCTGGTCGCCGACCTCTACGGCGTGAGCCCCGAATCCGTCCGGACCGCCGTCGAGTTCGAGCGGCACTACAACAACGCCGCCTAATGCTCTACCTGTTCGATCGGAATGTGCCCCGACGCCTCGCGTTGATGCTCAACCACTATCACCCCGACGACGAGGTGAGTTTCCTTGACGAGCACTTCCCGCAGAACTCACCGGACAGCGTCTGGCTGAGCGAGATTGCATCGTCTTGGGACCCGCTGCCCGTGCTCGTCTCTGGCGATGGCAGGATCCTCAAGAACCAAGCCGAGCGGCAGATCCTCCGGGGGATACCGACGCACTTCTTCCTCTTCGCGGACGGCTTCTGTAACCTGAGCTGGGAACTGCAGGCCGTCCACGGTGTGAAGATGTGGCCGCGCATCCGGGAGGCCGTCGAACGGACGAGGGCCCCCACGGTCTTCAAGATCCCCGGAAAGAAGAACAAACTCGAAACGATCTCGCCCACGAACACCCTGTAGACGGCTCGCCCCGCGCGACTCGCCCCGCCCGCCCCCACTACACTCCCCTCCCATGATCGACCTGAAGCTGCTCCGCGAAGATCCCGACCGCTTCCGCCAGGGCGCGGCTCGGAAAAACTACACCGTCGACATCGACCGCGTCCTCGAGCTCGACGCCCATCGGCGCGAAATCCAGACACGCCAGCAGACCCTCCAGGCCGAGGCCAACAAGGCCGCCAAGGAGTCGGGGCCGCTGATCGGCAAGCTGATGGGCCGCCTCAAGGCCGCCTCGGGCGACGAGAAGGCCTCGATCGAGGCGGAGGTCGCCCAGCTCAAGGCCCGCCCCCAAGAGCTCAAGCAGCAGATCCAGGATCTCGAGCACGAGCTCGCGGCGATCGAGCCCGACCTCCACGCCCTGCTCCTGGAGATCCCCCTCCCGCCGGATCCGGATGTTCCCGTCGGCGCCTCCAGCGACGACAACACCGAGATCAGCCGCTGGTCGCCCGAGGGCTTCGACCTGTCGAAATCCTTCCGGGACAACCGGGGCTTCGACCCCAAGACCCACATCGAGCTGGTCAACGAGCTCGGCCTCGCGGACTTTGAGCGGGGCGTCCGCCTGGGCGGGGCCCGCCACTATGTCCTCACCGGCCACGGCGCCCGACTGCACCAGGCCGTCCTCCGCTACGCCCTGGACTTCATGGCCGAGAAGCACGGCTTCACCCCCATGACCATCCCCGTCATCGTCCGCGAAGAGATGATGGTCGGCACCGGCTTCTTCCCCGCTGGGCGCGACCAGGCCTACCACATCGAGGAGACCCGGCGCGGCTCGGGCGAGGACCTCTTCCTCGCCGGCACCGGCGAGGTCTCCCTGATGGGCATGCACGGGGGCGAGATCCTCGACGAGGCCCAGCTCCCGCTGACCTATGTCACCGTCAGCACCTGCTTCCGTCGCGAGGCGGGGGCGGCGGGCAAGGACACCGCCGGCCTGTACCGAATCCACCAGTTCGACAAGGTCGAGCAGGTGGTCGTCTGCCGCGCCGACGAGGCCGAGAGCCGCGCGTGGCACAAGAAGATGATCGGCTTCGTCGAAGAGTTCCTGCGATCGCTCGGCCTGCCCCACCGCCTGCTGCAGTGCTGCACCGGCGACCTGGGCATGAAGAACGCCGACATGATCGACCTCGAATGCTGGATGCCCGGGCGGGGCGAGCTCGACGCGCAGGGCAGGCCGACGGGCGGCTTCGGCGAGACGCACTCGGCCAGCCGCCTGTACGACTTCCAGTGCCGACGCCTGAACACGCGCTACCGGCCCGGGGGCGAGGGGGGCAAGGGGCCGACGACCTTCTGCCACAGCCTGAACAACACCGTCGCCGCCAGCCCGCGCATCCTCATCCCGCTGCTGGAGATCCACCAGAACAAAGACGGATCGGTGACGATCCCCCAGCCTCTGCGCCCCTACATCGGCGGGCGCGAAACGATCGAACCGGCCACCTGACCGGCCGTCCGACCGCCGGAACACACCCGCCCCCGGCGGGGTTCAGACCGTCACGCAAGATCAACCGACGCAGACCACCAACCAGGGGACTCCGACATGACCAAGATCCTCGCCTTCTCGGGCAGCCTCCGCAAAGAATCGTTCAACACCAAGATTCTCGCCCACGCGATCGAGGGCGCAGAGGCCGCGGGCGCGACGGTGACCCGCGTCAACCTCGCCGACCTCGACATCCCCCTGATGGACCAGGACCTCGAAGACAAGTCGGGCATCCCCGCCGACGCGAAGAAGTTCAAGCAGATGCTCATCGAGCACGACGGCATGCTCATCGCCTCGCCCGAGTACAACAGCTCGATCACCCCCGCCCTGAAGAACGCCATCGACTGGGCGACGCGCCCCGAGAAGGGCGAGAAGCCGCTGGTCGCCTTCGCCGGCAAGCACGCCGGTTTGGTCGCCGCATCGGGCGGGGCGCTCGGCGGGCTGCGCGGGCTCTTCCATGTCCGCGAGATCCTGCAGAACATCATGGTGACGGTGATCCCCAACATGCTCGCCGTCTCCAAGGTCGACACCCTGCTCGACGATGAAGGCCGCATCAAGGACGAGCAGTGGCGCAGCAAGCTCGAGAATGTCGGCAAGGCCCTCGCCGAGACGATCGCCAAGCAGAAGGGCTGAGACGGGGCGCTGGGAGCAGGGCGCGGGGCGCTGGGTGGCCCGGCTCGCCGAGCCGGATTCTTCGGCCAAGTGACGGGAAGCCGGCGCTGACAGCACTTTGTGACGGAGCACGACCATGGCGGCATCGAGCAAGACCAAAGACTCCAAAGCACCCGCATCGCCCGACCGCAAGGCCCAACTCGCCGGCGAGACCGTCGACGCACGCAAGTCGCTCAGCGAACCCGAGTTCTCAAAGAGCGACTACACGCTGCTCCGCCAGCAGGCGCTCAACGCCGCGGGGATCATCGACGCAGCGGGCATCGAACGGGGCAAAGCCGACCGCCTCAGCCGCGCCGTCGCGACTCTTGACGCCCTGCTCAGCGACGACGCCTCCAAGAAGCCGAGCGAATCGGCGTCCTATCTCACCGGGCTGGAGGTCGGCCGGCTGTCGATGATCGTCGCCTCGCTCGCGCAGCCCAGGAGCAAGTTCAACGAGCATGTGCGGGCGCTCGTCTCACCCGAAGACCCGGCCTCGCCAGGCCTCGCCGACTGCGCCCTGCGCCTCCAGTTCCTCGCGCTCTGCCGTAATGCGAAGTTCAAGGTCGAGCCCCCGACCGAGCTCACCCCCGGCGAGGGCCACGACGGCGTGGTCGAGCTCGACCGCTGGCGCATCGGCATCGCCGCCGCCACGCTCGACGCCTCCGACGAATCGCTGGAAAAGGCGATCGAAACAGGCAACGCCCGCCTCAAGCACGCCCGCCTGCCCGGCATCCTCGTGCTCGACGCCACATCGCCGTGCTGGCCTGAACGAAAGATCATCCGCGTCGCCGCCGACCGCGATGCGGCCGGCGAGATCCACCGCCGGGCCGACGCTTTCCTGGAACGCTCGCTCGAAACGCTCGACCGCCTGACGGATTCAGACTTCGTCTTCGGCGTCGTCGCGATCGCGACCATCCCGACCTTCAATGTCGCGCGAGGGCTCGTCGCGTTCAGCTCAAGCGTCCGTCTGGCGATCCTCAGGGCGGACACCGACCCCAGAGCCGGGCAGATGGAACGCTTCGCCGCCGGCCTCCGACGCGCCGCACACTGAAATCGCCTCAACGCCCGCTCGGCGCTCCGGTCAGCACCACGCTCCGCCCCGGCCCGGGCTCCAGCGTCACGACCCACGCCAGCTCCAACGGCAGGCAGACGCTCTCGTCGTCGAAGCAATACGCCATCGACGCCTCGACGATCAGCGTCTCTGCGCCGAACCCCTCGGGAACTTCGACCTCCAGCGGGAGCGTCGGACGCGTGACGGTCCGCTGCGCGACCACCTTGTACTCGTCCCCTTCGCTACTCGTGCGGACGCGCACGCTCGCGGGAAACTCGGGGTTGATCTTCGCCCCTTCGGGCAGGTCCGCCCGGATCTCGATCGAGACCGATCGCCCGACATCGACCGCCGCCGTCACGCGCGCCGCCCCCTCCGGCTCCGCCTCGGCGCTTCCCGAGAGCCCGGCGATCATCACCTCGCGCCACGACCGCTCGCGGATCTCCCCGGGCTCGCCCGCGTCGATCATCACCACACGGTGGTTGTTGGTGTCGGCGACAAACAGCACCGAATCGTCGGGGTTGAACTCGACGCCCGCGGGCTCGTACAGGCGCAGCGACGCGGGGCTTTCGCCCCCGCCCGCCCAGGTCGTGCTGCGCTGCTGCGCGGGGTCGATCAGTTTGATCTTGTCGTTGTAGCTGTCGGCGATCAGCAAGAGCTCGCTTCCCTCGGCCTCAATCAGCGTGACGCACAAGGGGTGCTGGAGCTGCGCCTCGGGGTACACCCCGTCGACATCGCCGAAGTAGAACAGCCCGTTCTCGCGCAGGCTCGGCGCTCTATACCCAACGACCGTCCGCACCTGCGCCGAGTCGGACCCGAAGTCGACCACCCGGATGCCCGAAGACTCCGAGTCGGCGAAGTACAGGCGCCCGCCGTCGCGAGAGAGCGCGAGCCCCGAGGGCTGCGCGAGCGCCGCCTCGGGCGCAGCGGCATCGAAGCTGTTCTCGATGCCCGAGCCCGCGATCGCGCGGGTCTCCAGCGTCTCGAGGTCCGTCGCCCAGATCTGGTGCGGGCCCGCCATCGCGATGTACAGCGTCCGCCCGTCGCGCGACAGCTCCAGGTCCCAGGGCGAGCTCAGCCCCTGCTGGAGCCCCGAACGCCCGCCCGCGCGGTCGTAGCTCTGCTCGCCCGTGCCCACCAGCGTGCCGACGCTGAAGGTCGCCATGTCGATCGCGCGCACGGCGTGATTGCCCCGGTCGGCGACAAACAGCCGCCCCCCCGCCGCGTCGTACGCCATCCCTTCGGGCTTGTGGAACCTCGCGTCTTCGGCAACGCCGTCGGCGAAGCCCGCGTCCTTCCCGCCGATCACGCGCACGACCCTCGCCCGCCCTTCGGCGTCCGGATAGGTCGTGATCACCACGCGGTGGTTGGCGCTGTCGGCGATCGCCAGCAACGCAGGCCGATCCCCGTGAGCGCGCAGCACGCGCACCTTGCCCGGATAGTTCAGCCCCGTCGCGGGGCGCACCTGCGCATCGAGGTCGAACTCGACGCGCCGCGCCGCCAGCGTCCCGTTCTCTCTGGCAAACTCCAGCGCCCGGGCGATCGCCTCGTCGAGCAGCTCGCGCCGCCCCTCGCCCGCGGTCTGCCCGATGATCTTCCCGTCCGCCCCGATCAGCACGAAGGTCGGCCACGCCCTCGCCCGGTACTGCCGCCAGATCGCAAACGAATCGTCGACCACCACCGGGTGCTCGATCCCGTACCGGAACATCGCGTTGCGGATCCGGTCCCGCTCGCCCTCGGCGGTGAACTTCGCAGAGTGCACCCCGATCACAACGAACGGCTCGTCGGCGTACTTCGCTTCGAGGTACTTCAGGTCGGGGATCACATGCAGGCAGTTGATGCAGCAGTAGGTCCAGAAGTCCAGCAGGACGACATGGCCCTTCAGCTCGTCCGACAGCCGCAGCGGCCGGTCGGTGTTCAGCCAGCCGAGGTTCGGCTCCAGCTCCGGCGCATCTCGGAGGATCTGCGCCCCCGCGATCGACCGCCAGACCGACGGCCCGCCCACGACAACCGCGAGGGCGATTGCGAAGAACACCAGAAACCGACCGGTCCGACCGATGCTTGTCATCGCCGCGCTCGCTTTCGATCTTCCGCCCCGGCTTACAGTCCGGCTCACGGTCCGCCGCCCGTCCGTTCGAGCCCGAACCGCTTCAGCGGCACGGTCTGCCCGACCACCACCGCTTCGACCGACGCGCCCCGCAGATGCTCGATCAGGCCCCGCATGTCCGCCGGGGGCGGGGCCGCGAAGCTCACCGCCTCGTCCGTCATCGGGTGCTCGAAGGCGAGCAACGCCGCGTGGAGCATCTGGCGTCCCGCCAGCACCTCGCCGCCGACACCTTGAAACACCCGCCCCCCGTACACGCTGTCGCCCACAATCGGCCAGCCCAGGTGCGACAGGTGCACGCGGATCTGGTGCGTCCTGCCCGTCTTGAGCTCCAGCTCCACAAGCGAAAAATCCTGATCCCCCACCGATCGATCGTGCACCCGGTACCGCTCGCGCACGCGGCAGATCGTGATCGCCGGCTTGCCCAAATCGTCGTGGCGGACGACCTGCTTCTCCCGGTACCCCTTGGCGCGGCTCTGGTGCGGGCCGATCGGAAAATCGATCACCTGCTCGTCGGGCTCGACTCTGCCCTGCACCACCGCCAGGTACCGCTTGTCGACCTTGCGGTGCTCGAACTGTCGCCCGAGCTTCCAGTGCGCCTCGTCGTCCTTGGCAAAGACAATGCACCCGGTCGTGTCGCGGTCGAGCCGGTGCACCACGCCCGGCCTCGCAAACTCCTCGCCCACGCCCGAAAGCGAGCCCCCCGACCGATGCTCGAAGTGCCACGCCAGCCCGTTGATCAGCGTCCCCATCAGCTCGCCCCGCGCCGGGTGCACGATGACATCGGGCCGCTTGTTCAGCACGATCAGGTGCGCGTCCTCAAACAGCACATCCAGCGGCATCTCCTCGGGTCGGATGTGCTTGCCCGGGGGCGGCGGAAGCAGAATGTCCACAACATCGCCGATGCGCAGCTTTGTCGAGGCGCGCGACGCGACACCGTTCACAAACGCCGCGCCCTCGTCGATGAGGCGCTGCACCTGCGTGCGGCTCATGAACCCGATGCGTTGTGTGAGGTACTTGTCCAGCCGCGACCCGCGGTCGCGCTGCAGCTCGAACCGGACGCGGATCGGATCGTCCGCGTCAGACTCTTCCCACGCCTTGCGGACCGCCTCCTGGTCGACCTGCCCGCCGGGAAGAATGAGGTCCGGCGTCGGACCGGGCCCGGGCGCCCCGGCGTTCATCCAGCCCCGCCGTCGCCAGCGCCGCGTTCCCCGTCACCGCCGCCCCCGTCACCAGTCCCCTGGTCACCGGCCCCCTGCCCGTCCTGGCCGGGCGCCCCCTCGGCGCCGTCAGCCCCCGGCGCCGGCTGGCCCTCAAGCTGCTCCATGAACCCGGGGCCGAACATCTCGAAATCCAGCTCATCTCTGGACTCGGCGGCAGCCTCCGGCTCGACCGGAACCTCCGCCCGACGCATCGGCTCGGGCACATCGCCGAGCTCGCCGAGCCCCGCGATCCGCGCCCGCGCGATCGCCGCGATCTGCGGGAACGCACGCGTCTCGGCCAGCTCGATCACCTGCTGATAAAAGCCCTCGGCATCGCCGATGCTCCCCCGCGACTCGGCGATCGCGCCGAGCCCGAAGAGCGCGCTCGCGGCGTGCAGCGTCCCGCCGCTCCGCGTCCGGTTCGCTTCCAGAACCTCGCGGTAGAGCGCCTCGGCCTGCGAGAGGGCGTGATCGACACCCGCGGCGTCGAGCAGGTCTTCCTCGGTCAAGAGCTCGCCGTCGGGCCCGATCGCCGCGCCGGGCGCAACACCCTTGCGGGCCGCGCGCAGCCACGCGTCGGCGGCGCCGAGCCTGGCCATCGAGCCCACCCCGCGGACATTGCCCCGCTCGCGGGCCACACGCAGGTACTGCTCGGGCAGCGCATCGCCCGATGCGGCCACCAGCGACAGCTCCTCGAACGCCCGGTCGATGCGGTCACGCTCGCGCGTGGTCGACCAGTTGCGGTAGGCGACGACGCCGAAAATCAGCGCGATCACCAGCAGCGCCGGCGTCGACCATTTGCGCAGAAAGTCGATGAAATCCTGGTTGATCCGGGATTCCTCGAGCCCCGCACCTTCCCGGATCTGGCTCTGGCGTTCGTCCATCAGCTCACTCTGCTCTTGCCCTGCGCCGGCAAAGGTCCAAGCCCCGACAAGGGACCGACCGCCGCCGGCTCATCAACCGGGAAAACACGCCCGAGAGACGATGCTAGGGATCCACCCCCGCCCGCGACGCTCACGCCCCAGACCCCAGCCAGACCCTCAGCCAGCCCCCCCGCCCGACCAAAACCGCCACGGCGTGCCCGATTCAAGCATCCCGGCCGGGACCAGCCGCTCGCGGATCAACCCCGCAAGCTCCTCGATGCCCGCCCCCGTCTGAGCGCTGACCTCGACATCCACCGCCCCCCCCGGCGGCCCCAGATCCCGCCGCAGCCCGACACGGAGCACCGATCCCCCGTGCCACCGACCTCTGCTTTGAGAGGTCGGTGCCGCTGCGTCCCCGCCGCGATGTTGTGGGTCCAACGCACCGACCTCGCCGAGCCGAGGTCGGTGGAACGATGACTCCCGTGGCGAACCACTGGCGGCCGATCCGCCAGTGCCGCATTCCCCAGAGCATTCGAGCACCAGGTCCGCCTGTGCGACCACCTCCGCCGCGATCGACGCCGCCTCAGCCTCGACCCCCTCCGCCTCGCGGATCCCCGGCGTATCGACATACCTCACCGCCAAGCCCCCGACCTCCAGCAGCAGCCCGACATGGTCGCGGGTCGTCCCCGGCTCGTCGGCGACCGCCGCCACAGACCGGCCGGCCAGCGTGTTCAGCAAGGTCGATTTGCCGATGTTCGCCGGGCCGACCGCGGCAACCAACGGCGGCTCGATCAGCCTCGACAGCACCCGGTCCCGTTCCGGATCGCTCTGGCCCCCCGCCCGCCAGAGCTCCGGCTGCCTGAGCAAAAGATCGATCGCCAGCGGGCTCTGGGCCTCGGCCAACGCCGCGAGCATCCGCGCCTCGATCAGGTCACTGGCCTCCGGATACAGGATCGCCAGGGCCTCGTCGTCAGCCCCGGCCCGGACCGCGCCCCGGGCTTGCAGCTCATAAACGACAGCCTTCATCACCGCCGGCCCGCCGTGCGGCATCACCTGCGCCAACCCCTCCGACCAGCAGACCACCAGCCCCCGGTCCACGCCCCAAAGGTCCGCCAGCACCATCGACCCGGGCCCGACCCGCGGCAGACCGATCTCTTGGAGCCTTGAAGTTTCGCCGAGAAGATCGACCACCCCGATCGCGCCCGGACGCGACCGGTCCGTCGCGACACCGAAGCGCCACCCGCCACGACCCGATCCGGTCATGGCCCGTCGTCGCCCTCGGCGTTGCGCCGGCAGGCCTCGTGGATCCCGATCAGTTGCAAGTCCGGCACGATGTGCTCGACCACCGAGTCGCCGGCTTCAAAGAGCACCGGCGCGTCGCCACCCGTCGCGATCACGCGCGGGTACCCCCCGTACGCCTCGGCGTAGCGATCCAGAAGCTCCCGCACCGCACCCCGCACGGCGGCGAAGACGCCCAGCCGCATCGCCTCCTCGGTCACCTTGCCGAAGGGGCGGTCGGCCCCGACGGGGCTGAAGGCGACCTCGGGCAACGCCGCGGTGCCTTCGTGCAGCGAACGCAGCATCATCGAGAGGCCGGGCAGAATCGCCCCGCCCTGAAAAATCCCCTCGCCATCGACAAAGTCGGCGGTCACCGCCGTCCCCGCATCGATCACCAGGCAGGCCTGCTTGGACTTGGAGTATGCGCCCAGGGCGTTGAGCAGGCGATCTTGCCCGACCCGCTCGGGGCTCTGGACATCGTGCAGCAGCGGAATCGGGACATCCCGCCCGATGCGGTACACGCCCCCGCCCACCTCGCCGAGGTCCCGCTCCAACCCCTCGGCCAGCGCGGGATTCACCGTCGCGACCACAACCATCGCCCCGCCTTGCTCATCGAGCCTCGACCGGACGGCCGAGGCGATTTCCGACGGAGCCGAATTCTCCACCGACTCGGGCCGGTGCAGCCCCTCGGGGTCGAACAGGCCCAGACGCGTGCGAGAATTGCCGATCGCAACGGCGAGGATGCTGGCTGGGGCTTCCATAACCGGCTGAGCGTAGCGTCGAGAGCCGATATAGGCTTGCCGCCGATGCCGCAGTGCGTGATCGACAACTCGCTGACCCGTCTGGAAGTCCCCGGCTTCCGCTATCCGCTTGGGGTGTTCCCCACCAGCGAGCTGACGCCCCGCCCGGGGTTCGCCGTGAGCTTCGAGCCCGCCGACGGGGGCGAGAGCGCCGAGGACGGGGCCGAATGGGAGGAGTGGCCCGACCGCTACGCCTACGAGGTGGTGGTCTCTTCCGAGCGGCTGCCGGCGATGGTCTCGTCGCTGCTGCCCCTGCTGCCCGGACGGGTTTACCCCATCCTGGATGTGCTCGGACGCGACGCGTACCGCGAGATCGACCCGTTCATCTCCTACGAGCTCGTTGGGCTCGACCGCTTCATCGACGGCGTCCGGCGCTACCGGCCCTTTCTGTATGAGGACGGGCTCTGCGGCTTCGGCGCGATGTGCGACGATCCGTTCATCTACCTCGTGATCGACGAGCACAAAAACCTCGTCCTGCGGGTGACCCCCGAGGACCGCGAGCGGGTCGAGAAGATCCTCCGTTCCTTCGACCTTGAGCAGATCGAGGACCCCGTCGGGATCGACGCGGCCGACCACGAGCACCGATCGGTCCTGCTCGCCCCCGAAGACAAGCCCGAGTTCCTCAGCGTTGATGAGGTCGTCGAACGCCTGCGCGACGAGTGGCGGCTCACCCTCAACATCGACATCGAGTCGAACACCGACGACGACGGCCGGGAGCTCGGCGTCACCGCCTGGCGCTGCCTGGTGCGGGTGAACACCGAAGAAAACCCGGACCCAAAGTACGCCGAGGTGCTGATGGAAGCGCCGAACTTCCGGTGCGCCGAGGAAGGGTGCCAGGAAGCGACAATCCGGAGGCTCGGGCTCGACGAGGCCTCGCTGATCGATCTGATCACCATCAGCGCCGACCGCGTCCGGCCCGAAACCCTCAAGCGCTGGCTGGCGGGGCGGAGGCAGGAGGCTTCGGAAATGCTCTCTGATCTCCCCGATACGCGGATCCACCGGGTCCGGTGGCTCGGATAACCGATCGCGCCGGGGGCGGGTTGCGTTGGCGGCCGGGGGGGAGTATCTTCCCGGGCCGCGGCGGCAATGCCGCTCGGGGTCTCGCCGGAGACCCTTCCGGGTGCCGACCACACGACCTGCCTTCGGTCGGCACCGGGCGCGGACGAAATCGGTGAGGGGCGCACGCGCGTCCCTCGGCGGAAGCACCACACCCCCCGTTGACGCGGAGCCCGGGTTCTTCAAACAGACAAGCACATGGGTCGCAGACCGGGCGTCGCTGTCCGTTGCCCGCGACCGGGATGGAGATCGGCCATGAAGCGCACCAATCGGACAGTTCGAACCGTTCTGGCGGCCGCTGCCGCTTTCTCGATCGGCCTCCCCGCGATCGCTTCGGGTTCTGAGCGGCCCTGGGCGGACGAGCGTGCCGCGCTGAGCGCCCCCGAGGCGCTGACCGCCGCCCGCGACCTGATCGAGACTGGCCGTCCCGTCGAGGCACGGGCCATCCTGATGAAGCTCATGGAGGGCGGGGGCGCCGCCCTGGCCGACCGCGAACGCGACCGGGGCTACCGCCTGCTGGCCGAGGCGAGCCGACGCGTCCGCGCCCTGCCCGCCGACGAGCTGAGCATCCAGCGGGCCGAGCTGGCCCTGAAGGAGGGCGACCTCCGCGGGGCCCTCGAACAGGTCGACGCCGTGCTCGACATGGACGACCTCCCCGGCGCCAACCTGGTCCGGGCCGAGCAGCTCCGCGATCGCATCGAAGCCCGACGCGCCCAGCTCGCCCCGATGATCGCGGGCGCGATGGACGAGGCTTCGCGGGCGATCGACGCCGGCGAACTCGCCGAAGCCAAGGTCTACATCGCCTGGCTGAACCGCAGCGGGATGGAGCTCAACCAGCAGCAGCGCTCGCAGCTGACCGACTGGCAGATGCAGATCGTCGCCGCCGAGCGCCGCGCCGGCCGCACCTTCGACGCCGGGGGCGACACCCTGACCCTTTCCGCCCAGCCGGGCATCCGCCGGATGGACGAGGAGCCCCGCGAGCAGACCGGCGAACGGACGCGTGAGCGTCAGCCCGACCCGGTCGACGAGGTGATCGACAACGCCGAGCGTGAGGAAGCCCTCCGCCTGATCCGGCGCGCCGACGAGGCCTTCCAGGGCCGGCGTCTGAACGACGCGCTGGCGACCTACGAGGATGTCCGCACCCGCCTCCGCGACGCGCTGAACGAGAGCGAGCGACGCGAGCTGGACTCGAAGATCTTCGAGACCCAGCGCCTGCTCCAGGGCGACCCCAGCGGCGAGCAGGTGCTCGACCGGGCGATCACCGCCCGCGAGCGTCAGCGCCAGGAGGCCCTGACGGTCTTCAACAACCAGCTCGAAGCCGCCGAGCGTGCGATCGCCACCGGCGACATCGAGGGCGCCCGCAACAACGCGACGGCCGCCCGCCTCACCATCGAGCGCAACCGCGCCGTGTTCGACGAGCAGTCGTACGAGCGGTACCTGAACCAGGCCCGCGACTTGGCCGGCCGCGTCGAGGCCGCCCAGGAGCGTCTCGCCCAGCGCGAGGCCGCCGAGCGGGCGACCCAGCTCGAACGCCTCGCCCGCGAGGCCGAGCGTGAGCGCGAGGCCCGTCGGCGTCGCCAGATCAACGAGGCGATCCTCCGCGTCCGCGACCTGCAGATGCAGCGCCGCTACCGCGAAGCGCTCGATGTCATCGAGCAGGAGATCCTCTTCGTCGATCCGAACAATGTGCAGGGCCAGCTGCTCCGCGACATCATCGCCGACACCGCTCTCTACCGCGAGTCGGCGGAGAACTCGCGCGAGTTCCACCGCCACGCCGGCGAGCTCCGCGTCGAGAACGAGCGGGCCGCGATCCCCCCGCTGGACATCATCGAGTTCCCGCCCGACTGGCCGAGCCTGTCGGCCAACCGCACGCTGCAGACGGCCTACTCCGAGCCGGCGGAGAACCGCCAGGTGCTCGCCCGCCTGCGCACCCAGCGCATCCCGCAGGTCGACATCAGCAACACCTTCCAGGAGGCGCTGGAGTTCGTCCAGGTCGTCGGCCAGATCGACGTCGACGTCGACTGGGACGCCCTGGAAGAGATCAATGTCCGGCGTGACGACCCCGTCACACTCAGCCTGCGCAACAAGCCCCTCCAGGCAGTGCTCGAGCGAGTCCTCGCCCGCGTCGGCGACCCCGCCTTCGGCGAGAAGGCGTGGTACACGGTCCAGGACGGCATCCTGCTCGTCAGCTCCGACCGCGCCCTGCGCCGCAACACCTACCTCGAGATCTACGACGTCCGCGACCTGGTCGTCGAGATCCCCGAGTACCGCAACGCCCCGCAGTTCGACCTGAACCAGATCCTCCAGGGCGGTCGCGGCGGCGGCGGGCAGAGCCCCTTCCAGGACCCGGGCGACCAGGATGTCGAGCGCATGCCGCTCGAAGAGCGCATCGACCGGATGAAGGACATCATCCGCGAGCTCGTCGACCCGGGCGAGTGGCGCGACCAGGCCGGCGAGACCGGCGCGATCTACGACTGGCAGAGCCAGCTCCTGATCACCCAGACCGCCGAGAACCACCGCCAGATCCGCTCGCTGCTGAGCAAGCTCCGCTCGGTCCGCGCGATGCAGATCAATGTCGAGACCCGATTCCTGCTCGTCAGCCAGGACTTCTTCGAGCAGATCGGCTTCGACCTCGATGTCTACTTCAACGCCACCAGCGATGTCGTGCAGAACGCCCAGGCACTCGACCCGACCATCCTCCCCAGCGACTTCTTCGGCTCTTCCGGACGCTACCAGCGAAATGTCACCGGCGGCCTGACCCAGACGGGCGACGACCCGACCTCCTTCGGCAACCCCGGCCCCCAGCAGTCGCGCTGGACGCCCATCGGCGTCGTGCAGGACTCCCTGGGCATCGCCGGCGCCCTGATGCCTTCAGAGGGCATCGCCGCGACCGTCCTCGGACGCGCCCCGGCCATGGGCATCTCGGGCCAGTTCCTCGACGACATCCAGGTCGACTTCCTCGTGCAGGCGACGCAGGCCGACCGGCGCAGCGTCCAGCTCACCGCCCCGCGCCTGACCTTCACCAACGGCCAGGTCTCCAACATCTATGTCGCCACCCAGCAGGGCTTCATCAGCGACCTGACCCCCGTCGTCTCCGACTCGGCCGTCGGCTTCGATCCCACGATCGATGTCATCTCCGAGGGCGTCCGCATGATCGTCGAGGGCACGATCACCGCCGACCGGCGCTATGTCATCCTCGACATCGACGCCGCCATCGCCCAGATCGAGGGCTTCAGCTCCGAGCCGGTCACCGCCATCGCCGGCGGCCAGCTGGTCACCTCCGCCGACACCCAGTCGTTCGTCCAGGTGCCCCGCACGACCGTCACCCGCGTCAGCACGACCGTCACCGTCCCCGACCAGGGCACCCTGCTCCTGGGCGGCCAGCGGATCGTCAACGAGGTCGAGGTCGAGTCCGGCGTCCCCGTCCTCTCCAAGCTGCCCGTCGTCAACCGCTTCTTCACCAACAGGATCATGTCCAAGGAAGAGCAGACGCTCATGATCCTCGTCAAGCCCACCATCCTCATCCAGAACGAGCAGGAAGAGCAGAACTTCCCCGGCATCACCGAGTCGCTCGGGCTGGGCATCGGCGGCTGAAACTACCGACAGGGGTGAAATCCCCATACCCCACCCTCGTGTTCTGAGATCCTTGGGCCGGCCCCGCTGGGGCCGGCCTTTTTTCTTCGCCTCCGACGGGCACTGCCCCAGAGCCCGGGCTCGACTTGGCCGCAAGAGCCCTTATCATGGTCGCGTCCGGGGCCTCTTCTACGGCCGGTCCTCAGGAGGGCGTTCAATGGCAGGTGAAGAATCGAGACTGCGGGTCACCAAGACCGACGGCGTCTCCCGCGTCGAGTTTCTGGATCGCAACATCCTCGATGAAGCGAACATCCAGAAGATCGGCGAGGAGATCTCCCGCGTCGTCGACGAGGACGACAAGCCCCGCCTGCTCATCTCCTTCGCCAATGTCGACCACCTCTCCTCTGCGGCCCTGGGCACGCTGATCACGATCAACAACAAGGTCAAAAACCGCGGCGGCCAGCTCCGGCTGAGCAACATCGACCCGCAGATCCACGAGGTCTTCGTGATCACACGCCTGGTCAACTTGTTCGAGATCCACGAGGACGCAGAGCAGGCGATGGCCAGCTTCAGCTGAAACCGCCCGCCGGCGACGCCCGCCGCGGGCGTCCGACGCTCCGGGGCCCGTTGCCGCCGACCGATCACTCCCGGATGGCCGAGCCCACCCAAAGCCCGCAGCACTTCCGCGCCGAGCTCTCTCGCGACACGGGGGAGATCCACCGCTTCACCGGCGAGGTGGTCGGCGCCGCCGAGCGCGTGGGCTATTCCAAGGCCGCCCGCTTCGCGATCCGCCTCGCCCTGGAGGAGGCCGTCTCCAACGCCTTCAAGCACGGGCACGCCGGCCTCGACCCCTCGCTGACCCTGCTCGCCGAGGCGGAGGTCACGCCGGATCACATTCGGCTGGCCGTCCAGGACCGGGGCCCGGGGTTCGACCCCGACGCCATCGCCGACCCGACGCTCGACGAGAACCTCGACAAGCCCTCGGGCCGGGGCCTCATGCTCATCCGGGCGTACATGACCCGCGTCGAATTCAACGAGGCGGGCAATCGGATCGAGATGGTCTATCGCCCGAAGGGCGAGCACGCCTGATCGCCCGTTCTCGGACGCAGGCCCGCCGGGCACAGCCGCCCTGGGTCCGGGAACATTCCGGTGTCCAGTTCGGGTTCAGAAGTGTTGATCCGGGGCGGATACCCCGGCGTAGGATTGACCGGACACGGCCCAATGAGGGGCCCTCCCGAGGAGACACGCAGCATGGCCGTTGCTGATACCACCGCAGGAATCATTCTCACCGAGCTCGCCGCCAAAGAGATCCACAGGATCATCGAAGAGCAGGAACTCGACAAGGACAATGTCCGCCTCCGGGTCGGCGTCAAGGGCGGCGGATGCTCGGGTTTCAGCTACATCCTCGACCTCACCGAGAGCCAGAAAGACACCGACGAGGCGATCGAGCACCACGGCATCACCGTGATCTGCGATCCAAAGAGCCTGCTCTACCTCGGCGGCACGACCATCGACTTCAAGGACGAGATCATGGGACGCGGGTTCGTGTTCCAGAACCCCAACGCAACCAGCAGTTGCGGCTGCGGTTCCAGCTTCTCCGCCTGACTCCCCCACCGGGCCCGGCTCAATCGCCGAGGCCCGTGTTTTTTTACGGGTCTCGCGCCCCCGAAATTCCTTGAACGAGGGAACGGGTTCCGGGTAAACTGAGTTGCGGGCTTGGGTAGTGCGATTCTCGAAGCGCAAAGATCCGCGTCATGACGCTCACCCGGCCTTGGGTCGTCCCCGGCGATGACCGATATCCAGCAGCGTTGAGGCGGGCCGACTGGCGGCCCCCGGGATGGGATTCGTCCCGCTCTATTGAGCCGGGCGGAAAGGGTGTGCACGATGGAGCAGGGACCGCTCGCGATGCCGACGGCTCAGGGATACTCCCCGCCGACGGTCACGCAGTTCAGCGTGTTCCTCCCCCAAAAAGTCGGGCAGCTCCACGACCTCGTCGAGATCTTTGACGGAGCGGAATGCGCCATCTGCGCCCTGAGCGTGCACGAGGCGAGCGATTTCGCCGTCGTCCGCATCGTGACCAATAAGGCCGCCGTCACACGCCATGTGCTCCGCCAGGAAGGGCTGGCCTTCGGCGAGGTGCCGGTGCTGGTCGTCGAGCTCTCGCAGGGGCACACGCTCTCGAGCCTCTGCCTGTCGCTGCTCGGAGCGGAGTTGAACATCCGGTTCGCCTACCCGCTCATGATACGACCGAACGGAACCCCGACAATCGCCATGGCCGTGGATGATCCGACCCTCGCGGGCCAGATCCTGCGTCGCAAGGAATTCCGGCTGTTCGGCGAGTCGGATCTGCCCGCCGCCTGACCCTTGGGCCTTCGGCGGGGACCCCTCCTCAAAAACTCCACCTGAGGGCCGGAAGGTTTCCGGGCCGAGGGCCGTTGTGGTAAGGTGCCTCGGTGGCGCGACTGGCCCTGCGCGATCGGGGCCGCTGCATGACACCCCAGTGGGTCGACGCGGTCGGACGCATCGCAGGCCCTTCAGGGAAGGAGTTCACGATGAAACGGAAGATGACAGTTTCGGCCCTCGTGCTGGCGTGCTCGGCGATGCTGCCGATGACCGCGACGGCCGACCCCGCCCGCGAAATGGCCCGCCAAGTCAATCTTGAGCAACTGGCAGAGCAGCTCCCCGAGTTCGAGCGCCCGCAGCTCTGGATCGGCGACCCCGCGCCCGAGCTGGAGATCGGCGCGGTCTTCAAGGGCAACCACTCCGGCGGCCTGCAGCGGGGCACCGTGTATGTCGTCGAGACCTGGGCGACCTGGTGCGGCCCGTGCATCGCGGCCTTCCCCCACCTGACCAAGCTCCAGGAGCAGCACGAGGGCGATGTGAAGATCCTCGGCGTGAACATCTGGGACAACAAGTCCGAGAGCGAGATCGCCAAGTTCGTCGAGGACCAGGGCGACCGCATGGGTTACACCGTCGTCCAGGAACGCGGCACGACCGTCGCCGACAACTGGATGGCTCCGGCCGGGCGCAGGGGCATCCCCTCCGCGTTCATCGTCGACCGCGAGGGACGCATCGCCTGGATGGGTCATCCGATGCGGATGGACGAGCCGCTGCAGCGCGTGCTCGAGCCCGGCTTCAGCGCGACAGCCGAGGCCGAACGCGCCAAGCGCGACCACCGGGCCAACGCCTGGATCTCGATGATCTGGGAGCATGTCACCGCCGGCGATGACGCGAAGGCCAAGCAGGGCTACGCCCTCGGCTACGCGCTGCTCGAGGCCGACCTGAAGGACCAGCCCGAGTCGCTCAACCGCATCGCCTGGGCGGTCCTGACCGCCCGCGGCGTGCACCAGCGCAACGCCGACTTCGCCATCGCCGCCGCGACCCGCGCCTGCGAACTGACCGAGTGGGAGAACGCGTCGATCATCGATACGCTCGCCCGCGCCTACTACGAGAAGGGCGACAACGCCAAGGCCGCAGAGATGCAGCAGAAGGCCGTCGACGCCGCCACCGAAGAGGCCGAGAAGGACGACTACCGCAAGGTGCTCGACTACTACCGCCAGCAGCAGGCCAGCGCCGGGGGCTGATCGCTTCCTTCGCTTCAAGGATCAACGACAGCCGGGCCCACCGCGGGCCCGGCTGTTTTCATGCGCTTCTATGGAAGTCGGACCGCGTCCGCCTCAACGCCGGCGACGCAGCGCGAGCAGCCCGACACCGGCCGTCGCGAGCCCGGCCCCAGCCGGCAGCGGGATGGCGATCACCGTCGTGCCGGGCGTGCCGTCAATGTTGAAGTAGGCGTCGACGGTTTGGGTCGAGACACTCGATCCGAACAGCGTCGCAAACGGGTTCGAGCCGAACACGGGCTCGGGGGAGCGGAGGCTCGGCAGGCTCGTCGGCGGGTCTTTCACCGGCGAGAGGCCGGAGAGATCGAGGTCCTGCTCCTGTTCGTTCGCGTGCTCGTAGCTCGCGGGGGCGATGAGCTCCATCGCGATATCGATGTCGGCGTCCAGCCCGATCCCGCCGAAGGTCGGCGCCACGGGCGAGGCCATCGCCGATGTCGCCGCGCCGAGAATCACAACAAGCCCGATCTTCTCTTTCGTCATCGTGCACGCTCCTCCCCGCGCGTCGTTGCGCGGGCGGCGGTTGCGCAGCAGCGCTGCCCGCCGTGGTCAAATCTACCCCGTGCCCCCGCCCATGCAAGGCAAGCAGAAGGCCGGCGTGGAAAACTCTTGTTTCAGGACTTCGCGACGCGGGTTATTGGATGCGCTGCGCAACCGCTCGGACCGAGAACCGATGCCGAGCCCGGAGGGGCGCGTCCCAAAGTGCGGCGGCAAAAAAAGTGACGCCGGATCCTTTCAGATCCGGCGCCCTTCCCGCTCCTCTCGCCTCACTGACGCCGTCGTGGCGGCGCCCTCCTCGTGTCCGTTCCGCCGCTGCGATGGCGGCGGTTGTTCGTTCAGCGTCGGCGTCGCGACGCGATAATCAAGAGTCCTGCAAACGCCATCGCTGCGGATCCCGGGAGCGGGATGGCGACGATGGAATCCTTCGGTGTTCCGGGGAAGCGATCCGCGATCGGATCGGCCAGGTGCGACCCGATGATCAGGTCGAACAACTCCGCGAGCTCGTCGAACTCGCCGACGAACCAGCCGCCGAGTTGGTTGGTCCCGTAGGTGGACTCGTACACGGGCCGGAAGCGCCCGTGCGCCGCGTAGATCGCGTCGCCGAACACACCGAACCCGCCGAGCATGTTGGGATACACCGTTCGCCCGAACCGCTGGCGGAGCAGCCCGCCCCGCTCGGCGCTCCAGTGGTCATGGAAATCCGGCCGGAAGCTGTGGAACGGGTTCGACGCATCGAACGCGCCGAGCCCCGCGCCCCTCGCGGTCGCCCCGAGCCGCTCCGGTGAGAGGCTGGGCGTGCGGATCGAGGTCACGCGGACATCGCTCATCTCGGCGATCAACTGTCGCTGGATGAGGGTGTCGGCCGAGCGCGACGATGCGAGGCTCCCCACGCCTTCGCTCAGCACCGGGATCGGAGCCGCGAAAGCGGGAGCGAGCAACGCGATCGAGATGGCAGAGGCCAGACAGACGGATCGATGGAGAGAAGTCATGCGTAGCAGTCGCCGTGAACGCGGTGCCTCCAAACCTTCACGCGGTCGCCATGTGTTTCCACAATAAAGCGTGCGGAAGTTATTCTACTCGTGACCCGACCTTGGGCAAGGTCCGGTCAGAAAACTTCGCGCCCGGTGCGGCGGCAGGGGACGCCCGCCGCACGCACGCCGAGCCGTACAAGTACGGGCCGATTGGGGCGTTGGATCCGGGGTTCCCGGACTTTCGGGATCAGGGCGTTACTCGCGGCCGATCGGGAGGAAGTCCTTCTCCTCCCCCTTGGCCCAGCGCTCGAACCTCGGCCAGAACACCTCGCGGACGAGGATCTTCAGGCAGGCGGCGACGGGGATGGCCACCAGCACGCCGTAGAAGCCGGCCAGGGCCCCGCCCGCCAGGACGGCAAAGAGGATGGTCGGCGTGTCCATGTTGACGCTCTTGCCCTGGATGACCGGGGTGAGGAAGTAGTCGTCGCCGACCTGGGCGATCTGCCAGATGACATACGGGCCGATGACCGCCCACCACCAGGTCGACTGGAACTCGAAGAAGAGCGGCCCGGGCTCGAGCAGCATGGCAACGACCGTGATCGGCAGCCCGATCATGCCCAGATACGGGATGACCGAGAGCACGCCGACCAGCGGCCCCAGCAGCAGGGGCGCGGGGACCCCCACCGCCGCGTAGCCGAGCGTGAGGTAGACGCTCAGGATCACGGCGATGGTCAGGCGTCCGCGGACAAACCCGCTGACGACCCTGTCCATCTGGACGACCAGATCTTCCACTCGATCCCGGTTCTTCTCGGGCACGAGGCTGCGTCCGAAGTCGATCACGCCCTTGAAGCCGGGCGAGATGAACAGGAAGAAGAACGCCGTCAGGAAGAGCATGAAGGCGAAGGAAACGATCGAGATGAGGCCGGAGAAGGCCGCCTCGACCGCCCCGGCGCCGGTCCTGACCGCCCGCCCGGCGATGGCCTCGGCGTTGGCCCGGGTCCAGTTCAGGGCGAGCTCGATGAGGGCGCCGTGCTCGCGTTCGCCGGTGACGGCCTGGCGGAAGGTCGGGCCCTCGTCGTCGGCCGTTGCTTGATCGCGTTCCCGTTCGCGTTCCTCATCCCGTTCTTCGTCCGGAGACTCGCCCTCCTCGCCTCTGAGCGACTCGCCGATGTCGCGGAGGATCTCGTCGCCCTCGCCGGTGCGGCGCCACTCGACGAGCATGTCGTGCACGCTCCGCCAGAAGTCGCCGGGCAGATCGTCGTAGAGCTCGGTGTTCTCCGGATCGGCAGAGGACTTGAAGACCGAGTCGATGTTCGACGCGACCCCCGCGGCGTACGCGACGCCCTGTGCAGCCCCGAGCGCCAGCCCGACCGACGCGGGCAGCACGATCACAAACCCGAAGAAGAAGATGAGCACCAACGCCGCCAGACGCCTGGTCATCCAGCTGATGCGGACCATCTGCCGCACCACCGGCTCGAAGAGGTAGGCGAACAGGATCGCCAGGAGCAGCGGCACCGTCACAACGCTCAGCTTGGCGCCCAGCCAGAACAGGGCGATGACGCCCGCGACCATCAATACATCGCGGACGGGCTGGATCTGCCAGAGGTGCAGGTCCAGCCATGGGTTCTTCGCCTCGGGCCGGTCGCTCGCCGGCGATCCCTCAGGCGGGGTCTTTCCGGGCTGCTCGGGGTTGCCGGGCTCGTTCTGGTTGGGGCCTGCCTCGTCGGTCATAGGGGCACAGGGTACCGCGGCGAGGCCCGGGCGCACAAACAACGCCCGGCGTCAAGATGGGCCGGGCGTCTGAAGACCGTCGAACTCGGGCGAGCCGCTTCGGTCCTGCTTTCAGTTCTGCGGCTCTTTCATCGCCGGCTGGAGGGTGCCGAAGGCGTCGTCGAAGTCGTAGACGCCCTGGAAATCGGCGAAGGAATCGTCGTCGGTCTTGCGCATCAGTCCGGCGTCGATCATCGCGAAGATGATCCGCCCGAAGTCGTCGGTCCGGTTGATCGACCAGTGGGCGAGCACGGTGCGGGCCAAAAGCCCGTACCTCCGCACGGCGTAGTCCTTCAGCCCGAAGCAGAGCTGCTGCCCGGAGACGTGGCGGTTCTCGTCGTCGGGGGCCGCGCCTTCGCCGTGCACGAGGCCGACGGTGTGCGACAGCCCCTCGCGCACGAACTCGAACGCCTGCTGGGGGTATGGCCCAGCGGAGTCACGGATCGTCTTCCATTCGATTCCAGGCATCCCGCTCACCGCGTTCGCCCTCCGGGTCGTGCGCCGGCCCGCTCGGTCGTCCGAGTTCCGCCCCCGGGGCCGGCCGGGGATGATATCCCGCTTCCGTCGGCTGCACCGCGTCGCCCGCCCGAGCCCTCCGGGCCGCGGCTGACATGCCCGCTGCCGACCTCGAACCACCGCAGCCGAGCGTCGGCCCACTCCTCAGCGTATGCGACTCCGATGCGGGCGCTGTTCCCGATCTCCATGCGCTCCGAGCTCGATTCGCTCCCCCGCTCCAGCCAGATCCGCTCACAACGAGTCAGATCCACAGCGTTCAGGCCACGATCGATCGCCATCGCCTGGCAGAGACGCGCAGGGCCGCTGCAGAGATAGTTATCGGGCATCGCCCGCGAAGGATCGCCGCGGTGCGACAGACGCTGCCGACGCATCGTCTCCAGGCCTTCGAGCGGCTGGAGCGCCCGGATCAGCACGGCCTGCGGCGAGCCCTCGCGGTCGCACACGATGTTGAAGCAGTGGTGCATGCCGTAGGTGAGAAAGACATAGCTCAGCCCCGGAGGCCCGAACATCGGCTCTGTTCGCGGGGTTCTGCGCCATCCCGCCGAGTGCGCGGCTTTGTCTTCGGGGCCGAGGTAGGCCTCGGTCTCGACGATGCGGCCCGCGAGGCGCTCGCCTTCGTCTGTCACGCGGACGAGGACGCGCCCGATCAGATCGACCGCCAGCGCGTCGGCCTTGCGTGCAAAGAAGTCTCGGTCGAGCCTTCGGCCGGCGCGTTCCATCGGCTCACGCGTAGGCGTGCAGGCCGGGCAGGAGCAGGTTCACGCCGAAGTAGGTCCAGAGCATCACGAAGAACCCGACGACGCTGAGCCACGCGGTGACCAGCTCGCGGTTCTGCACGACCATGCGCACATGGATCACGATGAGATAGACGATCCATGTGATGAGCGCCCAAGTTTCCTTGGGGTCGAACGCCCACCAGCGGCCCCATGAGTGGTCGGCCCACCACGCGCCCAGCAGGACGCCCACGCCCAGCGTCCAGAAGGCGAGCTGGAGCACGATCATCGTCGCGCGGTCCAGATCGCGCAGCACGCGCGAGGACGAGGCCTTCGCCTTCTCGACAGCGGAGCCCTCGCTGAGGGCCGCGGCGAGCGCCGGCGTCTCGCCCACGCCGAACCGCTTGGCGTAGTTGCCCACGAGGTAGAACAGGCTGGTGATGAAGCCGATCGTGATCAGCCCGTACGAGGTGAGCACGATCGTGACATGGTACTTCAGGAGCACCGAAGTATTGAGGATCGCCGCCTCGCGCCCGATCACCTGGCCAGGGATGCGGGCCTCGGTCGCGGTGATGAGCACGAGGAAGCCCGCCGCAGCAGCGGCCGCGCCGAAGAGGAGCTGCCTGCGCCAGGCCATCAGCCCGAGCGCCGCGAGCGAGCCGAAGAGGCTCACGCCGATCATCGACTCGAACTGGTTCTGGATCGCAAACCGCTCAGCGATGATGCAGCGCAGCACGAAGCCGAACGCGTGCAGCCCGACCGCCCCCAGGAGCATCGCCATGCCCAGCACCTTGAGCGTGCTGCGCTGCGTGCCGAACGCCAGCAGCAGCGTCACGAACGAGAGGGCGTAGATCCAGTACCCCCACACGAACGCGTTGGCCCGGTTGTAGAGCATTTCGAGCGAACGGCGCGTGTCGGGGTAGACCTCGGCGTTGATGGTCGGCAGGATCTCGGCGAGGCGAATGGCCGCCGCGTTCACGCCCTCGGCGTCATGGTTGCGCCAGGCCTCGCCCAGCGCCAGCGCGATCGGTTGGACCTCCGCGGCTCGCGGGTAGTCGTCGGAGATGTGGTACCAGGGGCGGTCCTCTCTCGGCGGGGCGACGACCTTGAACATCGCCGGGGCGTTCATCAGCCCGCGGGCCGCACGCCCGAGCTCGGAGAACGCGCTCCGGTGGGGGTCGCTGAACTCGTACCTGGCGTACAGCTCCTGCTGGTGCCACTCCAGCCAGATCGGCGGGATGCGCCCGATCCGCAGGTACCGATCGCGGGCCTGCTCGATCCGCTCGGCCTCGGCGGCGCTCGTGCCCGGCTCGATCGGCAGCGCACGCTCGACGAACGAACGACGCAAGGGCAGGTACCCGATACGCACCAGCGGGCGGTCGGCGTAGAAGTGGCGGTCGATCGAGAGGTCCAGCAGCGTAAAGAGCGGGTCGAATTCGAATCGCTCGGCGCCCTCCTCACGCTGGACCAGGTCGAAGTAGCCCTGACGCCCGGTGATGTCGGCCATCACCTCGCGCGCCAGCGTGTCGAGGATCTTCACCCGTCCGTCGTGGAAGACGGCCAGGTCGCGCAGCGGCGAGAGATCGACGCGCGAGGCGAAGTCGGCCTTGGCTCGCAGACGCTCGGCGGGGGTCGCGCTGCCGTCGCGGTTGTGGAGCATCGGCCCGAACGGGTTCTCGCGCGAGGCGTCGGGCGTTTCGTCGTACGAGGACTCGGGGTGCTCGTTGCCCTGGGGGGCGTAGCCCTGCGCCAGCGCGCCGGGCGAGGCCAAGAGCAGCAACGCCGAAACAACGCCGGTCAACCATGCTCTCATGCCGTTACCTCCGCGTCGGGCGCGGGCCCGTCGGGTCTTTGGCGTTTCGCCGATGCCTTGGGTGCGGGTCGCTCGCCCGAGGCGAGCTCCCGCTGGATCTTGGCCTTCTTCCGCCGGAGCAGCCACGGCTTGACATAGAACGCCCATGGGATGCCTGCGCCCATGAGGATGCCGCCGAACGCGATGATGTGGATGCCGGGGTTGTTGCCGGCGTGGAGGATGGTGAAGGCGACATAGGGGCGGTCGATCTCGCCCGCGTCGGCCATCTCGCGCGTGCGGTTCCACGTGTTGGGGTCCCAGCCCGCCTGGGCGAACTTGAACTGCCCCGGGTTGATCCCAGAGAGCAGGCGCCCGACAAAGCCGAGCACGGGTCCGCCCGGCGGGTCGTAGACATTGAACGGCGCCCGAAGCGGCGCGTTGAGCTTGGCGATGTGGGTGAAGGGCTCCATCCGGACCGTCTGCCCGACCGGCGCGGAGCGGACGCTGACGGTCGACTGATAGTCGCGCGGCGCGCCCCGGTGGGCGTACTCGATCATCTCGAAGTCTTCCAGGCGCAGCTCGAAGCCCGGCAGGCGTCGCCACTGGCGACCGAAGGCCAGTGAGACTCGGCGCCCGTCGGGCAGCGCGATCGCGCGGCGCGTCAGCTCCGACTGCTCGCGCAGGTAGCGCGTGTAGGGCAGCCACACGACCCGCTTCCACTCGGGGAGAAGCTCGCTGGTGACCTCGACGGCGAGCATCGCGCGATCGTGCGTGCCGATGAAGTCTCGCTCCTGCAGATGGGGCTTCTTCGGGACCGGACGCTCGAACGCTTCGGCGTGGGCCCAGCGCTGTCCGACCTCGACCGTCAGCCCGTCGAGCACGCCGTCGAAGCGGCCCTCGCCGCTCTCGTCGAAGCGTGAGAAAACGCGTCCGCCGGGCATGCGGAGGATGAGGCCGACGCCGCGGTCGGTGAACTCGACGATAAAGATCTGGGGCTTGGTGGCGTCGACATGGGCGAGGCGCAGGCGCGGGTCGGGGTCGCGCCGGGCGGGGCGTCCGTCGTCGCCCACTTCGTCGGCGATGTCTTGGGCGATCTCGGGGTAGCGGTGGTAGACCCAGCGCGTGACCGACTCGCCCTCGGGCGAGTTGACGCGGACCTTCAGCAGGCTGCTCTCGGCCCCCTCGAACCCTTCGGTCACGATCGGCAGTTCCGGGCGGTCGAGCACATCCTCGACGGCGATCGTGAACCCGCTCTCGCCGATCGGGACGGGGCTGACAAAGAGTTCCTCTTCGGAGGCGACGCGGATGGCGCGCCGGAGGACGCTGCCGTCGGCCTCCTCGACCTCTGCGATCAGCGCATGCCAGGTGTTCTCGGGCAGGGGCTCGAGCAGGTCGCGGAGGCGTTCCTCGCTCGGGTCGAGGAGGTACTCGATGCCGATGTCGGGGACCTCGGCCACCCGCCAGCGCGGGATCCGGGGGAGCATGAAGAAGCTCAGGGGCTCCAAGTCCGGGGCGCCCAGACGCAGCTCGCGCAGCGGGTTGAGCGTGTCGCCCGGCCGGAAGACGCTCGCGCTGGACGGGTCGACCTTCAGCCAGTCGATGCGGGGCTGCTCCTCGGCGTACATCGTGTAGCCGACGACGCGGAAACGCAGGTCCGTCGCGGGAGGGGTGCGGTTGGGCAGCTCCGGCGTTTCGCGCCCGATCAGGCGGTCCAGCGCCAGCGACAAACGCACGCCCAGCGCGATCGTCTGCTCGCGCGGGTGGCCGGTGTCGATCGAGAGCGTGCGTCCGCCGTCTTCGGGGCGATCGACCGGAGCGCCGATCTCCGTCCACGCCGTCGGGCCCGCGGTGACATTCAGCCCGTAGTCGTTGTACCTGGGGACACGCTCGAGCGGGATCTGGTACCACCCCGAGAACTCGCTGCGGATGTGCAGCGCGACGCGCTCGCGGTCGTAGAAGACCTCCTGCCAGGGTCCGGACTCGGGCAGCCCGTTGTCACCGAGTGGCCCGGAGGCGAGCATCGTGTCGCCCTCCATCTTGAAGACGCCGTAGTAGAGGCTGCCGACCGCGATCAGCACGATGCCCGAGTGGACCGAGAGCACGCCGATGTTGACGAACTTGAACTCGATGCGGCGCACCGTCGCGACGATCATGTTGATCACAAACAGGATCAGCATGAGCTGCATCGGCCAGGTGGTGTAGAACTCCAGCTCGGTCATCTCGATGCCGGGCAGGCGCCGAAGCGTCGTCGACTTGTAGGTCTCGGCGTACGCGGCAAAGAGCCGGAAGCCCTCACCCGTGCCCGGGTCGTAGTCGAGCCGGGGCCAGAGCACGCCGGCGAAGAAGAGCACGCCGCAGGCCGCAAACACGATCCCGCCCAGGAACCGCATCGCAAAGCGTCCAGCCGGTCCGCACATCTGCGCGAACGGCTGCAGACTCAAAAGCCCGAGCCCCAGCGCGGCGCCGACCGTCAGGCAGAAGACGGCCGCGTAGATCAGATAGGTCGGGATCAGCGCGAGCATGCCCATCGGGATGCTCGCCAGAACGCCGTAGATGCTCACCCCGATCAGCAGGAGCACGGCAAACCAGATCGAGCTGAGCGTGCGGAGGACCCACTTGGCGGGCGCAGCCCAAGCCGGGAAAACTCGGTCGTCCCAGGCTTTGCTTCGGTGCCACTTGGCGCTCATCAGGTCCTCGTACGCCGGATCCTAGGCCGCCGCGTCGAGGGCCGAGCGGGGCAGGGGATCGCATGAAGTTTCGGCTGAAGCGGATTATTTCCCGTTCAGCAGCAATCGGGGCGGAAAATCGCCGGAAAACACGCGATCGAACACCGATGCTCCGGTCCTGTTTGTGTCCACCGGGACCGCGACGATCCCCAGCGGGCTCGACCCGGCGCTGAGCGTAAAGCCCGACGCGTCGAGCCCAAGCAGACCCGCCCCCTCGATTGTTGCCATCGAGAGGAGGTCGGCCAATTCCCCCCCGGTCGGGCAGAAGTCGCCTTGTTGGTAGAGGAGACGAAGGTCGTCGAGCGTCGAAAGGCCCGAACCTCCCGCCTCCACGCACGATGCGGGCAGGTTGATGATCGAATCGGTCCCGATCGCGACGCGGACGCCGGCTCTCCGCATGTCTCGGAAGCGGTGCGGGCCGAGCGAGCGGTCGAAGCCGAAATACGAGGAAGCACGGGGGCAGTAGACCACCGGCGTGCCTGTTTCGGCCAGGATCTCGATGTCGCGATCCGAGGCGTCGTTGACATGGACGGCGATCGTCGGCCCGGCGCGGAGGATCTCGGCCATGTGCCCGATGGGGGTCAGGCCCTCGCCGACGCCGTCGGGGCCTTGCTCGTCCCAGAGCCGCATCGACTCGAGGAACGCCCGGACCGGGCCCTCGCCCCGCTCGATGAACAGGTGCTCGTCCGGGGACTCTGACAGGTGCGTGCACAGCGGCAGGCCGTACTCGCGGGCCAGCGCCGCCAGCTCGGCGTAGACCCGCCGGTCGACCGACACGGGCGCGTGGGGCGAGAGGCCGAGGCGGACCGGGGCGTCGGCGCTGCGGCCCGCCGGGTGAGCATCCAGGAGCGAGCGGACGCTCGCCGCGGCGGTCGTCCTCCCCGGACCCATGCCGAAGCTCTCGACGAAACTGACGCCCCGCAGCGTGGTTGCCGCGAGCGTCTTCCACGGGATGGCGGTGGGCGTCGGGCCGAGGGCGCCGGCGATGTCCCCCACCGCGACGACGCCGCCCCGACGCAGCAGGTCGACGCCCAGATTGACGGCGGCCTCGATCTCCGGGTCGGTCCTCGGCCGCTCGCGGACGACCATCGAGAGCCAGTCGGCGAAGGGGCGCTCCGGGTCGAACGACCTCGGACCGACGCCCGAGAGGTCGAGGTGGGTGTGGGCGTTGACCAGGCCGGGGATCAGGACCGAGTCGGCGAGGCTCACGCGGATCGCGCCGGCGAAGGTGGAGGCCTTGTCGATTGCGCCGGGTCGATCGCAGGCGAGGACGCGGATGGCGTAGGTGGGCGTCGACCCTGTCGGCGAAAGCTCGACGACCAGCGAGCCGGGTTCGAGAGCGACGCCGGCGGGATCGAGCACGCCGGCGGCGTCGATGCGGAGGAGGATCGGCGACCGGGCGGCAACCGACACCGCCTGATCGAGGGGATCCGAAAAAGCTGTCGTTTGCTGTGGATTGTCGGTGGGCACGGTGTCTCCGCTGCCGCGCGCGATCGACGCATGTCTGATGATGACCTTTGTGGTCGGCGCGGGAGCTCTGGCGGGCTATGCTCGGACAAGCAGGGCCGGTGTCGGCCGGCAAGGAATCATTGACCGGGTGCGGCGGAGCCACGCCCCGCGGGCCGGACCGGCCGCCGAAAGCGGCGCGGAAAAAGGAGTATTCGCATGCGCAGAGCCCCGTCCAGTATCCATCGTCGCCGGCGCCTGTCGCTGGCGGTCCTCGCGCTCTCGGGCCTCGGTATGGGGCTCGGCGGGTGCGCCACGCAGGGCAGCTACGACGACCTGCGTCAGACCAACAGAACACTGCAGGAACAGAACCTGCGATTGCAGCAGGAGCTCGAGTCCTGCCGCAGCACGCTCTCGGCACGCGACGGCGCCGAGGGTGACGCGTACGCGGCGATGCAGACGCAGCAGCGCGAGATCGACCGTCTCCGCGGCTTGGTCTCCGAGCGCGACCGCGCTCTGGCCGACTTCGAGCGGATGGTCAACGAGATGGACGGCACCCGGCTTGACCCGGTGACCGACCGGGCGCTGGCCGACCTCGCGGCCCGCTACCCCAATCTGATCAGCTACGACGCGGACCGCGGGATGCTGCGTTTCGCAAGCGACCTGACCTTCGGCTCCGGCTCCGACGCCCTGAGCGACCAGGCCAAGCGTTCGATCCGCCAGCTCGCCGAAGTGCTCAAGGGCGCGGGCGCCCAGTACGATGTCGACATCGTCGGGCACACAGACAATGTGCCGATCGGTAACCCCGCGACACGCGAGCGTCACCCCAC
>REET01000279.1 GCA_007694925.1 Phycisphaerales bacterium | reverse complement strand
GATCGGCCGGCCCCACCTGCCCGCCCGACCTCAACGGCGACGGCGTCGTCGACGCGGACGACTTCTTCCTCTTCCTGCAGCTCTTTGCCGCAGGCGACCTCCGCGCCGACTTCAACAACGACGGCGTGATCGACGCCGACGACTTCTTCGCCTTCCTTTCCGCCTTCGCCGCGGGCTGCTGAACGCCGAACAGGTGATCCAACCACCGCCCCGCAACGGCACGCCCGTCGCGGGGCGTTTTTCTGCGCAGACAGATTGTGTTCATGCTGGACCGCCCGCCACGCGCAGCCCCGACCGGCCGAAAGGCACCTAACGGCAAGCTGGGCGCGATCGTTCGCCTTTTGTCCCTCGCACGAATACCCGTCGTACGCCGATCCAACCGACTCGCGTCGAGTTTTACGCAACCGCGTCGCGCGCACGGCGTAGTGTTTGTTCACCGCATGCCGGACTGAACCCCCCCCGTTCAACAACGGACCCGGCGGCGGAGAACCCCGTAGTCGCTCGCCGATCGAGCGCAGACCGAAGCCGGGCGGACGCCCGGCTCGCGTTCCCATGAGGAGATTCCGAATGTTCAAGAGAGTAATCGCCCCCGCAGTTCTGGCCTCCGCGGCCGGCCTCGCCGTCGCCCAGGAGCCCACAGTTCTCATCACCACCGTCCCCGGGCTGACCACCTCGGCCATCCCCGGCGGCGCCGCCGGCGAGGAGTTCAGCAACTTCGCCGAGCGACCCTTCGCAAGCCCCAGCGGCAACTACTGGATCGTCAAGGGCGGAAGCAACGCCGCCCAGACCTACACCGTCGGCCAGGGCATGTCGTTCGGCACCGCGCTTCGCAGCGACGACCCCGCCCCCTGGAACCCCTCGTTCAATGTCGGCATCACCTTCATCAACGATGTCGCCATTAACGACAACGGCGGGTGGAACTTCGTCACCACCGTCGCCAACACCCTCACCCTCGCCCGCACCGACGGCACCGATTGGTTCGCCGATGTCGAGGGCGAGACCACCCAGGTCCCCGGCCTGCCCGGCGTCTTCGTCGCAAACTTCTTCATCCAGAAGCCCGTGCTCACCAACGACGGTCGCAGCGGCTACACCACCCTCTCCCTCGACCTCCCCGCCGCAACCCGCAACTTCCTGATCCTCGGCGACCAGATCCTCTCCCAGTCGGGCGTGAATGTTCCGACCAACCAGCCCAGCGGCGAGCAGGACACGATCAAGGCCAACGCCGTCAGCGCCTTCGGCGTCTCCGGCGACGGCAACACCTGGATGACCGAGGCCCGCCTCCGCATCCCCGGAAACTTCCCCTCGGGCACACAGCTCCGCACCGTCGTTGTGAATAACGACGCCAAGATGCAGACCCTCCACCCCTTCGGGACCTTCGCCTCGCCCGTCGTCTCCATCCACAACACCACGCTCTCGGGCGTCGGCGACTGGCTCTCCCGCGCAAGCAACGATGACGGCCACGACTTCGTCGTCCGCAACGGCGACATCATCGCCCAGCGCGGCGCCCCGATCTTCGACGGCGCGACAGAGCTCTTCGACGACGGGCCCTTCGCGGCGACCTTCTTCGTCAATGTCGGCGGGCCCGACGGCGACTACCTCGTCGGCGGAACCACCGACAACCCCGACAGCGCCCTCAACTCCGTCATCGTTCTCAACAACGAGCGCGTCATCGCCCGGCGCGGCGACGCCGTCAGCATCGACGGCCAGACCTTCACCATCTCCTCGTTCGCCAACAACAGCGCCGCCTTCCTCGACGACGCAGTCCTCATCGTCGCCAACCTCTCCGACGCCGCCGGGACCTCCGTCGGATCGGCCCTGCTCCACTACGACCTCGACGCCGCCCCCACTTGCCCCGCAGACCTCAACGGCGATGGCGTGGTCGACGCCGACGACTTCTTCCTCTTCCTGAGCCTCTTCGCCTCCGGCGACCCCCGCGCCGACATCAACGCCGACGGCGTGATCGACGCCGACGACTTCTTCGCCTATCTCAGCCTCTTCGCCGCCGGCTGCTGAGCCCCTCAACCGCCCAACTAGGGTTAATCCCTACCTATAAAAGCGACTGAATCGCGCGAGCGCCGGCCCCAAGGGCCGGCGCTTCTTTTTGCACTCCGGTTGCTTTCCGCTCAGCAGATCTCGACCCGAGTCCGAACCTGCGCGATCTGCCGTCTCAACGCCATGGACTCCGAGCCGGATCGGCCTTATGTTCCATCTGAGGAGTTTGCAGATCGTCGGCCGTCTTCGCTCCGCTCGCGGGGGAACTCGGGCCGACAGTTCGGTCAACCCCATTTCGGAAGGACAGAGTGATGAAGCAGATCAGTGTGCAGACGCTGGCGTCGGTCGGTGTGATCGCGATGGTTGTGCCGCTGGCCTCGGCGCAGCCCGTGGCGCTGGATACCTTCGGCCCCGGCGATTCGTTCGCGCCGGAGGTCCACGCCGTCCGCGGCCCAGACTCGACCGCCGGAAATCCCGTCGCCACCGGCCACATGTTCACCGCCGCTGAGGGCGGAACCCTCGCGCAGATCCGCACCGCGTTCCGCCACGACGACGGCGACAACGACTACACCTTCCAGATCCGCTCGGGCAACGCCAACGGCGTCAACTTCGTCCTCGAAGAGTGGACGAATGTCCAGGGCGGAGACGCCTCCGATCCCTACATCACCCTCCAGGGCAACGGCTTTACCATCCTCGACGCTGGCCAGACCTACTGGCTCACCGTCATCGGCCAGGGCAGCGCCACCGGCGGCTGGCACCGCAACGACCAGAGCATCACCGGCTTCTGGGCCACAAGCTCCAACCAGGGATTCCAGTTCTTCCTGGTCAACGGCACGCTCCTCCCCGCCGCACGCGTCACACTCGAAGGCGCGCCCACCTGCCCCGCCGACCTCAACGGCGACGGCGTCGTCGACGCAGACGACTTCTTCCTCTTCCTCCAGTGGTTCGCCGACGGAGACCCCCGCGCCGACATCAACGCCGACGGCGTGATCGACGCGGACGACTTCTTCGACTACCTCGGCCTCTTCGCCCAAGGCTGCTAACGCCGCCGCAGCGTCCGAGAAGCAACGCCGCCCCCAGGCCGCGCAGGCCCGCCTGCGCGGCTTTTTCCGTGCGCCGTTCGTCGCCCGCGGGTTCGTGTGGTAGCCTTTCAACGAGAGAGACCCGCAGGGCTCCCCGCACCGAAGGAGAACCCCCAAGGTCCAACGCAGTGCGTTCAACGCCATCGCTTTCGCATTGTTTACGACCGGAGCGAATGGCGCCCCGCTTGTGTGGAATGTCGGCCCGGGCTCCGAGATCGCCCAGATGGTGACTTCTGGCGATTGCCGCATGGTCATCATCGGCGACAGCATCTCATCCAAGCAGTCCAACACCCAGAACCAAAGCTCGATGTACTGGGGCGTCATCCGCACATGGGATCCGGACCGCTGGGTCGGCATCTGCACGCCCTCAAACAGCCAGTACCCCACCATGCAGCTGTGGATGCCGCCCGCGTGGGCCGCGATTGTCTCGATCCACGGGGGAGGCAGCTATCCCGCCACCTACGGCTACTCCAACTTCAGCCCCGCGACCTATGTCGACGCGATCTTCCAGCACTCCGAGGTTCCCGGCAATACAAGCCTCTACGGCACACAACTCAACCTCAGCGGTGTCTGGCGCAACGGCCCATGGTTCACCGACGACGAGGTCGCCGCAACCTTCGTCCTCTTCCGCACGCCGCAGACCATCCCCTCGCTGATCGCACAGAGCTTCCGGGGCGGCGTCGGCTCGCTCAACTCCGACCCGTTCGACATCACCGGCACGCCCCAGGTCGTCGGCGTCCCCGCGCCCACGATCCCGCCGGGAAACCGCGAGGCCCGCTTCCGAATCCACTCGTGGGGCCAGCACGACGAGTCTCTGCAGCCCGACCACCTCATCGCGCTGACGACCCGTGTCTACCTCCCGAACGTCGAAGGATTCCAGCTCGACGCCATCGCAATCGGCGGCTCCAGACTCCGCAACCACCTCTCAAACGGCCACTACGCCGACGAACACCTCCGCGAGTACCTCCGACACACCGGCAACCCCAACCTCATCTACATCCAGCTCGGCGCCAACGACGGGATCTTCACCCAACGCTGGCAAGACGACATGATCTCGCTCATCGACCGCTACGACCGCATCAGCGCCGAAAACAATGTCCAGCCCCGATTCCTGCTCGTCCCCCCCTACGGCACCGAGAACAGCATCGAGCAGGAAGCCGCCCTGGAAATGGCCTCCGGACTGTTCTCGATCGCCTACACAGGCACCGACCGCGTCGACCCGGAGCGGATCGGATTCGTCAACCTCCCACGCCTGATCGGGGGGCCGATCGATCAGTCTCTGCTCCTCGACCCCATCCACCCGCGCCCGTCCGGCGCAGACTTCGTCGCTCAAACGGTTTGGGACGCCATTACGACATCGAACTGCGAAGCCGACATCTCCGGCTCCGCCAACCCCTCATCACCCGGTTTTATGGTCCCCGACGGGGTGGTCGACGCCGAAGACTTCTTCACCTTCCTCAGGCTCTTCGCCGACGGAGACCCGCGCGCCGACATCACCGGCTCCGCCTCGCCCACATCGCCCGATTTTCTGGTTCCCGACGGCGTGATCGACGCGGAAGATTTCTTCGCGTTCCTCTTCCTGTTCGCCGCCGGCTGCTAGATCGGCCGATCCCCAGGACCCCGGAACCCCCGGAGCCCCCCTTTCCGGGCGCTCGGCCGCAATCACGGCGTCCAACAGCGCGAATCCGTGCCGACTCTCCCGCCCTGCCCCTTTTGCGTCGACCCGATCGGGCCGATGAACGCAACACAATCGGATCCCGAACCGCATACCAGGGTCGCGATTCGGGCACACTCACGCGACAAGATTCGCCAAGGGAAGGGAACATCACATGCGCAGGGTTATGGGATCGGTCCGGGCGAAACTCCTGCTGGCTGTCGGCCTGCTGGCGGGTGTATCTGTGACCGCTTCGTTCGTCGGTGTTTCGAAGCTTGAACAAGTCAACGCGAACATGGAGCACATGGTCGAAGTGCTCGTCCAGAGCGCACAGGCTGCTGCGGAGATTCAGGAGAACCTGCTGGAGATCCAGCGCTCGGAACGAAACGCGATCCTTGCGCTCTCCGACAGCGAGTTCGAGCAGCATGTCGAAGCACAGAGGGCCTTCAGGCAGGAACTCGGCGCCAACCTCGCGCGTCTCGAAGACCTCGCCTCCGAACAGGGCAGGGCGCTGATCGATCAGTTCCGGCCGGCGTTCGAACGCTACCTGCAGATATCCGATCGGGCAATCGAGGCGAGGCGACGCAACTCCGACGAGCAGGCGTTCAATCTCGCCACCGGTGACGGAGCGGCTCGCTTCCGAGCCACGATCGAGACCGCCAAAGAGATCATCGAAGACACGGAGCGCACGCTGCGCATCGCGCTCCAGGACACGCCCGCGGACGGCCTGCGTGCGCAAGGCGCCTCGAACGAGGCGGCGATGAACGCCACGGAGGCCGTATCGCTCGCCAACCGGGTGCTCGCCGGCCTGCTATCCATGCAGCTCTACGAGGGGCAAATCATCCTCGCCGACGAAGCCGGCGAGATCCACTCGGCTTCACGCAGATTCGATGACGCGGCATCGAATGTCCATGATTCCGTACGACAGCTCCGCGCTGTGGCTCTGAACAGTCAGGGCGACCGCATCGAACGGCTCACCGCCAACTTGGCCAACACTCTCGAAGTCCACCGGTTGGTCAGGTCCCTCGCCGAGGAAGAGTCCAACCAAACAGCTGTCCGGCTCGTCGTCGGGGAAGGCCAGCAAGCGTACGAGACCGCCGATGAGATCATCGAGCGCATCGAACAACTGAATGTCGCACGGATGCAGGAAGCAGAAGTCGAAAGCCGAGCGGCCTTCATCGCTGCTCGCAATACCCTGATCACTGTGACCGCCGTGGGCGTCATCGCATCGAGCGTCTTCGCTTGGGTAGTCATCTCGGGAATCATCAAGGCAGTCAGCCTCCTTGTCGTCCGCGTCAAAGAGGTCGCCGACGGCAACCTCGCCGGCGAGCCCCTGCCCGTCAGTTCGCACGACGAGATCGGGCAGCTCACAGGCGCCTTCAACGAAATGTCCGCCTCCCTCCGCGACATCGTCGGACGCGTCCGCGCCACCAGCGATCAGGTCGCCTCCGCCTCCACAGAGGTCTCCGCCTCCAGCGAGGAGATGGCCAGCACCGTCGAGGCCCAGAACCAGCAGGCGACACAGGTCGCCGCCGCTGTCGAGCAGCTCAGCGCCTCGATCACCGAGGTCAGCCAGAAGGCCTCCGAGGCCGCGGGAGAGGCCAAGAACTCCGGCGAGCACGCCCAGCAGGGAAGCAGCGTCGTCGAGGCCACCATCGCAGAGATCCGCTCGATCGCAGAGCAGGTCAACGAGTCCGCGGGCGCCATCATGGGCCTGGGCAAGCAGGCCGAGGCCATCGGGCAGATCGTCGCCGTCATCAACGACATCGCCGATCAGACCAACCTCCTCGCCCTCAACGCCGCCATCGAGGCCGCCAGGGCCGGCGAGCACGGCCGAGGCTTCGCCGTTGTCGCAGACGAGGTCAGAAAGCTCGCCGACCGAACCACCGCCGCGACAGACGAGATCGCAACCTCCATCAGCTCCATCCAGACCGAGACCGAGCGCGCCGTCGAGATGATGGAACGCAGCAAGGAGCAGGTCGGGCGGGGTGTCAGCCAGGCCGAGCAGGCCGGCGGATCCCTCACCAACATCGTCACCAGCTCCGTCACCGTCGCGGGCGCCATCACCACCATCGCCGCCGCCGCCGAAGAGCAGGCCGCCGCCAGCGGCCAGATCTCCGAAAGCGTCGAGCAGGTCTCCAACGCCTCCGAGCAGGCCCTCCGCGGCGCCTCCCAGGCCGCCGAGGCCGCCACCGAGCTCAGCCGCAACGCCGAAGAGCTCCGCGACATGGTCGCCCGCTTCAAAATCTGATCCCACCACCAGCCACCGCAGACGCCCATCGGCCCCAGCTGCCGGCGGGCGTCTTTTCATGCGCCATCGCCCCTCCCCCTCCTACCCATCCTCTGCTCTCCTGCTCGCCTGCTCACCTGCTCGCCCCACTGGCCCGCCAGAGGCGGGCGCCCCCTATCCTTGCCCACCATGAGCGACTCAACACCCATCGGCGCCGTCACCGCGACACTCGGCGAGGGCTACTCCACAGACCTCAGCGTCCGCGCCCATGCCTTCCGCGCAGACGAGCCGCTCAAAGACGGCGGCAGAGACGCCGGCCCCACCCCCGTCGAGCTCCTTCTCGCCTCGCTCGCCTCCTGCACCGCCATCACCGTCCGCATGTACGCAGACCGAAAAGAGTTCCCGGTCCGAGAGATCAACGCCGTCGCCATGCGCACAGACAGCGGCAAGGGCAAGCTCGAATCCGTCAAGGTCGTCCTGAGCCTCAGCGGCGAGGTCTCAGACGAGCAACGCCAGCGCATCCTGGAAGTCTCCAAGAAGTGCCCCGTCCACCAGACCCTCAGCGCAGGCGTCAACATCGAAACCGTGATGGAAGACTGATTCGCCGGCTCATCCCCCCGGCACGCGGCAGCTCCCGCTCTCGCACCGCCGACCGGGCAGCCTCAGCCGGATCCGCGCGAACACCCGGTACACCGCGTCGACGATCGGCCGCACCACAGGCCAACCCGTCCACGCCAGCAGCCACCCCCACCCCACGGCCCTGTACGCCCGCCGGAAGACCTCAACCCCATCCACGACCCGGCCCTCGGCCGTCACGCCGTGGATGCTCCCCATCACCTCGTCCTGCGTCCGTCCGTACACCGAGGCGTCGAACCCCGGCGTCGCGATGTCCACCAGCCGCAGCCGGCCCCGACCCCGGTCCAGCTTCGAGAGCAACCTTGCCTCGTGACGGCACAGAGGGCAGTCCCCGTCGATCAGGATCGTGAACCCCGCGTCGGCGTCAGCCGCCCCGCGGGGCAGCGGCCCGGGCGTCCCGCGATCAACCTTTGCGTCGATGGTTTCGGCTTGCATCGGTGAGCGGTTCGGCCCGCGCCCGCCCCGGATTCGCCGCGCCTCTCCGTACACGCGCCGCCCGCTCAAGGTCCGCAAACCTCCCCTACGATCGGGCAGGGAAAGGTTGCGGAAAATGACCTCCGAGATCGGCTCCATCACAGTCACCCGCGGCATCCGCATCGAAGCGAGCCCCCGCTATCTTCGCGACCATTCAAACCCCGACGACGCCAACTTCGTCTTCGCCTACACCATCCGAGTACAGAACGACAGCCCCGAGACCGTCAGAATCCTCTGGCGACACTGGAACATCACAGACGCCAACGGCCAGACCAAAGAGGTCCAGGGCCGAGGCGTCGTCGGCGAGCAACCAGTCCTCGGTCCGGGCGAAGCCTTCGAGTACCAGTCCTTCTGCCCCCTGACCACCCCCTGGGGCGCCATGGAAGGACACCTCACACTCGAACGCGCCGACAAGTCGATGTTCGAGGCCTACATCGACCGCTTCGACCTCAAAAGCGAAGCCGCCGACAACGACTAAAAACCCTTCAGCAACAGCCGCAACCC
>REET01000240.1 GCA_007694925.1 Phycisphaerales bacterium | reverse complement strand
GGACCTCCAGGAGAGCGAAACCGCGCCCGCGCCGTTGCTGGCGCGGCCGGCCGGCGGACCGGCGAACACGATGGACCTTAACGCCTGCGATCTGCGATATCCCAGTAGTTGATGTCGTCCTCGGTGCCCAGTTCCCGGTCGGGCCCGGCGGAGACGAGGACGAACGGGTTGGCGTTCGAGTCGGACTTCGGTGAATAGAACAGCGGCTCTCCCCACGCGTCTTCGAGGCTGCCCGGTTCGAGCAGCCGCTCAGAGATCAGCAGTTCCAGACCCTCTGGAAAGGCGTTGCGGTTGTCGATCGCGTACTGCTTGACGGCGTTATTCACCACATAGAGCGTCTGCTCGGTGGCGCGGACTTGGGCCCGCTCGCTCTGGCCGAGGAGGTTGACCGCCGCGACGCCCATCAGCACGCCGATGATGGCGAGCACCAGCATGATCTCCAGCAGCGAGAAGCCGCGACGGGCGTGCCGGAGTCTGCGACAGCGGTTGGATTGCGATCTCATGGTCGTCCGCTCCTGCCCGCGTTCGGGCGCGATCACCCTGCCTGACGCGACGGGCTGATGAACAGTCTACACCCCCCGCTCAACGCCCCGGAAAGGCAGACATTGCACCGGAATCCGCGTTCGACAGAGGCCCGCAGAGACCGCGGCAAGGCCAGCGAAAAGGGCGCGAACGCCGGGGCGATCGACCTCATCGCCTCCGACTGCGGACATCCCAGTAGTTGATGTCGTCCTCGGTGCCGAACTCGCGGTCCGGGCCGGCGGAGATCAGGACATAGGGGTTGCCCGCCGAGTCACGCTGGGGGGAGTAGTAGAGCGGCTCGCCCCAGGCGTCTTCGAGGCTGCCTTGCTCAAGGATCCGCTCGCTGATGAGCACCTGCAGGTTCTCGGGATAGGTGTTGCGGTTGTCGATCGCGAACTGCTCGATGCCCCGGCGCACGACTTCGAGCGTCTGCTCGGTGGCGCGGACCTGGGCCCGCTCGCTCTGGCCGAGCAGGTTGACCGCCGCGACGCCCATCAGCACGCCGATGATGGCGAGCACCAGCATGATCTCCAGCAGCGAGAAGCCTCGACGGGCGTGGCGGATCGCGCGGCGGCGGTGGTTCTGCATCTTCATAGTCTGTCCGCTCCCGCCCGGACTCCGGGCTCGGTGGTCTCTGTCTTACGGGTCAGGTCCCGGGAAAGTTTACGCCCGGCCAAAACGCCCCCGGGCAGAACGCTCCGGAAGGCCGGGGATTGCATTGAGAGTGTGCGCCCGCCCGGACCCAAGCCGAGCCGCTGAGCCCGCTTTGGGCCCACAGCGTGTCGGCCGTGCGGGCTGGGAAGGCGGGGGAAGGTCCGAAAAGGGGATGGACGCGGGTGACCGGGATCGGACGCCCGCGCCGAGGCCCCTGCGCCCAGCGCCCCGCCCCCTGCGCCCCCCTCAGAACACCTGCCCCGTCGCCTGGATCATCGGCAGCATGATCGAGAGCACCAGGGCCCCGATCATCGCAAAGAGGGCGACCAGCAGCAGCGGCTGGAGGGCCGCGAGGAACCGGTCCGACTTGGTCTCGACATCCGCCTGCAGGTCCTCGGCGAGGCCGTCGAAGGCGTGTTCGAGGTCGCCAGAGCGGTCGGCGGCGATCAGCAGCTTCCGCGTCGCCAGGGGCAGGGCCGTCACCTGGTCGATCAGGCGGACGAGCACCCCGCCCTCGACGAGCTTGTTCCGCATCCGCGTGAGCTGGGCCCGAAGCTTCTCGTGCTGCACCGCCTTGACGCTGACGCTCAGGGCGTCGGCGAGGGGGACGCCCGCCCGGGTCATCGCGGCCATGACGCTGAAAAACCGGGCCGACTCCTGCGCCAGCACGACATCCTTCAGCAGGGGCAGACGCCTTGCGAGCCAGCCGGAGGCCGCCGCGATCTTCCGGCGCAGCGCCAGAGCGAGGACCGCCAGCCCGCCGAGGCCGAGCAGGAAGATCAGCAGGTGCTCGCGGAGGGTCAGACCGACGGACATCATCAGCAGGGTGAAGCCGGGCAGGTCGTTGCCGGACTGCTCGGCCAGGCTCGTCAGCGCCCCGCCGATCATCGGGATGATGAACATCAGCATGCCCAGCGAGATCAGCACGCCGATCGTCAGCACCATGACCGGGTAGATCATCATCGTGCCGGCCTTGCCCGAGACCGCGAGCTGGCGCCGGATGGTCTTGGAGAGCTGGGCGCAGGCGCCCGCCAGGTCGCCCGTCCGCTCTGAAGCCCGGTACACCGCGATGTTGACCGTGTCGAACGAGCCGACCTGCTGGCAGGCGTCTGCGAAGCTGGATCCCGCGGCGACCAGGTCTCTGATCCGCCCCACCCGGGGCTGCGCCTGGGCCCGGACCGTCCGCTCGGTGACCTCCAGCGCCTCGACGAGAGGGACGCCCCGCCCGACGAGCTGGGCGAGCTGCTCGTTGATCTCGGCGTGGTCCTTGAGCTTGAGCTTCGTCTCCGACGCCAGCCAGGCGGGCAGGCGAATGCTGCGGAGGAGGATCAGCCGCTCACGCCGCAGGGTGTCGGCCAGGGCCCGCTCGCTGCGGGCGGTGCGCAGACCGACCGACCGCTTCCCGCTGGCGGTCGCGGCAAGATAGAAGAACGGCGGGGTCTGGCGGGCGGCTCTGGACATGCTTTGGACGGTCGCTCGACGGGCTGAGTGTATCGGTCACATCGGGCCCGGTGGCTCTGGGCGCCCGGGACTGCTGCAGGCGGGTTGGCGCCCCGGGATTGATCCCCCGGTGCGGGGGCCTGACAATGAGCGCGGCGGTTTCCGGGCGTTCCGGCCCGCCGCCGACTGAGTCACAACGCACTCGGGCGTCCGGGCTTGCCCGTGCCCGACGGGATCGATCCATGAGAGCACTGGTCAAGCACCACGCCGGCGAGGGCCTTCGATTCGTCACCGACCGCCCGACGCCCGAGATCGGTCCCCGCGATGTTCTGATCCGCGTCCGCAAGGCCGGCATCTGCGGGACCGACCGGCACATCTGGCAGTGGGACGAGTGGGCCGCGGGACGCATCCCCGTCGGGATCGTGACCGGGCACGAGTTTTCGGGCGTCGTCGAGGCGGTCGGCGAGGCCGTGACGCGGGTGACAAAGGGCCAGCGCGTCAGCGCCGAGGGGCACATCACCGCCGGGCTCGATTACAACAGCCGCACCGGCAACGCCCACATCGCAAGGGACACCAAGATCCTCGGGATCGATCGCGACGGGATCTTCGCCGACTTCGTCTCGGTGCCCGAGGAGAATGTCTGGCCGATCCACGACCGCATCCCCGACCGGATCGCCGCGGCATTCGACCCCCTGGGCAACGCGGTGCACACCGTGATGGCGGCGGATGTCTCCGCCAAGAGCGTGCTGATCTCGGGCGTCGGCATCATCGGGCTGATGGCGGTGACGGTGGCCAAGGCGGCCGGCGCGTCGCGGATCTTCTGCACCGATGTCAACCCGCCGAGGCTGGCGCTGGCGAAGAAACTCGGCGCCGTCGAGGCGTTCGATGTCCGCGAGGGGCGTGGGTGGATCGACGAGGTCCGCAGGGCCTGCCGAGGCGAGGGCGTCGATGTGCTCCTGGAAATGTCCGGCGCGGACGCCGCATTCGATCAGGGCTTCAGGGCCCTGCGCAACGGAGGCACCGCGGCCCTCCTGGGCCTGCCGGCCAAGCATGTGAACTTCGACTTCAACGAGCACATCATCTTCAAGGGCTGCACAGTGCTCGGAATCAACGGGCGCAAGATGTGGGAGACCTGGTACCAGATGGAAGAGCTCCTGCTCTCCGGGCGCCTGGAGCTCGACGAGATCATCACCCACGAGTTCCCCCTCGAAAAGTTCGAGGAAGCCTTCGCGACGATGATCTCGGGCGAGGGGATCAAGGTGCTGATGGATCTGGGTTGAGGGCGGACTTACCGCTTCGTTCGCCCGGACCCTTGCAGCCTTCGCTCGATGTCGTCGATGAAGTCGTCCAGTGTGCGCGGGGGCTGGGCCGGGTCTTTGGTTTCGGCGCCGGTCGCCATGTCGATCGCGCCCAGCCACGCGGCCTGGCTCTCGGGGTCGGCGACGGTGAAGACGCCCGGGCGTTGGCCGGCCGCGTCGGCGGACGCGACGACGGGGGCGCCCGCCTCCAAGCCCTCCATCAGCATCCGCCCCGTCGAGCCCGGGCCCGCGGGGCCGACGATCAGCACGCCGTCGCACGCCCGCAGCAGCGATCGCGGGTCCGTCAGCATGCCGACGAACCGGACGCGCTCTCTGGGCAGCGATTCGACGGCGCCCGCGGCGCTCCACCACTCCGTGCCCAGCAAGGCGAGCACCGGCTCACGCCTGGCGCGCGCGACCGCGGCGGCGACCGCACGCAATCGGTTGTGCACCCCGTCGGCGACGGAAAGGGCCAAGAGCGGCCTCCCCGCCTCGATCCGCAGGAGCTCACGCCAGTCGGTCTCGTTGGGCGTCCCGTTCTCGGTTTGCCTGCAGGGCGCGAGCGAGAGGGCCACGGGGTCGACGCCCCGCGCCGCAGAGACGCGCAGCGCACGCCGTTCGGCGACGATCGCCGACAGAAGCCAGCGGTGCTGCAACGATTCGAACGCGCGCACGATCAGCGACCGATCGCCCACCAGCGCCCGGAACTGCCCGCGAGAACCCGGCCCGAGCGGCAGCCACAGATCCGCCGGAACCAGCGCCGTCAGCGAGAGCGATCGCTCCGCCCCGCTCAGCCGCCGCGAGGCCCAGCGCTGGTAGCGCAGCGGGCATCGCTTCTTGATCGTCCATCGCGGGTTGCGGACACAAAGCGTGATGCGTTCATGGTCGAAGTCGGCGGGGGTCTCGACGCCGTCGGCGTAGACGCCGATCGTGTGCCCTCGTTCGGCCAGTGCGATGGCGATCGCCGGGGCCCACCTCGAGTGCGACCAGGGCAGGTCTCTGACATACTCGCAGGCGAGGGCGATCTTCACTGGGCGCTCCGATCGGGCTTTCGGATGCGGATGCCCGGGCGGCCGTGGCGCAGCGGGTTGGGCATCGGACGCCACGCGGTCGCGAAAGCGAGCAGCAGCCAGAAGTGCGCCCCGATGCGCGAGCCGACATGCAGCGTCTCGAACATCCCCGCGAGCAGCAGCCCCGCGAAAGCGAGCCAGAGCCCCGCGTCGTAGGTGTTCCTCTCTCCGGGCAGGCGCGAAAGCAGGGCGCGGAACACACAGACGATCAACAGCGTCCAGAGCGCCAGCCCGACAAACCCCGTGGTCGCAAAGACATGCAGCGGGGTCGAGTGCGCATGGGAATGGATGAGGCGTTGCGGCTCTGCGACGCCTTCTTCGTGCAGCCGCTCGGTCGCTGTCGCTCGGTATCCGCCGACGCCGACCCCGCCGATCGGGCGCGATGCGCCCATGCGGAGCGCCTCTTGTGCCATGACGATGCGAGCGCCGATGTTGGTGTCCATCTCGCCGCGCGAGGCGTCGGCGATCTCGGCCCGCGCGTCGGCGATGCGCGAGGCGACGCGAGGGCCGGCCAGCACGCCGCCCGCGACGATCGCGAAAAGCAGCACGCCGATCGCGGCCAGAGCGCCCCGCTTCCTTCCGGCGCCCGCGGCTGCGCTCGCCGCGAGCACGCCCGCGATCAGAACCACCCCGCCCGCCGCCAGCCATGCGCCGCGCGTGCCGGTCGCGACGATCCCAGCCAGCGTCACGGCGCCGAGCACGCCGGCAATCAGTCGGACGCGTCCGGTCCGTGTCGCCGCCTGGTGCAGGTGCAGGCCGAGGATGGCGCACATCGCCGTCCCGCCGCTGACAGGCCCGAACCACCCGGTGACGCGGTCGTGCGCGCGATCGAAGAGCAGCCACGCCGGCGCGTGCTCCTCGCCGACCATGAGCGCGAGCCCGTGCCCCGCTTGCGAGAGGTGCCCGAGCACAAAGCCGACCGCCCAGGCGATCACCAGCGTCGGCCGACGCTCCATCATCGGCCAGAGGATGAAGAACCACCCCGCCCAGCGCAGCGCCCCAAGCTCGCGCCACCCCGCGTCGCGGTCGGGCGACCAGAGGATCGAAAGAGCCGTCCACCCCGCCCACGCCAGTGCGGCCAGGAAGACCGGCTGACGGAACATCGTCGTCCAGAGCCGCCAGGTCATCACAATCCGCGACAAGGGCGCCAGCAGCGCGAACGCGAAAACGAACTCGAGCACCGAGATCGGCCCGCTCGCCGCGACGCAAGCGAGCAGCGCCACGCCGAGGTGGATGGGCATGCCCGGCCGGTCCGTCCGCTGGTGATCGAACGCCCGCTGGGCGATCGCGCCGTCGGTCCTGAAGCGTGAGCGGGCTGTGCCGGCGTCTACGGCCATGGGCAGATCATCGGCCCGCCAAGCCGCAAAGCAACGCCGGCGAACGCTCACTCGTCCGAACACGGACAAAAAAGACCGAGGCGGACCGTTTGGCCCGCCCCGGCTCAGAAGCAGTTGGATCACGCTGCAAGAGCGATCAGCGACGCCGACGCAGGCCGACCAGGCCCGCGAACGCGAGGGTCGCGGCGGCGCCGGGAGCGGGCACGCCGCGGACGATGAAGGGCGTCTCGTTGCTGTCGAGGTACGGGCGCCATCCGCCGGGAGAAAGTTGGATGGCGTTGCCGACCGGGGTGATGGGGTTGTTTGGGTCGCCGGGGTTGGCCTCCATGACCGGGCTGGCCCAGGCGGCGACGCCACCGCCGCCGACCATCTGCCAGTCGATCCAGTAGCCGCCGCTGGTAAGTTCGAGGTTGGCGAGATCGAAGGTGACGGCGTTGATCAGGCGGTGTGTGCTGGAGAGATTCGCGGTCCCGTGGAAGACGCGGTAGATGTTCGTCTGCGCAATCGTGGGGTTGGAGAAGGTCGCGACGACGGCGCTGCCGGTATCAGCGGGGCTGCCGTCCCAGATGCGCAGCTCGCCGTCGGTCCATCCGGGGGAGTTGCTGCCGGGCATGTACGCGTGGACGGTGATCGAGTCGATCAGCCAGGTGCCGCTGACGGTAAAGTCGTCGGCGATGCGGTAGTGATCGCCCGTGGTCTGCTGCAGCACATTGGCGCCGGCGTTGGCGCCGTCGCTCGCCATGCTGACATCGAACCCGCCCGCGCCGGCGCCCGGATGGGTGACCATGCCTCCGTTGTCCCAGAGGACATTGGCTCCGCTGACCGAGCAGAGCAGCCCGGTCGTCGCCGCTGCAAAGGTGACATTTCTCATTGTGTTCTCCTCCTCCCGGCCGCGAGCGGCCGAGTATTGCGTATCTGACTCACAGCCGTGGTTTTCGATCATCACTCCGAGAGGGCGGATCTCGTTCGGTGGCCGCGAACCGTTGATCGAGGGTAATGCCTGATCGCCTGCCAGCAAGCGATTTATGTTCATCGGAACCAGACGAAACGGGCGCAGACCCCACAACTCGCACGATCTGCACGCGCGTCACTTCGCTGTGAGCTCGGCGTCTTTGAGCCGCGACCGCCCACAAAAAGCACAGGGGCGGACCCGAAGGCCCGCCCCTGAGATTCGAATCACTGTTGTCGCAAGCCGAGCAATCAGCGACGCCGACGCAGGCCGATCAGGCCGGCGAGCGCGAAGGTCGCGGCCGCGCCCGGAGCGGGGACGCCGCGGACGATGAAGGGCGACTCATTGCCGTCGAGGAGGGGCTGCCAGCCGGTCGAGGCGAGCTGGAGGGCGTTGCCCAAGGGGGTGATCGGCGCGTTGGGGTCGCCGGGGTTGGCCTCCATCACGGGGTTGGCCCAGGCGCTGGCGCCGCCCTCAACATTCCAGTCGATCCAGTAGGTGCCGCTGCCGAGCTGCAGGTCGTTCAGGGCGAAGGTGATGTTGTGCACAGGGCGTGCGGTGTTGGAGAGGTTGGCGGCGCCGTTGAAGACGCGGTACACGCCCGCGGCGGTGACGGTCGGGCTGCTGAAGGAAGCCACGATCGAGCTGCCCGCGTCGGCGGGGCTGCCGTTCCAGACGTTGAGGCTGCCGCCCGTCCAGCCGGGGGTGGACGCGTTGGTCTCATAGCCCTGGACGGTGATCGACTCGATCAGCCAGGTGCCGCTGACCACGAAGTCATCGGCGACGCGGAAGTAATCGAGGCCGGGCTGCTGGCGGACATTGGAGCCGGCGGCGCCGCCGACGCTCGCCATGCTCACATCGAGGCCGCCGGCGCCCGCGCCCGGATGCGTGACGATGCCGCCGTTATCCCAGAGGATATTGGCCATACCGGCGGAACTGACGATCGCTGTCGTCGCAACTGCGGCAAGAACCTTGTTCATCTCTCATCTTCTCCTTCCGGCCGCGACCGCGGCCGAATTCTCTTTGGACCCTTACCACGAAATCAGACTTCCCCCAGAGATGGGCCGGACTCGTCCGCAAGCCTCATGATCTGCTCTGGAGTGTACTGGCCGCGGTCTCACTTGCAAGGGCAAACCGATCTCGGGGTTGAAAATCGAGGATGAGGAACATTCTCGGACGCACGATTCCCGTTCCGCGGACCTCTGATGCACGATTTCTGAGGTGCCGAGATCCATCTCAAACAAGAAAGGGGCGGATCCGGAGATCCGCCCCTCGGGCTCTGTTTTTACTTATCGGATGTGA
>REET01000256.1 GCA_007694925.1 Phycisphaerales bacterium | reverse complement strand
TACGGCGGCCCGTTTAACGCCCCCGTTGTCTGGGGGGGTTACTTGTCGACCGATATCTTTGTCGGGGTCGCGCCGGGCGCCGCGCCGGTGCGAACCGACGACGGCTTCTGGAGCTTCGGACAGGCGCCCCAGACCGTCGCCATCGCCGGCGTGCTCGCCGAGTTCGGCGCCGCCTCCGTCTCGCCCTCGATCAGCCCCGCGCCCGCCAACGCCGAGCTCGCCGCCAGCATCGGGCTCGACCGCTACTACACGATCACGCTGCCCGCCGGCACGGACACCCCCGCGCTGGTCGAGCAGCTCAACGCCATCGGCGGCGCGATCGAGTCCGCCGAGCTCAACGGGATCGGCGGCGTCCTGACCATGCCCAACGATCCCTCGTTCAACCTCCAGTACGGTCTGCGCAACACCGGCCAGGCCATCAGCGGCAACACCGGCATCGCCGGCGCCGACATCGACGCGATGGGCGCCTGGGCGATCACCACCGGATCGAGCGATGTCGTCGTCGCCGTCCTCGACACCGGCATCAGCACCAGCCACCCGGACCTCCAGGCCAACCTTGTCCCCGGCAGGAATGTCCAGGCCAACAACGCCAACACCAACGACAGCTGGCTGATCAGCCACGGCACGCACTGCGCCGGCATCATCGGCGCTGTGGGCAACAACAGCGTCGGCGTCACTGGCGTCGCGTGGGAAGTCTCGCTCATGCCGATCCTCGTCCTCGGCGTCTTCGGCACCGGCAGCGAGTCGGACATCTCCAACGGCCTGACCTGGAGCACCGACAACGGCGCGCACATCGCCAGCATGAGCCTCGGCTTCCCGGGAACCAGCAGCCTGATCGCCGCGGCAGCGACCTACGCCCATCAGTCCGGCGTCACGCTCTTCGCCGCGACGGGCAACACGCCGACCGACCCGGTCTCCGTCCCCGCGGCGTTGCCCGAGGTGATCGCGGTGGGGGCCACCGACAACCGCGACCAGATCGGTTCGTTCGTCTCGACCGGGCCGGAGATGTCGGTTGTCGCCCCGGGCGTCGATGTCTATTCGACCTGGGACACGCTCTTCAGCGCCAACACCTACACCTACCAGACCGGCACCTCGATGGCCTGCCCCCATGCAGCGGGCGTCGCGGCACTGATGCTCTCGGTCAACCCCGCGCTGACCAACACCCAGATCCGCGACCTGCTCGAGTCCACCGCCGACGACCTCGGCGCGCCGGGCTGGAACCCCGTGTATGGGCACGGGCGCGTCAACGCCGCGGCCGCCGTTCAGGCCGCACTCAACGCCGGCCAGCCCTGCGTCGCCGACCTCAACAACGACGGCGTCGTCGACGCCGACGACTTCTTCCTCTACCTCAATCTCTTCGCCGACGCGGACCCGATCGCCGACATGAACGGTGACGGCGTGATCGACGCCGACGACTTCTTCCTCTACCTCAACCTGTTCGCTCAGGGCTGCTGAACGGACCGAAGCGATCGAGTGAATGAAACAGCGCCGCCCCCGGCTTTCATCGAGCCGGGGGCGGCCTTTGCTTCTGCCACATCGAAGGTCTTGCCCGATCAGTCGGCGGGCCCGTCCTGCTCGACCGGCTCGATCTGGATCTGCACTTCCCACCACTGGTTGGCGGTTCGGACATTCGGCCCGTTGTACCCGAGCGTTCTGGCCCGCATCGGTCCGGCCCGCTTCCAGTCCGGGTTCTCCTCCAGCCACGCGTCGAGCTGCGCCGAGAGCCTGTTCACGCCCGTCCAACCGGTGCGCCCGCGCACGCCGATCGACAGGAAGGTCTTCGGCTCGGTGTCGACGATCAGGATCCGCCCGTCTGCGCCTGTCGGCCCGTCCTCGGGCGTGTGGTACAGAAACGCCATCGTCCACCGGGCGAGATCGGGGTCCGTCTCAACGTCGGCGTACTCCATCTCGACCGGGGCCGTCATCGCGATGTTGTTGCGCGAGATGTGCTGAAACAGCGGCCAGAACCCGTTCTGCCCCATCATCCCCACCCGCGCGTCGCTCGAAAACTCCGCGCGACGCACCTCGGGGTAGTGCTTGATCTCGATCGCACCGGGCGGCGTCGGCGGCGCGTACCCCACGGGCAGCTTGGTGTCGGTCATCACCACGCCCGCCCGAAACAGCGGCCCATCACGCCCTTGCCGCCAGGAAAGCTCGGCCTCGGCCTCGCCGCCCACACGCAGCACCCACGCCCCCGAGGAGAACACCCTGGCGCCCTGCGGCACACCCGCGATCGCGTGCCCGCCGGAAACCTCGTCGGGCATAAGGGACGGTCTGTCGTCCGCCGCTCGCTCGGCTGCGGCCGCGGGGCTCTGGCGGTCCGGCCCTTCGCCGGCCCACGCGGGGGTCGAGGCGATCGACGCCAGCCCGACAAGAAACGCCCCGGCCAGGCCCACGCCCGTGCTCCCCATGCTCGTTTTGCCAACACCCGTTCTGATAGTGCATTCCTGCATGCAGACCTCCGTTGCGGAAGCCTTCGCCCGGTGGCAATCCCCGGATTCCGAACCGGATGCTGGCGATGACGCAGCGCCCACGGGAGTCAGAGGCACTGATTTCGCCCCGCCAAGGGTTGAAAATCTGGTAGGCTCTGGGGATGAAGATGCTCAACCTCGCCGCAGCCGTGACGCTCGCCGCCGGATCCGTGTTCGCCGGTGAGCCGTCGGAGCAGCCCGCAGACCGTTCCGCCGCCGCGAAAGCCCCGATCGAGCTCCGCCCGGTGCTCCCCTCCGAGGCCGGCCGCAGCCTGCCCTGGTCGCCCCGAGGCACGCAGATGCAGTGGTCCGACCAACTGCCAGACCACTGGCCAGAGCAGATCCGCTCGTTCGCCTCAAACCTGATCGATCCGGTCTACGGCGAGATGGCCATCGGCCCGGAGCACGCCGCCAAGCGCCCCTTCATCCTCGCACGAACCAGCCCCGACAACCCGCACCGCGAGATCCTCGTGATCGACGCCAACGCCGACGGCAGGATCGACCCCGACCGCGAGGTCTTCACCGCCGAGGCCCGCGATGTCCGCGGGCGCATGTGGGTGACGCACGCGCCCGTCACGCTCGCCATCGACTACACGCCCAAGCCTGAGGCAGAGAACGAAGAGCGGGATCGGCGCGCCGAGCGCCGCGACCTCGTCGAGCACGAGTTCAGCTTCTGGCACACCTACCCCCGCGAGGACGAGGAGGTGCCGGAGATCCTGCGCTACACCCGCCGCTCGTGGATGGAGGGCGAGGTCTCGCTCCTCGGGCGATCCTTCCGCCTCCAGGTGATCGACGCCAACAACGACGCGCTCTATACCACCACCGCCCGGTGGACGCTCACGCCCCTCGGCCCCGCGCCGGAGCGCGCAGAAGAAGCCGACGATCCGGCCGCGACATTCACCACCGACGCACGCACCGGCATCGGCATCAACGACCCATTCTTCATCGACGGGCAGGCGTACCGGCTCTCGAGCATCTGCATGTCGGGCAGAACCGGCGCGTTCAAGGCGACCGACGACGCCCCGGTCATCCCCGACCGCCCCGCCGAGCCCGATCGCCCCAAGTCCGAGCACGAGCTCGCATGGATCGGCGACCTCGACGAGGCGAAGCGCGAAGCCCAGAGGCTCGGCAAGCCGCTCTTGGTCAAGTGGACCGCGGTCTGGTGCGGGCCCTGCCGCACGATGGACCGCGAGGCGTACAGGGACAAGGCCGTTGTGGAGACGCTGCGCGGCTCGTTCGTCATCGCCTCGATCGACTTCGACGAACAGCACCAACTCGCAAGGCAACACTCGGTCCGCGCCCTGCCGACGATCCAGATCTTCGACCCCTCGGGCGAGGAGGTCGATCGACGCGTGGGCCTGCAGACGCCGGTCCGGATGGAGGCATGGCTCGACGAGCACAAGGGCAGGGCCAGAGGGTCGTAGCCGACACCGATTCGCCGTCGCCTCTTGGCCCACGAGCGGTCAATCCGGTTCGAACCGGACCGTGTGCCGCCCGGCGTCAAGCCCGGTCAGCACCGTGACGCTGCCCGAAGCGTCCGGCCAACGGATCTCGACCAGTTCGGCGGGGCTTTGGCCGAGGGCAAAGTGCAGTTCCAGCGACTGCTGCTTGCCCTGATGGCCTCCGGGCCCGACGACCATGCGCGTCTGCGTGACCGACCGGCCGTCGATCTCCGCCGTCACGCGGACCACCGCACCGATCGCCGGACGGTTCACGCCGCGCCCCGGATCGCCCTCCAGCCGCAGCGAAAGGGCGCGCCGATCGGCTCTCTCCGGCGTCGCGTTCTGAAAGAGCCTCAACCTCGGCGTGCGCCCGGCCCGCTGCGCCCCGCTGAGCCGGTTAAAGCTCTGCCCCACGGCGATGTCCGGCCGACCGCTGCCGTCAAAGTCGAGCAGCGCCGGCTGCCCTGCGCCGATGTGATCGATGCCGATCCAGCTTGTCACATCGACGAGCGAGCCGTCGTCCTGCTGGCGCCAGATCCGCAAGCGTTGGTTGTCGGGATAGTCGCTCGAACAGACCAAGACATCGAGGCGACCGTCGAGGTCGAAGTCGGCGAGGGCCCCGTAGACGTCGCCCTGGTTCCAGCTCTGGATCGTCGGGTCTCGCGGGCGCCTGTCGAGCGACAGTGAATCCCGCTCGATGAACTGCGGCCCGGCGTCGGTGTCGGTGCGCACGAGCACCCGTGTCGGGTCGCTGCTCTCGCCGGCCCAGCCGTGTGTGATCTCTGTGAGCAGCAGATCGAACCGCCCGTCGCCGGTGATGTCGCCGACCGCGGCGTCGAAGGTGTTGCCGTTGGCCCGGAACGGCCGTTCGTCGGGCCGATCGAAGCGGGGGTCGGTCTTCGCCCGCTCTTTCAGCCACTCGGGATGGCGCCCGTGGCGGATCTCGTCGCCGTCGAGCCCGACCTCCGGCGCGACATCCCGCCATTCGCCCTCCGCGTCGAGCATCCAGAGCCGGTTCCAGCGCCGCCCGTAGTTCAGTTCGAGGATCTGCGGCCGATTGCCCGGCGCCGCGTCGCCGAGCAGGTCGGCGATCACCACGCCGTAGGTCGGCCTGCCGCCCGCGTCGGTCTCGGGATCGAACTCCACGCCGTCGGTCGGCCAATCGACCCGCTCGAAGGTGATCCCGCCGTCGTCGCCGACCCGCTGGAGCAGCACATCGCTCGGCAGCCCCGCAAAGCTCCGCCCGTAGTGCTCGTACCAATGCCCGACAACGATGTCGAGCCTGCCGTCAAGGTCGAGATCGCCGACGGCGATCGCGCACGCCGTCCCGCCCCGCGCCGCCTCGATCTCATGGAACGAGCCGAGCGGGCTGCCGAAGGTCCCGTCCCCGTTGCCCTTGAGCCACGCGACCCGCTGCGGCGTCCCCTGCGCCGGCGGCTCGAAGCGTTCGCTGTGCAGATCGAGGTAGCGGGCGACGATCGCATCGGGAATGCCGTCGCCGTCGACATCGGCGAACACCAGCACATCCCCGCGCCGAAGCTCGGGCAGGCCGGTCTCCTTCACTTCAACAAAGACCCGCCCCGACCCGTCGCGCGAGGGCCTGTTCAGGAACACCCGCGAACGCCCGACCAAGAGATCGTCGAACCCGTCGCCGTCGAGATCCGCCGCGGCGACATGCCCCGCGCTGATCGGCCCGCCCACATCTTCAAGCCCGACGCTCGCCGTGACATCCACAAACCGAAGCTGAGCCGACGCAGCATCGCACGCCAAGCCGAACACCACCGAGCAGACCGGAACAATCAGAGCTCTGAATCTGGGCATGGCGGATGGTAATCGCCCGGCCCCCGCCGCGAGCCGTGACGGGGCGACGCCGGACAAGAGCCAGAGCGGCACTCCAAGACGAGCGAGTTCTGACCTGCAGGGTCCGCAAACTCCGGGCAGGCGTGGGGAGGGACACCCTGGCCGGCAAGAATCCTCCGGCCGGTGCGTTCAATGATCACCGAGAAGGAGCCGCTGCAAAATGCACCCGCCAAGATCGATCTGGATCATGCTTGCCCTATGGCTCTCTGCCGCGGGGGCGGCTTCGGCCCAGTGGGTCACGGACCCTGTCAACGCCCCTGGGGTCGAGTTCCGCACATTCCACAGCCGCAGCGCCGGGGCCACCGTGAGCTACCACATCTACCTGCCCCCGCAGTACCACGACGAGCCGTGCCGCAGGTTCCCCGTTCTCTACTGGCTCCACGGCGCCGGCGGAGGCGTTGACGGCATCCCGCCGCTGAGCTCATTCTTCGGCGACGCCATCGTAAACGGAACTTTCCCGCCAATGCTCGTGGTGTTCCCCAACGGGATGAATTACAGCATGTGGTCCGACTCCGCCGACGGCGCCGTGCCCATGGAGTCTGTCGTCATCAACGACCTGGTCCCCGAGGTGGACGGCGCGTTCCGAACCTTCGCTTCAAGACGAGGTCGGATCATCGAAGGGTTCAGCATGGGCGGATACGGGGCGGCACGCCTCGGCTTCGAGCACCACGAACGCTTCGCCGGCGTCTCGATCCTCGGCGCAGGCCCGATGCAGCTCGACTTCCTCGACCCGCCCCCCGGAGCACAGTTCCCGCTTGCGCTGCGACTGCAGATCTACGCGCAGGTCTGGGACAGCGACCCACAGCGATTCCTCGCGCAGAGTCCGTGGATGATCGCGGAGCGAAACGCCGCGCCGATTGTCCAAGCAGGAACAACGGTCCGGCTGGCGGTAGGCCAGCTTGACCCAATGGTCCCGCCCAACCTGGACTTCCGCACGCGCATCTCCGACCTCGGCATCCAACACGAGTTCCGCTACCCGCCCGGCATCGGCCACCAGCCGATGCTGCTCCTGCTGGCCCTGAGCGCATCGAACCAATCGTTCTACCGTTCCGTCTTCGATGCTCTCCGCTCTCCGACGGCCGACCTCAACGCCGACGGCGTCGTCGACGCAGACGACTTCTTTCTCTTCCTGCAACTCTTTGCAACCGGCGACCCGATCGCGGACATCAACACCGACGGCGTGATCGACGCCGAAGACTTCTTCGACTATCTCAAGCTCTACGCCGGCGGCTGCTGATCGTCGCCGTCGGGCCGAACGCGGCCCTGCAACCAGCGGCTCAAGAGCGGTGGGGCACTCCCGCCAGGCAGTCGACCGCGGGCCCGGAAGACCAGGGCATCGCCGGTCACCGAGCGACACAGGCTCAGCCATCCCGATGGATGCGAATGCCGCAGCCTCACCGGGTCGCCTTCGAACGGGCGCTCACCAACGCATCACGATGCAAAGCGGGAAAGTGGGCGCAACAGGACTCGAACCTGTGACCTCTGCCATGTGACGGCAGCGCTCTAGCCAACTGAGCTATGCGCCCGGCTCGTTCGCCGCCCCGTGGCGGCTCGGGGCGATGATACGCCGCTACCGGACGCGGCGGCAATCGGGCGGCGGGGCATCCTCGCCCCAACGCTTCCGCCGGGCCCGCACCGCCTCGCAAACGCGGCCCATGAGCGCTGTTCCGACAGGCCGCACGCCACGAGGCGCAAAGCCGACACCCTCCGCCCCGCTCCTGCGGCGGTACTCGGCGGAACTTGCACGCCAGGGTGTGAATCTGGGCGGTCAGGCGTGCGTCGGCCGCCCGCGATGCTGTATAGTGCTGCTGCAAACCACGGGAGCCGTTCATGGACGATCCGAACACCCGAAACGCCCAGACCGCCAACGACGGCACCGGGCTCTGGGACAGACAGCACGAGCCGCGTCAGGCCAAGGGCCGGCAGCCCGCCGCGTCCCCGCGAGTCCAGACGCCCGCTCCCGAGACGCCCGTTCCCCAGGCATCAGCCCAGCCCGCGTCCAAGGTCGTTCCGGCGAAGCCGGCGCCTTCGCGCCAGCCCCGAAACGCACCAGTCCAAGCCACCGAAGAGATCGACGCCCCTGAAGTGGTGGTTCGCCCCGTCGCCGTGCCCGAGCCGCAGACCGACCGCGCCGGCAACTTCCGCCCCGTCCTGCTCACCAGCGAGATGGTCGAGGCGGGGGAGCGGATCTACCGGCGGCTGTCCGAGCAGTGCGAGGGCGAGGCGGCGCTCTTCCACCTCGCCGAACGCTGCCCGGGCTTCGGGCGTGAAGAGATCCTTGTGAAGGTCGTCTCGCTCAACGCGCTCGCCGGGCCCCATGTGCTCTCGCGGGCCGTCGCGGTGCGTCACCTCCAGCGGGTCATGGCCAAGGCCGACCCGGCCGACCCGATGATCGTCGACCGCCTCGCCGACATCCCGATGGCCTCGGGCAAGCCCTCCAAGCGCAAGCAGCACGGCTTCGCCTCCAAGTTCGCCCACTTCTTCATCGACGCCGAGCGCTTCCCCGTCATGGACGCCCACGCCGCGAAGATGCTCCGCTACCACCTCGGCGGTCGTTCCTATGTCGTCGACGAGTCGAGCCGCTACCGCGAGTTCGAGTCCAACTCGCGGCGTCTGCGCGGGCTCTCGGGCCACAAGGGCTCTCGCCGCGCCATGGGCCGCTACCTCTGGGTCGCCGGCCAGTACCTCGAGTGGTCCAGATCCCCGAGAGCGAAGATCAACCGCCAGCTCGCGGCGGTCTTCAACAGCCCCGCCCCCGACGCCGCCGAAGACATCAAGACCATGATGCCGCAGAACCGGCCCGCCTGCCCCTGGCTCT
>REET01000080.1 GCA_007694925.1 Phycisphaerales bacterium | reverse complement strand
CGCGATCGAAGAGGGAGCGAGAGCGAGGTACTGGTGCGAGTCGCGCAAGCACATTTTTAGGGCGCGGATCTGTACATGGCTGTACCGGGTCGGCGTATGGCTTGTGCTGGGAGTGCTCGTGTTTCAGGCGTGGAACATCTTGAAAGCTGCGGGCGTGCCATGGTTCTAATTTCGTGCCACCGACCTCTGCTCGGAGAGGTCGGTGCCCCTTGATGCCCGCATCTCGGCACTGAGTTTGCAAAAATGCAGGAACTGCATCGATCCGGAAGCACCGACCTCCTTCGGAGGTCGGTGGCACGCGGGACGCCTCTGGGCGTGCAACTTGTCAGGCCGTCTCCATCACCTCACTCACCTGGTTCAAAACCTCCGACGCGACCTGGTTCACGCCGTAGCCTCGCGGCAGTCTCACGAACGGCTTGCCGTGGGCGTCGCAGAGGGCTTTGACATTCTCGAAGCAGTGGCTCGACCAGCGGATCGCGAGCATCACCAGGTCGACATCGTCGCGGATCACCTGCGAGGCGAAGTTGTCGATCGGTTCGTGGGGGCGGGTGGCGATCCAGCGGAGTTCGGCGAGGTTCAGCCCGTCGCGGAGGGCGTCGCGGGAGCGCGGGCGGCACTGGCCCCCGATGATGACGGCGACCTTGCCTTTGAGGAGTGCCGCGGCTTTTTCGGCCTCGGGCGAGCGGGTCTCCCGCCGCGGCTGCGGGGGCTGGTCCGCCTCGGTGCGGGCGAGGTGCTCGTCTGCGAATCGCACGGCCTCGCCGACGCGCCCGGGCAGGTCGTCTGCAGGGGGCAGGTCGTCGAGCAGGCCGATCAGCGCGTCGCGGATGCCGGGGTCGGAGGGTTTTAGGCCGAGCTCGATGAGGCGTTCGACGGTCTCGACGAGTGTGTCGGTCTGTATGCGCTTCTCGTCGGCGTCGAAGTCGTCCCAGCGTTTTGCGATGTAGCCGAGCTTGTTGAGGTGCTGGCGCCGGTGCTTGGCGAAGGAGACGACCTGGTCGAGCTCGTCGGCGATCGCGCCGATGCGTTCCTGGCGGTCGGTCCAGAGGGCGGGGTCGGCGGGGTCGCTCAGGCGCATGTGGCGTGCGATGTAGATCTGGTCCTCAAAGACGCGGGTGCGGAGCCAGTTGAAGGCGTCGTCCTGGTCGGCGTCGGGGAGGAAGCCGAGGCGGTCGAGCTGCACGCGCAGGGCCGAGCACGACTCGGCGAGGAGCTCGTAGGCCCGTTCGAGGAAGCCGTCGGGGGCGCTGTCGTGCTCGAGGATGTGCTGCGTGAGCGCGAAGGCGTCGGCGACGCACTCGTAGTTGCCCGCGGCGTCGTCGAGGGCCCGGTCGTCGGGCAGCGAGGCGTAGGGGTCGAGCATCCAGGCGTAGCAGTTGGGCAGGTCGCGGGCCCGTTCGATCAGCGCCTTGTCGGTCGGGGCGATGTGGTCGCGGAGGTCGGCGCCCTCGTCGATGCGTCGGCGACGCTCGATCGCCCAGCGGGCCGCCTCGGCCTTGAGGCGGGCGCGGGCGACGACGGTCTGCGGCGGCGCGGCTTCGGGGCGGGCGGGCTTGGCCGGTTCGCGCTGGGGCTCGGGCTGGCGCGAGGCCTCGCCGGTGTCGGGGACGGAGATCTCGGCGCTGGGCGCGTCGCCGATGTTGAGCGAGACGCGGGCCATCTTCTTCGGGGCCCGCTTGGGCTCGGGTTCGGCCTTCTGCGCGGGGGCCGGGCCGGACTGGGTCTCGTCCGGGGTTTGGGCGGTGGCCTCGTCGGTCAGCCAGCGGAGGACGCGGGCGAAGGCGCCGCGGAACTCCTCATCGGCGGAGAGGGACTTGAGGCGGTCAAGGATCAGCGCGGCGTCGCGGAGCGGCGGCGGGGAAACGGGGGCGGGCGCGGGGCCCCTCCCGTTCGACGGCGCCCCGGCGTCCCGCTCGCCCCGTTCGCTCCCCTCGACCTGTACGGACGGCTTGTGGTGTTGGGGCTCGGCAGGCAACGGCAGGGTACCTCTCTTGAGGGGTGAACGGCGCGTCCCTCAGCTCGGAATCCCCCCGGTTCGGCCGGACGACTGACAGGGTGGTGTCAGTCTGTGTCCTGTTCGGCCGGGCGTTCATCGCGCCCGGTCCGCTCGGCCAACTCACTATAGAGAGCCTCGACCTCCTTGCGGAGGCGTTCGAGGGCGGCGTCCGGGCCGTCTTTCATCAGCTCGTCGGGGGGGATGGGGTTGCCGTAGGCGACGCTGATGCGCTGCCCGATGATGAACGGGCGCTTTCGTGAACGCGGCCACGCGTGGTACGCGCCCGCGATGGCGACGGGCAGAACCGGGCACTCGGCCTTTTTGACCAGGAGCGCGGCGCCGCGTTTAAACTCGTGAACATTGCCGTCGGTCGTGCGTGCGCCCTCGGGGAAGACGAGGACGGCGCAGCCTTCTTTGAGCTTTTTCAGCGTGGTTTTGATCGCGCCCGTGTCGGCCTCGTCCTGGCGGAGCGGTACGGCGTTGAGCGTGCGGATGAGCCAGGCGAACAGGCGCGATTTGAAGAGGCCGACGCGCGCGACATAGTCGAGGTGGCGCCCCGGGATGCCGGCGCCGATCATCGGCGGGTCGAGCATCGACTGGTGGTTGGCGACGATCAGCAGCGGGCCGGTCGTGGGCACGCGCGAGGCGTGGAACGCCCGGTAGCGGTACGCCAGCATCGCGAAAAAGACCGTGAAGATCCGCAGCGTGCTGTAGATCAGGATCCGGTGTCCCGGATTGGTCGGGTGGAGTCTTCGTAGGAATTTCGGTGTCACAGCGGACGGTAGGGCGTCCGCCGCGGCCGGGTCAGCTTCCGTGTGCGCGTCGGAGCTGGGGGATTCGGGCGACGACCTCGCGCCTGAGGCGTTCGACGACCTCGTCGAAGGAGAGGCGGGTGGTGTCGATGGTGATCGCGTCGTCGGGGCAGACCAGCGGGCCGTCGGTGCGGGTCGAGTCGAGGTGGTCGCGTTCGAGGATGCGCTTGTGGACCTCGTCGATGGTGACGGTCTGGCCGGCCTCGGCGAGCTGCTCGGCCCGGCGCTCGGCGCGGACGCGGGCGTCGGCGTCGAGGTAGAACTTCACATCGGCGTCGGGGAAGACGACCGAGCCCTGGTCGCGGCCTTCAGAGACGAGGCGCGGGTGCTGGGCGGCGATGATCCGCTGCTTGCGGACGAGGTGCTCGCGCAGCTCCTTGATCGCGGCGATCTTGGAGACCTGGGCGGTGACATCCGGCTTGCGGATGCGCTCGTTGAGCGGGCGCATCCAGGCGAGGATGGCGGGCGGGTCCTGCGACCAGTCGAAGTGCAGGTCGGCGTCGACGAGTGTTTCGACGATCTTCTCGGGATTGTCGAGGGAGAGCTTGTTGTCGATGGCGATGGCCGCGGCGGCGCGGTACATCGCGCCGGTGTCGAGCACATCGACGCCGAGGGCCTTGGCGAGGGCGTGGGCGACGGTGGACTTGCCGGTGCCCGCCGGCCCGTCGATGGTGACGATGATGGAGGTTTCCGGCGGCACGATCGGGCGGGGCTGGGGCTCTCTGGCGGTTGAGGCGACGGATCGCTGGGCGTCAGTGGCGGGCATCCGGCCTCCCGGCGTGTGCGGAGGGGCGGACCGGACGCCGCCGGGGCGACCGATCAGCCCTGCTCCTCTGCCGCGACGAGGGCGGCCTCGACCGCGGCGCGGCTCTTGAGCAACCCAAGTGTAACATCGCCCTCCCCCCGATAGTCCAGAGCGACAGAGCCATCGAACCCGACGGCCCGGACCGCCTCGATCATGGGGTTCAGGTCGTACGCGGAATGCTCGGGGTCGTCGAGCCCTTCCAGGGCGGCCAGGAGGTCGTCTGCGCCGCCGTCGGGCTCTTTCTCAGGGGCGAACTCGACGGTCGACGCACAGACGGCGCCGGCGTAGGGCGTCAGCCTGCGGAGATAGGAGACCGGGTCGCCCGACTCGGCCGCCTTCTGGAAGTCGGGATAGGTCATCACGCGGAAGCGGGCGACACGCTTGATCAGCTCGGTGACCCGCTCGGCGTCGGCGGTCAGGCCCGGGCCGGGGCTGATCAAGAGATTCATTTCCAGCTTCTCGGCCCGCTCGACGGCGATCTGCAGCCGGTCGATCGCGAGCTCGAAGGTGTCCTCGCGGTCTGGGCCGGAGATCTCGATGGCCGCGGCGTTGCAGCCGAGGATGGCGGCCGCGGAGATGACTTTCTCCGTGCGTTCGATGGCCTTTTCGCCCTTGTCGTCATTGGGGTCGGCGAGGGGCTGGGGGTCGCTCTCGACGAGGACGAGACAGGCGCAGCCGGCCTTGTCGGCCCGCTCTCTGAGGGCCTCGACGCGGGCGCGGTCGGCGCCCTTGAGCAGGTCCGTGGTCACAACGAGGCCGTGCAGGCCGAGCTGTTCGTTGGCGTACGCGGGGAGGTCGAGCAGTTGGATTTCCGGCTTGCGCCGGCCCTTGGGCATGACCAGGTCGCGGACGCAGGCGGTGGAGAGGGTGAGCAGCATGGCGGGCGACTGTATCGGCCAGAGGCATGCCGAGCCACGAGTCTGGTTTCCATCAGCGTCCCCGGGGCGTCCGGTCCGTATAGGATCGGCCTCGCGGCCGGGGGGTCCGGCCGGCCTGATGGAGCCGCCACCGATGTCATTTCCCAACGATCGGGTCTACTCACAATCTCACGAATGGCACAAAGTCGAGGGTGACGAGCTGGTGCTCGGCCTGTCGCAGTTCGCCGTCGATCAGCTCACCGATGTGACCTATGTCGAGGTCAAGCCGGTCGGGACAGTCTTCGAGGCGGGCGAGAGCATCGGCGAGGTCGAGTCCGTCAAGACCACCAGCGATGTCTACTGCGCCGCCTCGGGGGAGATCGTCGAGATCAACTCGAAGGTCGTCGACGACCCGAGCCTGCTCAACAGCGATCCCCACGGCGAGGGCTGGCTCGCGAAGATCAAGATCACCGACAAGGCCGGCCTGGACAACTGCGTCGACGCCGAGACCTACGAGCGGGACCACGCCCATTGACAGACGCGGCCCCAACGCCCAAAGCACACGACAGCGCTGAGTCTGCGCCTCGGGAGGGGCCCGCGGGCCAAGGCCGATGATCGTCTGCGAGGATGTCAGCAAGAGCTACGAGCTTGGCGATCGGCGGGTGCCCGCCCTCCGCGGGTTCTCCATGCGCATCGATCAGCCGGGCTACTACGCGATCATGGGACGCTCCGGCAGCGGCAAGAGCACGCTCCTGCACCTGCTCGCCTCGCTCGACAAGCCCGACTCGGGCGTGATCCGCGTGGCCGGGGAAGACCTCCACACCATGACCGAGCGAGCGGCGACCGCGTTCCGGCGCACCCGCATCGGCATCGTCTTCCAGCAGTTCAACCTGATCCCCACGCTGACAGCGAGGGAGAATGTCGAGCTGCCCGGCCTGCTGGCGGGCCGTTCCAAGGCCGAGCTGCGCGAGCGGAGCATGCAGCTCCTAGAGGAGCTCGGCCTGCCCGACCGGGCCGATCACCGGCCCGAGGCGATGTCGGGGGGAGAGCAGCAGCGGGTGGCGATCGCCCGGGCGCTCCTCTTCGAGCCGCCGGTGGTGCTCGCCGACGAGCCGACGGGGAATCTCGATTCGGCCAGCAGCGAACGCCTCTGGGCGCTGCTCGCGGGGATCGCCGATGACCGCAAGCTGACGGTGCTGATGGTGACGCACGAGCCCGCCGCCGCGGCGCACTGCGGCAGGATGTTTGTCATGAGCGACGGTCGCCTCGCGGGCGAGGTCGAGACGGAGGGTCTGGATGCGGCCGGCGTGGCTTCTCGCTATCAGGAATGCATCCGAGCGGCGTAATCGCGCGCTCCTGCTGACCGGGGCGGTCGCCCTGTCCGCGGCGCTCATCGTGGCGGTGGTGACCGCCATGCACTCGCTGAACACCTCCGTCGAACTCCGCACCAGCGCCACGATCGGCGCCGCAGATGTCCGCATCGAGCCCAGGGGCACCGGCCAGTCCATGCCCGCCGGCGTCCTCGATCAGGCTCGAGAGTGGGAGGGGGTCGAACTCGCGGCGGGACGCCTCGAAGTCGCCCTGAGCACCCTCGGCGTGCGCAAGCCCGTTTACGAACGCGACGACGAAGGACGCTTCGTCCTCCGCGAGCGCACCTTCACCACCTCCGCCCTCGCCAACGGCATCGACCTTGAGGCCGAGGACCGCATCCGACCGATGCGTCTGTTGCGCGGTCGCATGCCGAAGCAACAGGGCGAGGTCGTGATCGACGCCCTGCTCGCCTACCGGCTGGGTTGGCTGCACCAGAGCCGCACCGACGCGATCTTCGCGTTCGAGATGGTCGATCCCAGATTCCTCCGCCTGCGCGACAGCGAGCCGTCCGACCCCGGCGCCGACGCGGGGGCGAGGCGGATCCAGCGGTTCAACGAGCGTCAGGGCGTGCGCGTCGGCGACGAGCTGACGGTCGTGCGTTCGCTTTTGCTCGGGGGCGACGCGCGTGCCGCGGCGTGGCGGGCGATGGCCGAGATCGGACGCATGCGGGCGCTCGGTTCGGCCTCCTTCCTGTCCGACGCGCTCTTGATCGGCGGGACGCTCGCCGACGGCGTCTACCGCCTGTCGGCTTACGAGCGATCGCTCACGCTCCGCGTGGTGGGCATCGCCGAGCAGCCGCCGCTGGGTGGCAGGCCCCAGCTCTTCATGGACCTGAACGACCTGCAGCGGCTCACCGGCCGCGAAGGGCGGCTCTCCTCGATCGATCTCGTGCTCGACCCGGAGGCGGACGCCGAAGCGCTCGCCATGGCGTGGAACGAGCTCGTGCCCGACACGCTCCTGGTGCAGACGACCGCACGCATCACCAGCAGCCTGGACAAAAACCTCAAGTCGAGCCAGCTCGGGTTCCTCATCGCGTCGTTGCTGGCGTTTCTCTCCGCGTCGTTCATCGTGATGACGGGGCTGACCACCGACATCGCCGAGCGCCAGCGCGAGCTGGCGGTGATCCGATGCATCGGCTCCAACCGGCTTCAGCTCGCCGAGGCGCAGCTCGTGTTCGGCGGGCTCATCGGGATCGGCGGCGCGATGATCGGCGTGCCCCTGGGGATCGCCATGGCATGGGCGATCGCCCTGCTCTTTCCCAGCGCGATCCCCAGCGGGCTGACGGTGCCCTGGATCGGCGTGGGGCTGGCGGCGATCGGCTCGCTCGGCAGCGGGCTGGCAGGGGCGCTCATCCCCGCGTGGAACGCCGCGAGGCTTTCGCCCCTGAAGGCGATGGGCGCACGGAGCCGTCCGGTCAGGGCGAAGGGCGTCGCGATCGTCACGGCGGTCGGGCTCGTCGGCATCGGGCTCCACCTGACGCTGATCGTGGCGCCGATCGACAAGCAACTGGTCTTCTGGCTGTACGCGCTGGTCGGGCTGCCGGCGATGTTTGTCGGCTACTTCATGCTCTGCGTGCCGCTGACCTTGCTGGTCATCGCGTCGCTGGGTCGCGGCCTCTCGGCGGTCTTCCGCCTGCCCCCGAGCCTGCTGGTCCGCTCGGTCGCGGGGACGCCATTCAGGTACGGGTTCACCGCCGGCGCGATGATGACCGGCCTCGCCCTCATGGTCAGCATCTGGTCCAACGGCGGGGCGGTGCTGCGCGACTGGCTCGGCCGGATGGAGTTCCCCGACGCGTTCGTGAGCGGGCCTGACCTGAACCCCCTGGCGCAGGAGACGCTCGACGCGCTCCCGCATGTGACCAACTCCTGCCGCATCACGCTGGAGATCGTCGACCTCGATCCCGAGGCGGGCTTCGGCGTCCGCGCCCTGCAGGACTACAAGACGACCTTCATCGGGTTCGAGCCCGACCGCTTCTTCGAGATGACGAAGCTGCAGTGGGTGCAGGGGTCTGTCGAGACGGCGCTGCCGCGATTGCTCGAAGGCGGGACGGTGATCGTTGCGCGCGAGTTCCTCGTCGCCTCGGGGCTCGGCGTGGGCAAGACCTTCCGGTGCTACGACCGAGAGGGGAACCTGCACGAGTTCGAGATCGTCGGCGTGGTGACGAGCCCGGGTCTGGACATCGCCAGTCGGTTCTTCAACATCGGCGAGACCTACACGCACCAGGCGGTGCACGCCGTGTTCGCCTCGATCGACGACATGCGAAAGCGCTTCGGCAGCGACCGCACGCACCTGATCCAGGTCAACCTCTCGCGCGATTACACCGACGACGAGGCCCTCGCGGCGATCCGCGAGGCGATGGCCGGTTTCGGCGTGCTCGATGTCGGCAGCGGGCGACAGATCAAGGACGGCATCCGCACATTCGCCACAGGCACGCTGCTTGTGTTCAGCGTGATCGCGGTCGCGGCGATGATTGTCGCCTGCTTCGGCGTGGCGAACCTGATCGTCGCGGCGATCGAGGGCCGCCGGTTCGAGTTCGGCGTACTCAGAAGCGTGGGGGGGTCACGCGGGATGCTCGTGCGCCTCGTCCTCGCCGAGGCGACGCTGATCGCGATCGTCGCCTCGATCGTCGGCACGACGATGGGCCTGCAGAGCGCGCTGGGCGGGCGCCGGATCTACGAACTGATGCTCGGCATCGAGTTCTCGGTGAGGCCCCCGGTCCTCGCGATCTTCTTCGGGTGCCTTGCGGTGCTGGTATTGACGCTCGCGGCGGCCGGCCCCGCGGCGTGGCGACTGAACCGCCAGGGGCCGCGCGAGCTGCTCGCCTCGACGCGGGGGTGAGCCGATCGGCGTCTCGCCACCGGGCCGCTCACAGCTCTGTGAGGCTGAAGTGCGCGAACGCGACGCCGACGATCAGGGCGACC
>REET01000237.1 GCA_007694925.1 Phycisphaerales bacterium | reverse complement strand
GCGCCTGGCGACCGAGGAGGGCGTTCCCGCCCAGCCCGGCGGCACCGTTCAGGACGGGACCGGAACACCGGGCCAGCCCCCTGTCGGCGGCGGCGGTGGGATGGGGTTCTTCTGGATCCTCATCCTGATGCTGGTGTTCATGATCCTGCTCACGAGCATGTCCGGACGCAAGCAGCGCAAGCGCCGGGCGGAGATGCTCGGGGGGCTGGGGCGGAACGACAAGGTGCAGATGATCGGGGGCGAGATCGGCACCATCGTCGAGATGAAGGACGACGAGGTCGTCCTCGAAACCGGATCGAGCAAAATCCGATTCTCCCGCCAGGCGGTGCAGCAGGTGCTCCGCTCGGCGAGCGGTGGTGTCGGGCCCGCCCAGACCGCCGCCGAGCCGACGCTGACAGAGACACGCTCCTGACGCGTCGTCAGGTGCCGATCGCCGACCTACCGTACAGGCCCGGTCCGTCCCGTCGGCGGCCGAGTTTCCCAATGCTCCACCCCGACCCCGGCGTCCGCTCCGAATGAATGCGCTGATCAAAAAAGCCCTGCTCGTTCTTCTTGTCCTCACGATCTGCGGGGTGAGCATCTTCCCGCCCGATCAGAGGATCCGCCTCGGCAAGGACCTCAGGGGCGGCGTGACGCTGCTGTACGATGTCCAGCTCGAGCCGGGCGAGGACCCGGGCCAGGTCATCCCCCGGATGATCGATGTGCTCCGCGAGCGCGTCGACCCCAACGGCCTCTTCGAGATCTCGATCGTCCGCCAGGGGCGCGACCGCCTCGAGATCACCATGCCCTTGCCCGGCGCCGAGGCCAGGCGCCTCAGGAGCGTGTACGAGACAGAACTCGGGCGTTTGGCCGAGCGATCGATTTCAGAAGCGCAGATCGACCAGCTCGTCCGCATCACCGATCCGCAGGAGCGGTCCGCCCGCCTGGCCCGGCTCGCCCGGGACAACGCCGAGCTCCGCGCCCTGCTTTCCGAGCTCGTTGAGACCTACGACCGCCAGAGCGCCTCGGCGGCCGAGCTCGACGAGATGCGCCAGGACGGGCGCACGGGCGAGCCGGAGTACAACACGCTCAGACGCCGGGTGATCGACGCCCGCGTCGCCTACCGCACCGCCCGCTCGGCCGTGCTCGACGCGGTCCCCACGCCGGGGGAGGTCGAGGAAGCGCTCAACCGCTCCGACCGCCCGCTCCGCCTTGAAGGGCGCGACCGGCGGACGATGGTCGAGCTCGACAGCCCGCGTCAGCGGGCGATCGACCGGCTGAAGGAGCGCTACCCCGAAGCGGCCGAGCAGATCGAGCGCGTCGTCATCGCGTGGGACACATACAACCAGAACCGCCAGGCGCTCGACGATCCGTCGGACCTGATCCGTCTGCTGCGGGCCTCGGGCGTGCTGACCTTCCGCATCACGGTCGACCCGACGAGCGAGGAGATCTCCCAGCAGCTGATCCGCGACCTGCGCGAGCGTCTGCGGGAGGAGGGGCCCCAGCGGGCACGGACCAACGACATGCGTTGGTTCCGCATCAACCGGATCGAGGGCTGGCTGAACTCGATCGAGGACTACGAGTTCCTCCAGCAAGACCCCGCCGGGCTGTTCGAGCGGCGCGGGTATGTCGTTGAGGAGTTCGACGGCGAGTACTGGATGCTCGCCTGGGATCGCGCGGGGTACCGCCTGATCCCCGACGCCGACGAATCGGGCCGCTGGTCCGTCGCGGCTGCGTTTGCCACCACCGACCAGATCGGCCGCCCCGCCATCGGCTTCCGGATGGACCCCGGCGGCGCCAGAGCGCTGGGCAACCTGACCGGCGCCAACACCGGCAGGCAGATGGCGATCCTGCTCGACGACGAGATCTACACCGCGCCGACGCTGCGTGCGAGGATCACGGTCAACGGCATCATCGAGGGCAGCTTCACGCGGTCGGACATCGATTATGTGGTCCGCGTGATGTCGGCCGGCTCGCTCCAGGCCCGCCTCTCGCCCAGCCCGATCAGCCAGATGACGGTGGGGCCCGAGCTCGGTCGCGACAACCTGATCGCCGGCCGGAACGCGGGCGTCATCGCGTTGATCGCCGTCGCGATCTTCATGGTGCTCTACTACCTCAAGGCGGGCCTTGTGGCGGTGGTCGCCCTGACCTGCAACGCGATCCTGATCCTCGGCGCCCTCTCGCTGAACAAGGCGGCGCTGACGCTGCCGGGCATCGCGGGGATCATCCTGACCTTCGGCATGGCGGTCGACGCCAATGTCATCATCTATGAACGCATCAGGGAGGAGCTGCGCGCCGGGCTGGACCTCAAGGCCGCGGTCCGCAGGGGCTACCAGAAAGCCCTGTCTGCGATCGTCGACGGCAATGTGACCAACCTGATCGTCTGTATCGTGCTCGTCCTGCCTGGCGTGGCGACGCAGGAGGTCAAGGGCTTTGCGATCACCCTCGGCATCGGCGTGATCGCCACGATGTTCTCGGCGCTGGTCATCACCCGCCTGATCTTCCAGCTGCTCGTCGATCACATGGGGATGAAGACCCTGAAGATGGCGCCGACCATCTTCCCCGTGATCGAGCGGACACTCGAACCGAGCATCCCGTGGATGCGCCTCCGCTGGGTGTTCGCGGGGATCTCGGCGATCTTCGTCTCGCTCGGAATCGCGATGATCGCGATCCAGGGCAGCGAGATGCTCGACACCGAGTTCGTCGGGGGCACGCAGGTCGAGCTGCGCTTCAAGGAATCGCCCGACAACGGCGAACGCATCCAGCTCGGCAGGCCCGAGTTCCAGGAGCGGATCAACGCGCTGATCGAACGCGTCCGAACCGACGGCGACCCGACCAACGAAGAGCTCGTCCGCCTCGAAACCGCGAGCATCATCGCGCTGAATCCCGGGACGGACGGCACGGGCAGGGTGATCGCGAGCCGCTACCAGGTCAAGACCACGATCGAGAACGAGGTCCTGCTCGTAGAAGAGCTCACGCGGGCCTTCGAGGACCTGCTGGACATCCAGCCGAGCATGACCTTCTCTGGCATCGAGGACCAGCGGTTCAACATCCGCCCGATCACCACAACCGACGATGTTCTGCAGGAGTTCTCGCCCGACCGAGATGTCGCCGGCTACGCCGGGATCGAAGCGCCCGAATTCCGCGGGGGCGTCGCGATCCTGCTGGAGAACATCACCCCGGCGCCGACGCTGGAGAACCTCCGTACGGCGCTCGACCAGGTCCGCCAGACAGACCCGGCCTTCCGCGACACGCTGATCCGCTCGCGGATGATCCATGTGCTCGAGGGCAGCGAGGACGCCGTCACGGCCGCGCTCGTGCTCGTACGCGATCCGCGGATCGCCTACGGCGCCAACCCGGCCGCTTGGCAGGCCGAGCTCGCCCAGACCGAGTGGGATCTGGTGACTACCGCCCTCGGACGCCAGTCGACGCTGACGCAGGTCGAGAAGTTCTCCGCCAGCGTCGCGGAGACCTTCCGCAGCCGCGCGATCGCGGCGGTGCTGATCTCGTTCCTGCTGATCTCGATCTACATCTGGGTGCGGTTCGGCTCTGTGCGTTACTCGCTGGCGGCGCTGACCTGCCTGGTGCACGATGTGCTCATTATCATCGGGATGATCGCGGTCGCCGAAATCCTGTACGAAAGCCCGGTCACCCAAGGCCTCGCGCAGAGCCTGGGCATCCAGCCCTTCAAGATCAATCTCAACCTCGTCGCGGCGCTGCTGACGATCATCGGCTACTCGCTCAACGACTCGATCATCATCATGGACCGCATCCGCGAGAACCGCGGCAAGCTGCCCTACGCCAGCGCCAAGGTCGTCAACCTCTCGATCAACCAGACCATCAGCCGCACCGTTATCACCTCGGGCACCACGCTGATGGCCGTGCTGATCCTCTTCCTGTACGGCGGCGAGGGCGTGCGGGCGTTCAGCTACGCCCTGCTCATCGGCGTTGTCTTCGGCACCTACTCATCGATCGCGGTGGCGGGCCCCTTGGTCTGGTCGCGCAAGCTCGACCGCTCTCTCCAGCGTGAAGCGGCGCTCGCGGCGAGCGGACGGGCGCCGGCGCCCCAGTCGCCGCAGGACTAGCCCGCCAGAGGTCCCCCGATGGGCCGCGAAGGAAGGGCGTGAGCGATGAACCCCAGGCTGAGGAACCCGGGCGTCGGGCTCTTGGCCCTCGGCCTGCTCTGGGTGACGCTGTACTGGGCGGCCTCGCCCAACGCGTCGAGGTCGCCGATCGACGAGTTTGATGATCCCGGTCCGGTGCTGGTGCGTCAGGCCGATCGCGAGCAGACCCAAGAGCAGCCTCGCGAGCGTCCCGAACGGCGCGGGGAACACCGCTCGGCCCAGCAAGAGCCCGCGGCGCCCCCTCCTGTGGGCCGCCAGGCAGCTCCCGCTGACCCGGCACCCGCCGCGGAGGTCACCGAGCCAGCCCAACCAGAGCCGGTCGAGCGGACCTACACGGTCCGCAGCGGCGACTCGCTCTCGGTCATCAGCCAGCGTGTGTACGGGAGCGCCCGCCACTGGCGGTTTCTGTACGAAGCCAACCGCGACCGCATCCCCGACCCTGACCGCCTCCGCGTCGGCACGGAGCTGCGCGTGCCCCCGCACCCCGACGGGCGGTAGGCGCACGGCTACGCTTGCCCCGTGAAAGTCAAACGCATTCTCGTTACCGGCGGAGCCGGCTTTCTGGGCTCGCACCTGTGCGACCGGCTCGTTGAGCAGGGCCACGATGTCATCTGCCTGGACAACTTCTTCACCAGCCAGAAGTCCAATGTCACGCACCTCTTGGGCCTGCCGAACTTCGAGCTGTTGCGCCACGATGTGACGCACCCGATCTGGCTCGAGGTCGACCAGATCTACAACCTCGCCTGCCCAGCCGCCCCGGGCCACTACCAGTACAACCCGATCAAGACGATGAAGACCTCGGTGATGGGGGCGATCAATGTGCTGGGCATGGCCAAGAGGTGCCGCGCCCGCGTGCTGCAGGCCTCCACCAGCGAGATCTACGGCGACCCGGATGTGCATCCCCAGCCCGAGTCGTACCGGGGCAATGTCAACCCCATCGGCCCCCGCGCCTGCTACGACGAGGGCAAGCGTGCCGCTGAGACGCTCTTCTTCGACTACCACCGCGCCAACCGCGTCGACATCCGCGTCGTCCGCATCTTCAACACCTACGGGCCGCGCATGCACCCCTTCGACGGACGCGTCGTCTCGAACTTCATCCGACAGGTGCTCGACGGGGAGCCGATCACGATGTTCGGCGACGGGTCGCAGACCCGATCGTTCTGCTTCGTCGACGACCTCGTCGAGGGGTTGATCCGGATGATGAACCTCGAAGACGGGTTCATCGGGCCTGTGAATCTGGGCAACCCCGACGAGTTCACCATCCGCGAACTGGCCGAACTCACCAGCGAGCTCGCGGGAAAGAAGGCGGACTTTGTCTTCAAGCCCCTGCCCGAGGACGACCCCAAGCAGCGCCGGCCGGACATCACGCTGGCTGGCAAGCACTTGGCGTGGAAGCCCCGGATCCCGCTGCGCGAGGGGCTGCAGGCGACCATCGACTGGTTCAAGACGATCGACCAGGGCCAGTACCGGGCCCCGACGCCGAACTTCTAGTGCCCGATCACAATCCTATCGACACCGCCCGGTTTCCCGAGACAGCCGGCCGCAGGTGCTGTATTCTGGGCCGATGCAGGAAGCACACCCACCGAGCAGGGTCGCGTCACGCCTGGCGCCGTTCGGGACGACCATCTTCGCAGAGATGACGCGCCTGGCCGCCGAACACAACGCCATCAACCTCTCCCAGGGTTTCCCGGATTTCGACGGCCCCGGCTTCATCAAAGACGCGGCTGTCAAGGCGATCCGAGAGAAGCACAACCAGTACGCCAAGCCCACCGGCGAGCCCGATCTGGTCGAGGCTCTGGCGTCGTGGTGGGGGCAGGAGACGGGGCGCGACCTCGACCCCTACGCCGAGATCACCGTCACCAGCGGGTGCACCGAGGCGCTCGCGGCGTCGTTCCTCGGCCTGATCGAGCCGGGCGACGAGGTGATTCTCTTCGAGCCGTTCTACGACTCGTACCGCGCGTGCTGCGCCCTTGCGGGGGCCAAGCCCCGGTTCGTCGCGTTGCGCCCGCCCGGGCCCGACGCGGGGCCGACCGCCCAGTTCCGTTTCGACGAGGCGGAGCTGCGGGCGGCGTTCGGACCGCGTACGAAAGCGATCCTGATCAACACGCCGCACAACCCGACGGGCAAGGTCTTCAGCCGCAAGGAGCTCGACCTGATCGCCTCGCTCTGCGTCGAGCACGACGCGATCGCGATCACCGACGAGGTGTACGAGCACCTGGTCTTTGAGCCAGACAAGTCGCACATCCGGATCGCGACGCTCCCGGGCATGGCCGAGCGGACGGTGACGCTCTCGAGCCTGGGCAAGACCTTCAGCTTCACGGGCTGGAAGATCGGCTGGGCGATCGCGCCGCCCCACCTGACCGCGGGCGTGCGATCGGCGCACCAGTTCCTGACCTTCGCGGTGGCGACGCCCCTGCAGCACGCCGCGGCCGAGGCGATCCGCAACGGCGCCGACTCGATCGCCGATCTCGTGGCGCAGCTCGCCAGATCCAGGGCGTTCCTGGCCGACACGCTCCGCGACGCGGGGCTGCGGGTCTACTGGCCCGCGGGCGGCTACTTCATCATGGCCGATCACTCGGCGCTGGGGTTCGAGGACGATGTCGCCTTCTGCCGCTACCTGACCGAGGAGGTGAAGGTCGCGGCGATCCCCCCGAGTTCGTTCTACTCGCGGGCGGAGCTCGGGCGTTCGCTCGTGCGTTTCGCGTTCTGCAAGAAGCTGTCGACGCTGGAGGAAGCGGCTCGCCGGCTCGGGGCCCTGGGGTCCGCCAGCCGCGCCGGGGCCGCGACCAGATGAACACCGACGAACGGCGCAAGCTGGCTCTGCGGCTGCACCACCAAACGCTCGACGCGATGGACCCCGGCCGCGCTGCGCTGAAGCACTGGCCCGCGGACCTCGGCGACTCGGGCCGCGTTTTCGTGCTCGCCGTCGGCAAGGCCTCACCCTCGATGGCTCGTGCGGCGTGCGAACAACTCGGCTCGCCCGAGGGCCTGCTGATCGGGCCCGAGCCCCTGCTCGCCGCGGCAAACCTGCCCCCGTCGCTCCGGCGTATCCCTGCGGACCACCCGACGCCCACGGAACGGAATCTCGACGCGTCGGACGCCGCAGCGCACGCGCTGTCGCGCCTGGGCGAGGGCGACACGCTCTTGCTCCTGCTCTCGGGGGGCGGGTCGGCGTACCTCGCCTCGCCCGCCAAGGGCGTGGCGCTCGCCGACCTGGCAATTACGACCGAACGCCTGCTCCGCAGCGGCGCGACGATCGTCGAGCTCAACACCGTCCGCAAGCACATCGAACGCCTCAAGGGCGGGCGTCTGGCCTCGATCGCCCACCCAGCGCGCGTCATCGCGATGGTCGTCTGCGATGTGATCGGCGATCGGCTCGACACCGTCTCTTCCGGCCCGGCCTACCCCGACCCGACAACCTTCGCAGAAGCGCTCGACATCGTTCAAACACGCCTCGGCGACGCCTGCCCGGCTTCGGTGCTCGACCATCTCGAACGGGGCGCCGCCGGCGAACTGCCCGAGACGCCCAAGCCCGGCGACCCTGTGTTCGATCGCGTCTCGCACTCGATCATCGCGAGCAACAGGCGGGCGGTCGAAGCCGCGACGGACGCCGCGCGCAACGCGGGGCTGGGTGTTTACGCCATCGAAGAGCCGCTCTCCGGCGAGGCCTCGGAAGCCGCGGCGGCGTTCGTCCGCAGGGCCGCCGAACTCGCATCGCAGAGCGCCGAGCCCGTGGCGCTCATCGCGGGCGGGGAGACGACGGTGACGGTGGGGGAGCGGGGGGGCAAAGGCGGGCGTAATCAAGAGTTCGCCTTGGCCTGCGCAGCAGCGATGCCCAAGGGCGCACGCGTCACGATCGCCTCGCTCGGGACAGACGGGATCGACGGCCCGACCGACGCCGCGGGCGCCGTCGTCGACGAGACCACGATCGAGCGGGCGATCGCAGCGGGCTTCGATCAGCAGGCCACGCTCGAGCGCCACGACAGCTACCCCCTGCTCGACGCAATCGGCGACCTGATCCGCACCGGCCCCAGCGGCAACAACATCAACGACCTGGTGATCGCCATCGCCCTCCCGCCGGAGCAAACCCGATGACCGTTCCCTGGTGGAAGCAGCCCGGACGCGTCGATCGCGTGCGCGCGCAGGCGATCGTCATTGGCGCTGGCGTCGCGGGGCTTTCCGCGGCGCTGCACCTGGAACACCGCGGCGTCAGGCCGATCGTGCTGGAGCGCCACCGCGTCGCCTCGGGCGCCAGCGGGCGCAACGCGGGCTTTCTCATGCGGGGCGTGGCCGAGTCGTACGCCGCGGCATGCGACTCGCTCGGGCGCGAGCTCACCCGGCACGCGTGGCGATTTACCGAAGACAACCTCCGCGCGCTGCGCGAGCTCGGCGTCGCCCACACGCCCGGCTTCCGCGAGCGCGCCTCGTGCCTGCTCGCCCTCAACGACGCCGAGGCGCACGATCTGGAACGCTCGGCGTCGCTCATGGCCGAAGACGGCTTCGAGGCCCCGTTCATCACCGAGGGCGATGACGACGCGTGGAAAAACGCCTCGCCCCTGTGCGGGCTGGTGAACCCCAATGACGCCGTCTGCGACCCGCAGGAAGTGATGGCATTGCTCGCCTCGAAGCTCGACGCCGAGATCCGGCCCAACGCCGAAGTCACCGC
>REET01000234.1 GCA_007694925.1 Phycisphaerales bacterium | reverse complement strand
TGCTCGGCGTCGCGGAGCTTGCGGCGCAACATCTGCGCCCTGCCGCTGATGATCGTCAGCGGGTTGTTCATCTCGTGGGCGGCGCCGGCGGTCATCTCGCCGAGGCGGGCCATGGATTCGGTCTCGGTGAGCTTCGCCTGCGCCTCGCTGAGGCGCCGGTTGGCCTCGACGAGTTCTTCGCCCAGGCGGTCGCTGCGCTCGCGAGCCCAGACGGTGGCGATGGCCTGCGCCCACGCCGAGCGGAGGGCGCGCAACACCTCGCGGGGCGGGGCCTTGGCGGCTTGTGCGGACTCGTGGAGGATGAGCACGCCGGGGCCGTCCGCCCCCTCGGGCGTGGGGCTGGCGGGGATGGCGCGCACGCGCCGGTAGTCGGCGCCCTCGGCGATCTGGTCGGCCATCCATGGCAGCAGCGACATCGCGCGCTCTGCGCCCCCCTCGCCCCGCAGCACATCGGCGAGCGGCTCCCCACCGAGCACCGCCGGCGGGTCGATCGTCTCGCTGGAGACCACGCGCCCGTCCATCGACACGCGGTGCAGCGACCAGCCCGAGCGTTCATCGATCTGGGAGACCACCGCGAACGCGCGACCGCCCAGCGCCGTCGAGGCCGACGACGCCGCGAGCCCGAAGACCCCGACCAGGGGCGTCGAAGAGCCGACGCGTTCGAGGAACGCGCCCACGGCGTCGAGCGCCGCTCGCGACCTCGCCGCCGCCGCCGACTCGCGCGAGATCGCCTCGTTCATCCGCCCCAGCTCGCGGTTGGCGTTGAAGATCGAGCGCAGCAGGAGCTGCGGGCTCGCCTCCTCGCCCAGGCCCATGATCCTGCGCCGTTCGGCCACCGCGTCGGGCAGCAGACGCACCACCTCGGCGATCACGCGCTTGTCGATCCCAGCCTTCTCCGCCTCTCGGTCTGCGCTCCGAGCGTCGTCGAACTCGCCCGACCAGCCAAGATGCAGCCCGCGGCAGACAGCCTTTGCAACGCTCACCAACGCCACAAGACGCCGGTGGGGCACATCCGGGAGCGCCTCGAAGGGCTGCCCGTGCAGCCACATCACATCCTGCAGAACGCGGGGCAGGCCCCAGCGTTCCGCGGCTCTCTTGCCCGCGACATGGTGGTCGATGCCGATGATCATTCGCTCGATCGGCGCCGCGGCCGAACGCTTCTGCGCCGCGACCATCAGCACCTTCACAAACGCGGTCGGCAGCGCCACATCGAGCACGAGTTTGCCGATGTCGTGCAGCAGCCCGGCGACGAAGGCGTCGTCGGGGGAGACATCGACCTTCTTGCCGCTCTTTTCCGCGAGCAGCCGAGCGGCGCACGCGACGCCGAGCGAGTGCGTCCAGAAGCCGACGCGATCGAACGCGGCGTCGCTCTGGATCCCTCGCATGGCCGCGTCGTCGTGCGCCCGCTGCGCCACGCCCTCCATCATGTCGTAGACCGCGACGCTCAAGACCGCGCTGCGCACCGCGCGGATGCCCAGCATCACCATCGCGCGACGCACCGTCGTGATCCGGTCGCCCAGGCCCTTGTCGGCCGTGCGGCACATCGCCAGGATCCGCGCCGTCAGCGCGGGGTCCGACTCGATCAGTTGGGAAACCTCGTCGATGTCGAAGTCGTCGCTGCTGCCCGCGCCGAGCAGGCGCTGGGCGATCGGCGAGAGCGTCGGCAGCGCGTCGACCCGCTGAAGGATCAGCTCGATCTGTCGGTCGTGCGGTCCTCCCGGCTGGCTCTGCTCAGGACCGCCGGGGGTCACTTGCCGTTCCCCCCGACCCCGAGCAGCTCGTCGATGCGGTGCAGGAGTGTGTCGAGCTCGAACGGCTTTTTCACAAACCCGTCGGCGCCCGCCTTGAGCAGGCCCTCGACCTCGCTCCGGTCGACGACGCCGCTGACGAGCAGGATCTTCGTCTGCGCCAGCGACTCGTTCTCTCGGATGCGGGCGCAGACCACATTGCCGTTGATGTCAGGCAGCATGTAGTCCAGCACGACCAGGTCGGGCTTGAAGCGTTCGGTCAGCAGGCCGGCGTCGTAGCCGGTGCTGGCGGTGCGCACCTCGTACCCCTTGTCGTCGGCCAGGATCTCGCGGAACAGATCGAGGATCTGCTCGTCGTCGTCGACCACCAGCACACGCGGCCCGCCCGAAGAATCGAGCACACCCGTCGGGATGTCGTTGGCCCGCATGAAGCGGAGCAGCTCCTCACGCGGGATCCGCCGGAACTTGCTCCCAGGCACGCGGAAGCCCTGCAAGCGCCCAGAGTCGAAGCAGCGGATGATCGTCTGCTGGCTGACCTTGCAGAGCTGGGCGGCTTCACCGGTCGTGAAGACCTTCTTCTCGCGCCAGTCCTGATCGCCGGGGCTGCTTGTTGAGCTCTCGCGGGACATGTCGGCGCCGCTCCCCCGCACAAGGCGGCAAAGCAGCGCGTCGGCCGTCCGATGGCCGAACCGGGGCGTCAATGCCCACGCGCCGAAACCCGTGATCGACGCATACCTTGCCCAACTTCACAGCACTGTCCGAGAAGGCCCCCAACCGGACAGAATTCGCCCCTCAGCCGCGACCCAGCTCCCGCCAGCGGGTCACCGCCTCGGGCTCGCGGGGGTAGATCGGGGCCGCGGCGGCAGGGTCGGCGTCGCCAAACCACCCCATCAGCCGCAGCACCCCTTCGGGCCCGAAGGACGGGAAAACGACCTCCGCCCCCACACCCGCCGCCGCCTCTCGGAACGATACCGGCAGGTGTTGATCACCCACGATCTTCGTCACCCCGAGTGCCGCAGCAACATCGGCCCCGATCAGCCCGATCTCCAGCCACCGACCCGGCCAAGGCCGAACCGGATCGCCGGCGGGCCGGGCCTTCCCGACCAGCGGCGCCAGAGCCGCGGCGTGATCGGCCAGCCATTCGTCCGTCACCCCGACCATCGTGGCGTGGACGGTCTCACGCTTGGACGCCAGGCAGACCAGCGTCGGGCCAGCCGGTTCGAGGCCCGCCGCCGCGGACAGCGCGCTGGGCACCAGCCGAAGCTTCGCGCCCGTCGCCTCGGCGATGCACTTGGCGACGGTCAGGGCGACGCGGAGCCCGGTGTACCCGCCAGGCCCGGCCGAGACGCCGATCATCCCGAGGTCCCGCGGCGAGACCCCTTCTGCGCCGCACAGCCGATCGATCGCGGGCATCAGGTCGTCGTCGTGGCGCGCGCCCGCTTTCAGCAGCTCGCTTCGGATCGGACGGATCTCGCCCGCCTCGCCGGGCAGGATCTCGCCGAGGGCGACGCCGGGACCGAGGGGCCACGGGCTCGTCGACCCCGGGGATTCCACCGGGTTCGTCGCCGAGGGGTTGCTCGTCTCGATCGCCAGGGCGAACCGTTGATTGGGGTGGGTGGGGCTCAGGGCTCGGGGTCCTTGCGTTTCTTCTTGACCTCGCCGCGGCGTCGCTTTTCCTCGACCCTCTTCGCCTTGGCCCATCTCGGGGTCTTGGTGGCCCGCCTGGGCTTTGGGATCTTCTTGGCCTCGATGATCAGCAGGCGGAGGCGTTGGAGGCACTCGCGCTTGTTCTGGGTCTGCGAGCGTCCCGAGTCGCAGGTGATGATCAGCTCGCCGCTGCCCGTCAGCCAGCGGGCCCCCTTCTCCAGCAGTCGTCTGCGTGCGGACTCACCCAGGGGGATGTCGCCCGGGTCGACGCGGAGGATCGCCTTGGTCGCCCGGCGGTTGACATTCTGCCCCCCCGGCCCGGAGCTGGAGGCGAAGGAGAAGTCGAGGACCGACTCGTCGACAAAGACCCCGGGCGCCAGCTCGATCCGTCCGGAATGTTCTGGTGCTTCACCCGGTTGCATAGCCGATCTCTTGTACGGGGCCTCGCCGGTCGGGGCCCCGCAACGCTACGCTTGTGCTCCCGCGATCGGCGGGACACGGAGGTGAGGATGGTTCGCCCCACGGGCAACCCCAAGGCCGGCTCTCTCGCAGGGCCCGGAACGCGCCGCTTCGGCGCCGCGGCGCTGGCTGTCGGCCTGCTGGTGTCGGGGGCGTGGGCGTTCTCGCCCGACGCTTCAGGCGAGGCGCCCGATGCACGAGGCGAGTCGCTGAGCAGGCACTACTTCGAGGCGCCCGGCTCGGGCGGCGACTGGACCGTCCAGTTCGAGCCCTCGCTCTGGTACGCCGTGCCCGGGGGCAAGGTGGACCTGCCCGGCCTGGAGACCTCCCGGGGTGAGATCGACCTGATCGACCTCGGGGTGGACAACACGGGCCTGCGTCCCTCCGGCGAGTTCATCTTCCGGCGCGGTCGCTGGATGGGGCTGGTCGGCGGGATCTACATCGAAGAAGAGAACGACACGGCGCTGAACCAGACCATCTCGGTCAACGGTTCGTCCTACGACGCGGGCGACCGCGTCGAGAGCCGCCTGCGCTTCGCCTCGGGGCGTCTGCTGGGCGGGTACCGGATCCACTCGTTCCAGGGCGGCCCGACGGCCGACGGCGGGTACAACTTCACTTCCGACTTCGACCTGATCGCGGGGGCACGCTTCACGCACATCAACTGGCGTGTTGCGGCAGAAGATCCGGGTGTTTCACGCGACTCGGTCCGTGCGTCGCGCCTGTTTCCCGAGGCGATCGGCGGCGTCCGCTGGACGCTCGGCTTCATCGAGCAGATCACCATCGACACCGAGCTGACGATCGGCGGGATGACCACCGGCGACGACGATACCGCGTTCTCGATCGACATCATCCAAGGGCTGGCGTGGGACCCGCACCCCAACCTGGGCGCGCAATTCGGCTACCGCCAACTCCTGATCCGCCACACCGACGGCAAGGGCGACGACCGTTTCCGCTACGACGGAGCGATCGCCGGCCTGTACGCGGGCGTCAAGGTCAGATTCTGAACCATCTTGTGTGCTGCGCAGGGCGTCGCACGGGCCGCTTTGCTCCGCTGACGGCTCCTTGTCATCGCTGTTTTTTTCTGCGTTGACCTGAGCGATCAGATCTGCGATACTCCCGTTCTGGATCGCGGCGGTTTGGAACGGGTTCAAGTGCCGCGGTTCGAAAATCATTCTGTCTCGCCTGCGGCGCACGCCGCCGGGCCATCATCCGGTCCGGTTGATTTTGCCTGTGTCCTGGGTGTGATTGCGGGGGGCGTGCCGACATGCCACAACGGGAGAGCAGCGGTCTGCGGCGTGAGGTCACCACGATCACCAAGAAAGACCTGATCGATCGCGTCGCCGGTCAAACCGGTTACCGGCGGGCGGATGTGAAGCAGGTCCTCCAGGCCGTGCTGGACGAGGTCGCGGCCGAGCTCGGCGACGGCAACCGGATCGAGTTCCGCGATTTCGGGATCTTCGAGGTCCGCCACCGCGCCGCCCGCATCGCCCAGAACCCCAGAACGCTCCAGCCTGTGCAGGTGCCCCCCAAGCGGTCCATCCGCTTCAAGCTCGGGCGCCAGCTCCGCGAGATCATGGACCGCGACCCGACGCCGCAGATCAAGCCCCGCCCGAACCCTGGCGCGGAGATCAAGGCCGGCGGCCAGAACTCCAAGCCCGGCGGTCGCTGAACCACGCACGCAATTTATTACAACAGTCTTGCGGCGACTCACGCAGCAATCGCGTCGGCGCCGGTTCGCTCGAACTCCAGCGCCACCAGCGCCCGCCCGCTGTCGCCCTCGCCGACGCGGACGACCCGCGCCGGGATGAACGACTCGGACCGGACCAGGGGCTCGCCGAAGCGGGCGACGATCACCTCGACGCGGCAGCCCGGCGTCAGGCCCTCGGGCCCGCCGGCGATCTCCAGCAGCAGCCCGCACTCGGAGGTGTTGCAGGTGCGCGCGGGGATCGAGCGTGCCGAACCCGGCCGCCGGACCCTTGCGCCGCGGACGACCTCGACGCGGTCGGACGCGCGTCGATCGACGCCGCGCCGGGCTTGCTCGGTGGATTTCTGCGTGTCCATGGCGTGAGGTATCCGATGCTGCTTTCGTGGGCTCGCCTTGCATGCGCATCGGCGGGTCCGGGCCCGCACTTGAAGCGGGCGGAGGCCCGATGCATCTGAGCGTGCTCATCCCGACCTGCGGGCGACCCGAGAAGCTCGACGCCTGCCTGCGCGCCCTGTCGCGCCAGACACTCGACGACGACCTGTTCGAGGTGGTCGTCGGCGTCGACGGGCCCGGAAGCGGGGAGGTCGAAATCGCTTCGGCCTCGATGCCCTCGGCGAGGGTCTTCGAGTTTGCAAAGGGCGGTCCGGCGGCGACCCGCAACCGGCTGATCGAGCACGCCTCGGGGCGTTGGCTGCTCTGGCTGAACGACGATGTCGCGCCCGGGCCCGATTGCGTGCGCCAGCACCTCGAAGCGCAGATCTCGATGGACGCGCTCTGCCGCCCGGCGATGGTGCTGGGCGCGGCGCCATGGAAGGTGCACGAGCCCGACCGGCTCTTCGACCGCCTGGTGCGCGAGACCTCGATGGTCTTCTTCTACGACCAGATGAGGGCGAGCCGGAACCCGATCGCCTGCGCCGACCCGCTGCACGACTGGGGCTTCCGGCACGCGTGGACGCTGAACCTCTCGGTCCCCGCGGCTGCGGTCCGCGAGATCGGGGGCTTCGACGAGTCGCTGCCCGAGGCCTGCTTCGAAGACCTGGAGTGGGCGTGGCGGCTGCGCGAGAAGTTCTCGATGCCGGTGCTCTTCAGGCCGGGCGCGGTCGTCGTGCACGACCACCGGTACGAGCCGGAGGGCTACCTCGAGCGCGAACGAAAACTCGGCGAGCAGGCGTGGCTGCTGGCCGGGGCTGCGCCGCTATGCGCCCGCGCGATCTTCGGTCGCGACCTGCGCGATGCGGGAGAGATCGGGTACGCGCGCGCGTTTGTCGATCGCGAACGAGCGGCCGCGGAACGGCTCGAGAAGACCTTCTGCGAACTGGCAAAGATCCCCGCAACGGCGATCGACGGCCCGCACGCGGACGCGTTGATCGAAACGATCTACCAGCAGCATCTGTTGCTCAAGCGGTGGTGCTGGAGGCGGGGGTTGGTTGAGGCGGCCGAGCGAGCGGGCGTGCAGGCCGCGGCGTAGATCGTTTGTGCTCCGTCTTCAGAGACTGCGGTGATCGATCCGGCTCCGAAGGAGCGGACGAGCCTTGCCACGAGGCGCAGCCGAGCAAACTCGTGGAAAGCTGGTGCTCAGCACGCCGCCCTGAAAGGGTGGAGGAATTCGGAGTTCGCTCATGCGCCGAGCGATATCGAAGGTGCGCACAGTTCCTTCGCCCCTTCAGGGCTTTGCTTTCTGCGCGAGCTCTCCACGGGTTGCGCTTCGCTCGATGCTGCGCATCGTGCGTGCGCTCCACCCGTGGCAAAGATCCGGCGCTCCTTCGGAGCTTCTGGCGTGAACCGAGCGCGCCGCCGACCTCTGCAAAGAGTCGATGTGTTGTGCGTGTCCTTGATGGCGCTGGGAGATCGAGACGCGCTGCGAGCGGGGAGTTTCTTCGAGTTCGGTGATGAGGGATGGGGATGAAAAAGCACCGACCTCCGGTGGAGGTCGGTGGCACGGGTTGCGCGATGAGATCGGCCTGCGGCGTTGGAGATTGGCGGCTCTGCGGCTGGGCTTCAGCCTCCAGCTGAACCGCCACCACCACCACCGTCACCGCCGCCGCCGCCTTCGCCGCCGCCCTTCTTGCGTCGGCGCCGACGGCGCTTCTTCTTGGCGCCGCCTTCGGTGTTCTGTGGGCGGCCTTCGGGGGGTGCTGCGCTCCCGCCTTCGCTGCGCCCGCCGGAACCCTCGCCGCGCGGCGTCTCGCCTTGTGGTTGAGACTGCGGCTGGCCCTGGCCGGTCTTGCGTTTGCGCCGGCGCTTCTTCTTTTTGGGCGGGGCGTCGCCGGTTTCGGGGCGGGCCTCTGCCGGCGCGCCGGGCTGCTGTTGCGGGTCTTCGGCGGGGCGTTCGTCGCGACGCCTGCCCCGGCGTTCGCCCGTTCGCTCCGAACCTCGGTCGCTTGTGCGCTCCGGCCCGCGGTCGCCGGTTCGTTCCGAACCTCGGTCGCTCGTGCGTTCCTGTCCTCGGTCGCTCGTCCGCTCCGGCCCTCGGTCGCGTGAGCGTCCGAAGGCGGGGCGGTCGGGCTCGGCCATTTTGCCGGTGGGGGCGGTGATGTCTTCGACGGGGAAGGCGACGCGTCGGCGCACGCCGTCGAGCTCGACGAGGACGAGCTGGGTGAGGATCTGCGCGTCGATGACGATGCCGTCGCCGTCGGGCGTGCCGACCTTCTTCTTGCGCTTGGGGAGTCGCTTGCGGAGGGTCTCGTAGGTCTCGTCCTCGTAGCGGAGGCAGCACATGAGCCTGCCGCAGCGCCCGGAGATCTTCAGCGGGTCGAGCGTGGCCTTCTGTGTCTTGGCCGAGCGCATGCTGATCGGCTTGAGGACCTTGAGGAAGTTCTTGCAGCAGCAGTACTGCCCGCAGCGTTCGTAGTCGGCGGTGAGGCGGGCCTCGTCGCGTGCGCCGACCTGTCGCATCTCGATGCGGCAGCGGTTGGCCTCCGAGAGCTCCTCGATCAGGGCGCGCAGGTCGACGCGGTCCTCGCTGGTGTAGAAGAAGGTGAGGCGTTCCTCGCCGAGGATCGGCTCGGCCTCGACGATCTTCAGGGCCAGGCCGAGGCGTTCGGCCCGGGCGCGGGCGTCCATCTTCAGTTCGTGCTTGGACTGTTCCAGGCGGGCCTGGGTGTTCATGTCCTCGGTGGTGGCGACACGGAGGGCCTTGCCGGTCTGTGTGAAGGGGTAGTCGCGCCCGCCCGAGTTCTCGATGTACTCGAGCATCTCCTTGCGGGTGACGCTCTTGGAGCAGCCCGCGT
>REET01000097.1 GCA_007694925.1 Phycisphaerales bacterium | reverse complement strand
GGGGGCCGGGGGGGCGGGGGGGGGGGGGGGCGGGGGGGGGGGGGGGGGGGGGCCGCGGCGTTGATGCTGGGGATGTTCCTGCCATTCGGTGAGGGCCCCGGCGGCGGCGAGGAGGCGACGACCTTGCAGAGCGCGGGGATTGGGTTCGGCTCGATCGATGACGCGATGCGTGTGTACATGCAGCGCGGGGTGGAGTCGGGGCGTGTGGTCGAGCCGGAGCCGCGGCTTGTGCTCATCGAGGCGAGGCCGGAGGCGGACGGGATGGTCGAGGTGCGGTACATGCGCCAGATCATCGAACGGGCGCTGGTTGATGATGTGTACGAGCTCGCGCCCGACGACGGGGGCGTGCTGGTGCCTGTGCGGCTGGATGTGCGTCCGCGGCGGTCTGTGGCGATGTGACTCGTTGGTTTTGTGACGGGTCGGCGCGCGAGCGTCGTCTTTGTGGGTGGGCCCGCGGGTGCAGTGTTTGTTGCTTTGCGGGCAGAATCGGAAACCGCCGCGGACGACGGGCGGATTGAAAGGAACCATGACCATGAAACTCCCGATGATGAAGCGTTGTGAAGCGCAGGGTTCGGCAGGGTTTGCTCACAGAGCCGGGTCTCGCAGGGGAGCGGGTGTGCTGGCGGTGCTGACGGCGTCCGGGTTGGTCTGCGCCGGCGCGATGGCGCAGTCCGCTGGCGGTGGTGGAAGTGGGGAAGGGAGCGGGGCGGAACGCCAGCGCGGGGAAGAGGTACGGCGCGGCGGCGGGGCCGGCGGTGGGGGTGTCGGCTCTCCACGCGAGCGGGAAGATGGTGAGGAGCGCCGTGTCGAGCGGATCTTCCTCGCGCCTTCCGGCGGGCCGGCGGCCAGCATCCGGCTCGAGTTCGACGCGGACGGGAGCCTGAACATCGGTGACATGATCGAGCGTTTGTCGCGCGTTTCGCCTCCGAATGTTGAGTTCCGTGTCGATCGTCTGAGCGATCGACCGTCGCTGGGCGTGGTTCTGGCCGACCCTGATCCTGTGCTGCTGGAGCATCTCGGCATAGAGCCCGGGTCGGCGGTGCTGATCCAATCGGTGATCCCGGGGACACCCGCCGAACAGGCGGGGCTGCAGAGCAACGACCTTGTGATCGAGGTGAACGGTCAACGGGCCGGCGATGTGGATCGGTTCAGGGCGAAGATCAACGAACGCAAGGCGGGCGAGCCGGTGCGTTTGAAGATTGTGCGTAGGGGCGAGCGCCGCGAGGTCACCGTCACGCCGCAGGAACGGGCGAGGCCTCGCGGGCCGGCGGTCGACCTCTCGCTGCGTGTAGACGCCGAGGCGTCGCTGGTCGCTCTGAAGGAAAAGCTGCAGCGGGCCCTCGAGCGGAACACCTGGGTTGACATGCGGCGGGATGTGCAAGACGCGATCGGTTCTGTCGAAGAGCTTTCTGAGCGCCTGTCGTCGGTGCGATTCGATGTGTCGAGGGACGCCGATGGCCGCTCGGAGCTGCGCTATGTCGATCCGCGAACGGGGCAGGAGCGGCGCATGGTGCTGCCGGGCGGCGCGGTGCGCGGCGGGGTCGGCTCTCGTGCTGAAGGGCTCCCTTCTGAGATCCTCGAACGCGTTCGGCGGATGCCGTCCGGCGGGGAGACTCTGGAGTATCCACCCCGGGACAGAAGTGCGAGCGCAGATCGTCTCGACCGTCTGGAGGCTTCTGTAGAGCGTCTTGAGGGGAAGCTGGACCGCCTTCTTGAAAAGTTGTCCGATCGGTAACGGTTTTCGGGCAACTCGGGGGCGGTAAATCCGTAGACATAGGTCCACGAGGGGCGCACGAACGACCCCCCACCCGCGGCGCTTCTGAAGCGCCGCACTCCGAGGGCCGGCCGGGCCATCTCTGAACCCCCATGCCCGGCCGGCTCCTTTTTTCATTCCGGTCTGTCTGTGCGTCCTGTGTGCTCCGGCGTGCCCCGATGGTCGATGGTGAGCGTGCGGGGGCGGGAGCGCGGTGGATGGGTCGCGTCGTTGCTGCGGCGTCGGCCTTACCATGCCGCAGGACCGCCGGGGTCGATCCCGGCACGACACGGACGGAGCCGCCATGAGTGACCAGACGACCCACGCGTCCGACGCAGCGCCCGATGTTCGCGGGGTGTACGACCGGCTGAAGGGCGAGATCCACAAGGTGATCGTCGGGCAGGACGAGGTCGTCGATCAGATGCTGATGGCGATCCTGTGCCGCGGGCATGCGCTGGTGGTGGGTGTGCCGGGGCTGGCGAAGACGCTGCTGATCTCGACGATCGCGCGGACGCTGAGCCTTGAGTTCAGCCGCGTGCAGTTCACGCCGGACCTGATGCCCAGCGACATCACGGGGACGGAGGTGATCCAGGAGGACAAGTCGACGGGTGAGCGACGGCTTGTGTTCGTGCGTGGTCCGATTTTCGCGAATGTGATTTTGGCCGACGAGATCAACCGGACGCCGCCCAAGACGCAGGCGGCGCTTTTGGAGGCGATGCAGGAGCGTCATGTGACGGTGGGCGGGGTTCGCCACGACCTGCCCTCGCCGTTCTTTGTGCTGGCGACGCAGAACCCGATCGAGCAGGAGGGCACCTACCCCCTGCCCGAGGCGCAGCTCGACCGCTTCATGTTCCAGATCCAGATCGGCTACCCGGGCGCGGACGAGGAACTGGAGATCGTGCGCCGGTCGGTGGAGCGGGAGCTGGCGAGTGTGAACGCGGTGCTGGGCCCGGCGGAGATCGCCGCGGTCCAGAAGGAAGTCCGGAAGGTGCCGGTGGCGGACCATGTGGTGCGATATGCGCTGCGGCTGGTCCGGATGACACGCGTGAATGAGCCGACGGATTCGGGTCTGCCCCGCCCGGAGAAGGCGGGGGCGTACATCGGGTGGGGCGCCGGGCCCCGGGCGAGCGAGTTCCTGGTGCTGGCGGCCAAGGCGCGGGCGGCGGTCGACGGGCAGGACCACGTGACCCTCGACCATGTGCGGGCGGTCGCCAGGCCGGTGCTCCGCCACCGGATCCTGCTGAACTTCAACGCCGAGGCGGACGGGGTGACGACCGACGCGATCATCGACGATCTGGTGTCGTCGGTGCCCGAGGACGGTGCGGGCGCCCGCGAGCGTGCTGGGTTGGACGCGACGATCGGGTCTTGATCGGTTCCGGGGTGGGTCTTTACCCTAAGCTTGCGCAAAATTCTAAAAGAATCCGCGCAACCCGCACATTCACACGCCCTTGGCGTGAATCGGTCTGCTTTGCTTTTGCGAACCCTCTGGGGTGAATACCGGGGGAGTAGGTCGGATTCATCGGGTGCAGGGGTGCATCGAGCCCGTCCGGCCGAACAGCAAAGGATCCCAACAGATGTTGTCACAGACAACCGAGTACGCCCTTCGAGCCATGGCCTGCCTTGCGCAGAGTCCCGACGCGTTGACGCCGACGCCGGAACTGGCGAAGAAGACCGATGTGCCGCCGAACTATCTGGCCAAGGTGCTGCAGCAGCTCTCAGCGGCGGACCTGATCACGGGGCGTCGTGGGGTCGGCGGCGGCTACCGACTGTCCCGCACGCCGGCGGAGATCCGATTCGCCGATGTGATCAACGCGGTGAGCCCGATCCGTCGATTCGACACGCCGCCGAGCGCTGAGGGCGTGGATTCGCAGAGCCTTGGGGCGTTGTACACCCGGCTGGACGACGCGGCCAAGAGCGTGGTGGATGTTTGCAGCAAGGCGACGCTGGCGGATGTGGTTTCGACGGTCCGGGGTTCGGCTCCGATGGGCAACCACCAGGCGACGACGAACAATGGGCGTCCGGACGGGTGGGGGAGCGCGGCTAATATCGGCGCGTGAGCGAACAACCCCCCTCAGAAGCGTCTCAGACTGTCCACGAACTCGAACTGCAGCGTCGCGCCAACCGTGACGAGGCCCTCGGGCTCGGTCTCCGCCCCTACGGCGACCGGGTCGACGGTCTTGTGGCGTTGGCTGAGGCTGCCTCGTTGTACGATGGCTCGGCGGACGAGGACCACCAGAAAAACGGGAAGAGTGAGGGCTTCGTCGACCGGCGTCCGAGCGTGAAGGTCGCCGGTCGTGTGATGCTGCTTCGCGACAACGGGAAGCTGATCTGGATGAATCTCCGCGATGAGTCGGGGGATCTTCAGATCGCGGTGAGCAAGCGGGACTGCGACGGGACGGGGTTTTCGCTGGCGAAGCTGACGGACCTGGGCGACATCGTCGTTGCGTCCGGTCGTCTGATGAAGACGCGGACGGGCGAGGTGACGGTCTGGTGCGAGACGCTGGGGGCGGGGGCGAAGTGCCTTGTGCCGCCGCCGGAGAAGCACGCGGGGCTGCAGGATGTCGAGCTCCGGTACCGCCAGCGGTACATCGACATGTGGTCGAACCCCGAGACGGTTCGTGTGTTCAAGCTCCGGAGCGAGATCATCGGGGCGCTTCGCGGGGAGATGGCGCGTCGGGGGTACACCGAGGTCGAGACGCCGATGCTGCAGGCGCAGGCGGGCGGTGCGGCGGCGAGGCCGTTTACGACCCACATGAACGCGCTGGACATGGATCTGTACCTTCGGATCGCGCCGGAGCTGTACCTCAAGCGGCTGCTTGTGGGCGGGCTGTCGAAGGTATTTGAGATCAACAGAAACTTCCGCAACGAGGGTTTGGACAAGCAGCACAACCCCGAGTTCACGATGCTGGAGGCGTACTGCGCGTTCGGCGATGTTGAAACAGTGATGGAGCTGACCGAGTCGCTGGTGCGTGTTTGTGCGCAGCGTGTGGGCGAGCTCACCGGGGGCGGTGCGGCGCTGGCGTTCGGGGATCTGACGATCGATTACGAGAAGGATTTCCGGAGAACCGCGTACGGAGAATTGTTCGAACGCGCTTTGGGGTTCGACATGGCCGACACGGGCCGGGCGCGGGACGAGGCGAAGCGTCGCAACATCCGAACAAGCAACGATAAGGGTGAGGAGATCGACGACGCGTTTGTGGTGAACGAACTCTTTGAGGCGTTCGCCGAGCCGCTGATCGATCCTTCCGAGCCGACTTTCATCACCCATTACCCGGCGGCGATCAGCCCCCTGACACGGGCGAATGTGGACAACCCATTGCTGTCGGACCGGGCGGATCTTTTCATCGGGGGGATGGAGATCGCGCCGAACTACACGGAGCTGAACGACCCGGATGTGCAGGCGGAGCGTTTCCGATCGCAGCTTGTTGGGATCGCGGACGATGAGGCGACTTTCCGAACATTTGATGAGGACTTTGTGCGTGCCTTGCGTGTGGGCATGCCGCCGGCGGGGGGGATGGGCCTTGGCGTCGACCGTCTGGCGATGCTTTTGACGGACCAGCGGACGATCCGGGATGTGATTCTTTTCCCTCTGCTGCGTCGCTCTTCGGTGTGAGTACGGGGAAATGCGTCGGGGTTGGAAGGCGACCTAATCGGACAAGTGATGTCGGTTGGAGGGCCTGTCGATAGTTAGACTGGCCCCGGGGTGTGGTTGTGACTAATATCAGATTGACAGTGGATACGCACCGGTACGAAACACAATCATCGCAGGCGGGGTAGAACTCCGCCCTTTTCGCATCCCGGCGTGCGGCCGGTCGCCGCGCCGACAACCGAACAAGAAGGACAACAAGTCATGGCCAAGAAGCGAAGCAAGAAGAAGACCGCCCGTCGCGGTCCGGGTCGCCCCCGCAAGTCGACGGCGCTCTCGTCGGTATCGACTCTGGACCTCGTCGCCGAGATCGGTCGTCGCGAGTCCCGTCTTTCTGAGTTGCGTGATTATCGCGACCAGCTCGCCGCCGAACTGATGCAGACCGAGCAGGAGCTGGCCGGTCTGGAAGCCGTCATCGCGGCCGCCGGCGGCGCGACAGGCGCCCCCGCTCGTCGCGGTCCCGGTCGTCCCAAGGGCAGCCGCGGCCCCGGTCGTCCGGCCGGCAAGCGCGGCCCGGGCCGCCCCAAGGGCAGCACGAACAAGACGGCCGCCGGCCGGCCGCGCAAGCGTCCTCAGAACGACATGACCCTCGAAGACGCGATCGCCGGCGTGCTGCGCGGGCAGGTGATGGGGATCCCCGAGATCACCGACGCCGTGCTCTCCAGCGGGTACCAGAGCGGCGCCGCGAACTTCAAGACCATCGTCAACCAGACGCTGATCAAGAGCCCGCGCTTCAAGAAGGTCGCCCGCGGGCAGTACACCACCGCCTGAGCCGGTCTTCACAAGATTTCACAGAGCGGTCGGGCCTCGGTCCGACCGCTCTTTTTCGTTGTCGCTGGGGCACCGGGGTCGCGGCGATCGGCCGACGGGTTTACTACCCTGACGCCATGACAAGCACCACAGAATCATCGCCTCTGATGCTCGGCGTCAGCGGCATGCGCGGGATCGTCGGCGGCTCGCTCACGCCGGACCTCGTCGCGTCGTACGCGGGCTCGTTCGCCGCTTACCTTCGGGATTCGCTCGGGCGCACGCCGAAGGTTGTGGTGGGGCGAGACGGTCGGGCGGGGGGCGAGGCGGTGCAGGCTTCGGCGGTCGCGGGCCTGCTGAGCGCCGGCGCCGATGTGCTCGACGCGGGCGTGGCGATGACGCCGACGATGGGCGTGCTGACCGATCGCCTCGGCGCCGACGCGGGGGTGATCATCACCGCGAGCCACAACCCCCAGCCCTGGAACGGTGTGAAGTTTCTGCTGCCGACCGCCGGGGGCAGGCACGCCGCGGCTCCGGCGGCGGCGCTGGCTTCGAAGATCATCGAACGCTTCATGGCGGGTCCGGTCGCGTGGGCCGAGTCGGCTTCTGTGGGCAAACTGGAGGCGGCGCACCTCGGCGTCGACGAGCACATCGGGCTGGTGCTGGATCGTTTGTCGGAGCTTGAGGGCGGGTCCGCCGCCGAGCCGGGCGAGGGCATGAAGGTGGTGCTGGATTCTGTGAACGCCTCGGGCATCGGGGGCGGGCGCCGGATGCTCGAAGAGCTCGGGTGCGAGGAGATCCTGCACCTGGGCGCCGAGCCGACGGGGCTCTTTCCCCACGAGCCGGAGCCGACGGCGGAGAACCTGGTCTCGGTCGCCGAGGCGGTGCGCGAGGCGGGGGCCGCGGTCGGCTTCGCCCAGGACCCCGACGCCGACCGGCTCGCGCTGATCGATGATCGCGGCACATACATCGGCGAGGAGTACACGCTGGCGCTGTGCGCGATGTCGGTGCTCGAAGCGCTCAAGGGTGCGGGCAAGGCTGGGGACGCGGTGCTGGCGGCGAACCTGTCGACCAGCCGCATGGTGGACGATCTGGCCGAGCGGTACGGGGCGCGGGTGGTGCGGACGCCGGTGGGCGAGGCGAATGTGGTCGAGGCGATGCTCCGCGAGCGGGCGGTGCTCGGGGGCGAGGGCAACGGGGGCGTGATCTGGCCCGGGGTGACGCTGGTGCGCGACAGCCTGTCGGCGATGGCGCTGGTGCTGTCGCTGCTTGCGCGGACGGGCGAGCCGTTGAGCGGGGTGGTGAGCGGGCTGCCGTCGTACGCGATCGTCAAGAGCAAGACGCCGATCCCCTCGCGCGAGGCGGCGGATCCGGCGATCGAGAAGGTGGCTTCGGCGTTCGGCTCGCACCGGGTCGATCTGCAGGACGGGGTGCGTGTGGACCTGGAGTCTGAACGGGCGTGGGTGCAGGTGCGGGCGAGCAACACCGAGCCGATCATGCGTCTGATCGCCGAGGCGCCGACGCGGGCGAGGGCGGAGGCGCTGGTGAAGGAGGCGGAGGCGGCGATCGCGGGGGGGTGAGCGTTTTGCTGGTGTTCGGATGTGAATCGCTGAAAGAAGGACCCGACCCTTCGCTTCGCGGGCTGGTCAGCGTTTCGGCTGCGCCTCAGGGATCGGCGTCAGTCCCCACCCCGCGCCCGGCGCCCTGCTGCCAGCGCCCCGTCCTCCCCCACACCCCACGCCCCACACCCCTTCCCCCTATACTCCGCCCCCATGGTGGCCCAACCAGACCAACTCAGCCCCGGCCAGCGCGTGCGTGTGATCGCCCACATCCCCAAGGGCGACACCTACCTGAAGACCTCGTACGAGGGCAAGGTCCGCCGCTTCGGCCAGCAGAAGACCGGCTCGTGGTTCGCCCACGCCAAAGACAAAAAGCTCTGGATCGACCGGCTGGAGCTCGAGATGGACGACGGCGAGATCATGGTCTGCAACCTCGACCAGTTGACGCGGGTCGAGACGGTCGAGGGGTGAAACGATTACCCGATGCGAAGCTGTGGCGCTGGCGGCTCGCCCGCCAGTGTTTTTCTGTCGTTGCGCCCGGTGATGGGTTCAGGCTCGCCGTGGCGACGGGGTCAATCCGGCCAGATGCGGATGGTTCGCTTGTCGCGCTCGCCTCTCGAGCTCACATTGAAATCGGCATACAGGACATCGGTGGTCCTGTCGACGCGGACGAGCGGGTAGACGCCGTCGGGGATGCCGCGGATGAAGAGCTCGATGGTGTCGGCCCGGATCTCTTCGGGCACGCCGTACTCCAGCATCAACAGCTCTGCCCAGTAGAGCAGTATCACACTGTTCGCCCAGTGGCCCGAGACCTTCGTGCACCTCACCCGCCCGAAATGGCGGTGGATTCTGATCGGCGCCCACACATCCGGAAGCACCGAGGGCCACGGCGTTTCGATGAGGATCGTGTACGCCGGCTCTTTGAGCACCGCGGTTCGGAAGGGGATGCCGTAGAGGAGCGTCCGCCTGCGCTGCTCGCCCGTCGCCTGGTTGAGCTCGATGTAGGTGACGGTGCGGCTGGCGAAGATCGTGTGCAGCAGGACGAGCACGCCGATGAGCGGGAGACCGACCCACAACGCGACGCGGAGGACGGGTCGCCGCCT
>REET01000230.1 GCA_007694925.1 Phycisphaerales bacterium | reverse complement strand
CTCCCCATCGTCTGGGCGAGCGTCGAGCCCGTCAGGCCGAAGTTCGACGAGTACGCCAGGAACGAGCCGGGCCCGCCCCCGGCAAAGAAACCGGTCACATTGCTCACGAAAGCCCCCGTCGCCGGCGCCTGAGCAAAGCCGTGGTTGCTCAGCGTCCACTCGTCGTTGGCGACAACGATCTTCCCCTGCCCCATCGCGGCCGTGGCCCCGCAAGCCCGAGAGCCCCGGCGATCAGCACGATCTTCGCGTTGGCGGTCTTTATATCAGGATCTCCTTCTGGGTTCTTCAACATGACGATCCGAGTCAAGGGGCTCCCTTGATCCGGGCGTCATCGAAAGAAAGAGTGATCCAGACCGCCGCGGGGTCAACCCCGATCGATTTCCTTCCAAAGAGAATCGGTTATCAGACGATACCAGCCCGGTTCTCTCCGCCAGGTTCACACGCCACGGCGCAGAAAAAACGCGACGCAGGGTCGTAGGTCCCCACGCCGCGCGGTGTGTTCAAGCGGGATGTCGCGCCCCGATGGACGCAGCGGGGAGGTCCGAGCCGTCAGCGCCGACGCCTCATCGCAAGCCCCGCCACGGGGAGGAAGACGAGCGCTGTTGCGGGCGCCGGGATCACGGCCGCCGAGCGGAGCGACATGCTGAGCTTCACGCCCTCGTTGGGGTTGTCTTGCGTGAAGTCATCGAACGAGACGAACCCGGCGAGGCTCCAGTTGTCCGCGTAGAGGTCGGCGTTGTCGCCGAAGAAGGCGAAGGTCTCGGCGTAGGTCGGTCCGGCGGGCCCAACGCTGAGCGACGGGATCGCGACGCTCGTTTCGCTGGGCGAGCTGAACGCCGCGCTGTCGAGCACGACCGTGCCGCGCGACCCGCTGGTCGCGATCTGGATGAGGTTGGGCGTCGAGCCGGGCGCCGAAGCGTCGTAGGTGAGCACCGACGAGTTCCCCGCGTCGTTGGTGATGGTCCAGGAGAGCTCCCTGGCGACCGAGTCGAACGCGAGCGAGAAGCCGAACGACCGGCCCTCGAAGGTGCTGCGCCCGTTGCCGCTGTTGAGGAGGTTGTCGCCGACGAAGGGCTGCGGCGCGTCGCTGAGGCGCATGGTCCAGTTGGTCGTGTCCGCCTTGAAGCGGGCCTCGACGCGGTCGGACGAGGTGTAGCCGAGCTGCTGCCCGTCGACGGCGGAGGAGAAAGTGATGCTGGAGGCCATCGCGGGTGTCGCGAAGATCGCCGCGGCGGTCGCCGTCATCATGGTGCGCTGCATGCCGGTTTCTCCCGTGCTTTGTCGTCAACCGGGGCGCCGCCCGGGCGGACGGGGCGCGATCGCCCCGCACATACAGCATCCGATTCGCGCCCGGCGAAGGCACGCGAGCGGGTCGCGATTGCACGCTGGTCGGGTCGGACTGCCCCGTCTGGGGCGCTTGCGCCGGGCGGGCGAGCGCCCGGGCACGCCCGGGGGCCTATAGAACCAAGATGGACCTGCCGTTTGCCCGCCCGGTCCCGATGCACCAAGGAGCAGACCCATGGCCGCAACGCCCTCGAACATGTCGCCTCTCGGCTCGCCCTGCCCCGACTTCTCGCTGCCCGACACCGTCAGCGGGGAGACCGTCTCCCGCGACGATTACAAGGGCCGTCCACTGCTGGTGATGTTCATCTGCAACCACTGCCCGTTCGTCAAGCACATCCGCTCCGAGCTCGCGCTGCTCGGGCGCGACTACGGGGGCAAGCTCGGCATCGTCGCGATCAGCTCCAACGACATCGAGAACTACCCCGACGACGCGCCGGACAAGATGAAGATCGAAGCGGCCGAGGCCGGCTACGCGTTCCCGTACCTCTTCGACGAGTCGCAGAAAGTCGCCCACGCCTTCAAGGCCGCCTGCACGCCCGACTTCTTCCTCTACGACGCCGACCACAAGCTCGCCTACCGGGGCCAGCTCGACGATTCACGCCCAAAGAGCAGCGAGCCGGTGACAGGGCGCGACCTCCGCGCGGCGATCAAAGCCGTCCTGGAAGGACGAATGCCCAACGAGCACCAGACCCCGAGCATGGGCTGCAATATCAAGTGGAAGAAGGGCAACGAGCCAAAGGACTGATTCGCCCCACACCCCTCACCCCACATGCACCAGCACTCGCCGCGCATGTCCGCGTCGGCGGTGCTCCCACACATAGATCCCCTGCCAGGTCCCCAGCCCGAGATCGCCCTCGACCACCGGGATCGAGAGCGAGACATCCGTCAGGGCGGCGCGGATGTGCGAGGGCATGTCGTCGGGCCCTTCGGCGGTGTGGGTGAAGCGGGGGTCGCCCTCGGGCACATGCCGCTCAAGCCAGTCTTCCAGATCACGCTTGGCCGAGGGATCGGCGTTCTCCTGGATCGTCAGGCTGGCGGAGGTGTGCCGGATGAAGACGGTGCAGAGGCCGATCTCGACGCCCGCATCGCGCACGATTCGTGCGACCTCGCGAGTGATCTCGTGCAGGCCTCGTCCCGGCGTGTGGATCGTCAGTTCATGAACGGTCGGCATCGGCGGATTGTTGCGCCGCCAGCGCCGGCGGGGCGGCGGGCACCATCGCCCACGGGTTCTCCGCCTCCTTGGGCTTGAGCATCCACGCGCTGTACGCCGCGGCGCCCGCGATCGCCGCGACCGCGACGCCCCCGACGACCGGCCGGAGCCACACGCGCTCCTGCTTGCCCGGCACGAGCAGGGCGGCCGCTGCGCCCAGGGGCGCGATCCCCAGCAGCAGCAGGGGGAGCGTCGGCGTGTTTTCGTTGTAGAACTGGGCGATCAGGAGGTACTGCAGCATGACCGCCAGGAGCGCCGTCACGCCGCCGCGGGCGAAGCGCATCTGGCGGTAGAAGAAGAGCCCGACGACGATTGTCGCGATCAGGATCGGCACCAGCGCCGAGCCGAGCCTCGCCCCGTTGGCGTACCCGCTGAAAAACAGCGCCGGCCCGGCCGCGATCGCCCAGGGCAGCAGCATCCCCGCGAACCCCGCCCCGCGCACGCGGTGCGCCGCGGCGTCAACCGCGTGCGCGAGCAACGCGAACCCGACGCCGACACCCACCGCCAGCGCGATCAACTGCTCCGTGCTGACGATGTGCGGTGACAGCGGCGGGATCGTGATCAGCACCACGCCCGCGAACACGCCCGCCCGCATCGCGTGGCGCAACGGCGCGATCTTCCAGACAAACGATTCGATCAGGCCCGCGACGCCCACCAGCGCCAGGACCGGCAGCACGCGCAGCGTCCCGTTGGCCGGCCAGAAGGTCCAGTGGTACCCGTTGAGCACCACGAACGCGGGCGTCATCGCAAGAGCAACCGCCGGAGCGCTCATCCACGCCCCGGCGGCGCCAGAGGAGGTCTTCTCGCCTGCATCCCCCTCGGCCCGCTCGCTGCGGAGCAGCCTCCACACCAGCCACGCGCCCAGCCAGAGCACACCAGCGATCACGCCGGGCACAACGAAGCCGAGGAGGATCTCGATGGCGTTCATGGGAGGCGCTCGCGCGGAAGGGAAGCGGGACTCGGAATCAGTTCGCCAGGCCCTCGACCGCGACGATCAGGTTCACGGTGTTGCCCAGCCCGCCGCCCTCGCCCCCGTCGGAGGCGAGGTAGGTCGTCATGCCGAAGTCGGAACGCTTGATGCTGAAGCGGGCCTCGAAGCCCGCGGCGGGCGTGCCCCGGATGCTGCCGGTGCCGATCCAGTCCATCTCCGCGGTGATCCGCTTGGTCACGCCGTGCAGCGAGAGGTCGCCGACGAGCTCGAACTTGTCGCCGCTGCGCCGGACCTCGGTGCTGCGGAAAGTGATCTGCGGGAACTGGCGGCTGTTGAAGAAGTCGGCCTGTCGCAGGTGGCGGTCGCGGTCGCTGTTGCCGGTATCGACGCTGTTGGTCGCGATCGTGAAGTTGAACGAGCCAGCGCCGGGATTCTCAGGGTCGAAGGAGAACTCGCCGTCGATTTCGTTGAAGCGGCCGTAGAAGTTGGTCACGCCCTGGTGGCGGATCCCGAAGATGACGGAGGTGTGGACCTTGTCGACCTTGTAGGTGCGGAGGTTGAGGGTCGCGGTCTGGGCGGTCGAGGCGAGGCCCTCGACAGCGCTGCGGCTCGGGGTCGCGACGGCGATTGCCGCGATGGCGGCGATCCCGGCGAGCGAAGAAACGGCGATGGCGGCGGTCTTGTTCATCGTCGGCAAACTCCTCAATTGAATGCGGCCCACGCGATCGGGGCCCGTCGGTACACGCCCCGCCACGCCGGGCGGAGGCTGCCTTCAGAACGGACGCCCCGGAGTTCTCATTCCCGCCCGGAGCGGATGCAATCAAAAAATCTTGTGAAGACAAATTGTTGTGCGGCCCCCGTCAGGCGAGCGGGCGCACGACGCGGAAACCGCGCCCGCAATCACTGCAATTGCAGGGATTCCGAGCGATCAGCGCCGGTTGCAGACGGGGTCACTCCCACTCGATCGTCGAAGGCGGCTTGGAGCTGATGTCGTACACCACGCGGTTGACGCCCCGCACCTCGTTGATGATCCGGTTCGAGATCGTCGCCAGCACATCGTAAGGGATGCGCGACCAGTCGGCGGTCATGAAGTCCTGCGTCTCGACGGCTCGGATCGCCACGACATTCTCGTAAGTCCGCCCGTCGCCCATGACGCCGACCGATTGCACCGGCAGCAGCACCGCGAAGACCTGGCTCGTCTTGCGGTAGAGCTCCGCCGCGACGATCTCTTCGAGCAGGATCTCGTCGCACTCGCGCAGCACCGCCAGCTTCTCGCGCGTCACCTCGCCCAGCACCCGGACCGCGAGGCCCGGCCCCGGGAAAGGGTGGCGCCAGACCATCGCATCGGGCACGCCGAGCACCTCGCCGAGCTTGCGGACCTCGTCCTTGAACAGTTCGCGCATCGGCTCGACCAGCTCGAAGCCGAGGTCTTCGGGCAGACCGCCGACATTGTGGTGCAGTTTGATGTTGGCGCTCTTGCCAGAGTGCCCGTGCCCCGACTCGATCACATCCGGATACAGCGTCCCCTGCGCGAGGAAGCGGGCGTCGGGGATCGATGCCGCGGCTTCCTGAAAAACTCTGACAAAGCGATTCCCGATCCGCTTGCGCTTCTCCTGGGGTTCGGTAATGCCTTGAAGGTCGCTCAGGAAGGCGTCGGCCGCGTCGGCAACGGTCAGGTTCGTCCGGAAGTGGTCGCGGAAGGTGCTCTCGACGAGCCCCCGCTCGTTCTTGCGGAGCAGGCCGTTGTCGACGAAGACGCAGCGGAGCCGGTCGCCGATCGCGGCGTGCAGGAGCGCCGCCGTGACCGTCGAGTCGACGCCCCCCGAGAGCCCGCAGATGACCGCCCCGCCCCCGACCTGCTCGCGGACGCGATCGATCGCGGCCTGCGCAAAGTCGCTCATGCGCCAGGTCCCGGTGCACCGACAATGCTCGTACAGGAAGTTGCGGAGCAGGTCGCGCCCGTGGGGCGTGTGTGTCACCTCGGGGTGGAACTGCACCCCCCAGAAGCGGCGTTCGCCGGCGGTCGAGCGGACGACCGCGTACGGGCAGGAGTCAGTGGAGGCCAGGACCTCGACAGAGGCCGCGGCCAGATCCGAGATCTGATCGCCATGGGACATCCACACTGTTGTGCGTTCGGGAATCGCTTCCAGCAGGGGGTCGCCGCTGCGGATCGAGAGGTTCGCGCGCCCGAACTCCCGTTTGTGCGCTCTGCCGACGGTCGCGCCGAATTCCAGGCAGGCGAGCTGCATCCCGTAGCAGATCCCCAGAACCGGAACGCCCAGATCGAAGACGCCGGGGTCGCAGCGGGGGGCGCCGGGATCGTCGACGCTGGCGGGCCCGCCCGAGAGGATGACGCCCTTGGGGTTCATCGCGCGAAGCTCGGAGGCGGGGGTGTCCGGGCTCATCAGCAGGCTGAAGACGCCCGCCTCGCGGACACGCCGAGCGATGAGCTGGGCGGTCTGCGAGCCGAAATCCAGGATGGGGACCACCTCGTCGTGGGGGAGCGTCATCGCGGGCCTCTCGAAGCTTCGGGTCGCCGCAGGCGGCGTGGGGGGAGCCCAGAATGTAGCGCCGAACCTCCGCTCCGCCCAACCGACGCGGGCCGGGCTTACCATTGGTCGGTGCGGTTCATGCTCACAATCTGCTTCGCGCTGGCGGCCCCGCTGGCGGGGTGTACCGCGTCCGCGCCCGCAACTTTTGACACCGACGCCCCCGACGGGCGGATCCAGGCGATCGTCAACGCCGCCCGGGCCGACGACCGGGCCGCCATCCGCGACCTCATCGACCAGCTCGACAGCGACGACCCGGCGGTCAGGATGCTCTCGATCCGGACGCTGGAGCGGATGACCGGCGAGACCTTGGGCTACCGGCACAGCGACCCCGATCACCTCCGGCGTGCGGCGGTGGATCGGTGGGTCGGCTGGGCGGAACAGGGAGGACATGGCTCGTGAGCGCGACAAGGACCGCGCCGGACTACGCCACGGCGCACATCAAGCTCGAGTTGCTCTCCGACCCCATCTACCTCTCCGGGGCGAGGGAGATGGTCTCGGCGGTCTCCAGACGCCTCGGGTTCGACGAGGTCACCTGCTGCCAGATCGCCCTGGCGGTCGACGAGGCCCTCGCCAACATCATCTGCCACGGCTACAACCGGCGGACCGACGGGAAGATCTGGCTCTATCTCTGGCCGGGCGACGGGGCGCCGGGATCGCCGACCGTCCGGATCGTCATCGAGGACGAGGCCCGCCAGGTCGATATCGAGAAAATCAAGAGCCGCGATCTGAAGGATGTGAGGCCCGGCGGCCTCGGCGTGCACATCATCAAGGAAGTCATGGACGAGGTCGTCTACGAGAAGCGCCAGAAGACGGGCATGAGGCTGACAATGGCCAAGTCCGTCTGCGCTTGCGACAACAACACCGGAGGTCACCGCGATGCGTGACGGCGCCGCAATCGATGTCTCTCAAGAGCGGGTCGGCTCGGCCGCGATCGTCAGAGTCTCCGGTGATGTCGACATGACCGGATCGCCTCGGCTGCGCGACGAGATCCGCACCGCCCAGGACGCGCGGCCCGAGCGCATCGTCGTCGACCTGTCGGAGGTCCAGTACATGGACTCCTCGGGCCTGGCGACGCTGGTCGAGGCGATGAAGAACGCCAAGAACAAGGGCTCGCTGCTCGTCCTGTGCAGCATGCACGACAAGGTCAGGGGCATCTTCGAGATCGCCCGCCTCGACCAGTACTTCACCATCGTTGACTCGACCGACGAAGCTCTGAACGCCTGACGGGCCCGCGCCCCGGCACGCAAGGACCGCGCATGCCCCCAGAGGCCGACAACGACGCCGGCCGTTCGTTCCGCCCGCTCCGCCCCGTCGAGGGCGCGGGCAAGCGCGTCAACGCGCTGCTCGCCCACATCGGCGACCTCGTCCTCCTCTGCATCGAGGCGACGGGCTGGATGCTCGTGGCTCTGACTTCAAAGAAGGTCCGCCTCGGGCGGGCGGCGATCGTCAGCCAGATCTGCCGCCTCGGCGTTCGCTCGATCTGGATCACTTCGCTCGTGTCGGGGGCGGTGGGCGCCATTCTGGCCCTCCAGCTCTCCCCGCCGCTGGACGACTTCGGGCAGAAGGACCTGGTCGCCAACATCATCGGTGTCGCGGTGCTGCGCGAGCTCGGGCCGCTGATCGGGGCGATCGTGCTCACCGGCTTCGCCGGGGCCGCCATCACCGCCGAGATCGGCACGATGGTCGTCTCCGAAGAGATCGAGGCCCTCGAAGCCCACGCCCTGAACCCGGTCCGCTTCCTCGTCGTCCCCCGCGTGATCGCAACCACGCTGAGCATGGGCGCGCTGGCCGTGATCTCGTGCATCGTCGCGATTGGGGCCGCGATGTACATCGCGGCCACCGTCATCGGCATCCCCGCAACGATCTTCTGGGAAAACCTGCTCGAACAGGTCAAGCCCGTCGACTTCTACACCGGCTGGGCCAAGGGCTTCCTCTTCGGCCTGCTGATCGGTGTGATCGCCTGCGGCAACGGCCTCAAGGTCGCCGGCGGCGCCGCCGGCGTCGGCAACGCCACGACCCGCACCGTCGTCCAGTGCGTCGTCGCGATCGTGGTCGCCGACCTGATCTTCACCGCGATCTTCTACGCCCTCGGGCTGTTCTAAACGGGGCCGACTTCGCCGGCCTTCGCCGGTGCATGCGTTGTCGGTGTCGTTCGGACCGACCGACGCTCACCTTCGGTAGGCGACGGGGTCTTCCATCAGCGCGTACCACTCGCGGAGGACCGTCATCCCCGCAAACCCCGCGACCGCGAGCGCAACGAGGATCCACGCCTCGGGCGTGTGTCCCGCGCCGAAGAGCCAGCCCGCCCCGTACAGCGTCAGCCACAGAGCCCCGTACCGCCCGACCTTCTCCGCGGCTCTGGGGCCCGGTCCGGTCATCCGCACCCGACGCCAGCACCACGCGGCGCACAGCACCGCAAGCAACAGCGGCGGGATCGCGGCGCCCGGGCTCACCCAGTCGGGCCAGAGGCCGTCGCCCTCGTCCCGCCTGCCCATCCCCGCCCAGAGCAGGACGATCGTCGAGAGCGCCCAGCCCGCCGCGGCCGCCACTCCGGCGCGGGCCGAGATCGTCGGCACCTTCCGGGCGATCCTGTGACAGACCGCCGCGACCACCAGCGCGTGGGTCATCACCAGCCAGACCGGCCAGACAAACCGCAGCGAGGGATTGGGCACCAGCATGTGCCCCGCGTAGATCAGCCCCAGGAGCACGAGCCCAACGGCCGGGATGAACTTGCCCGCGGCGTTGAAGACCAGGATCGCCGCCGCCAGCGCGAGCGTGAGCACCGTCGCAG
>REET01000229.1 GCA_007694925.1 Phycisphaerales bacterium | reverse complement strand
CTTGGGCGAATCGCTCAAGAACGGCAAGGCGATCGACGCCGCGATGTACGCCCGGGGCCGCGTCGTCCTGCTGCTCCGAGACGAAGACGGGCGGGGCGAGCTCGTCCACGCAAACCGCCACGGCGTGCGCACCGTCGCGGATCTCGGGCCGCTGCCGCCCGTCGGCGCCTCGGTCTTCCTGCCCGATGTCGGGCGGCTGGTCACGATCGGCGCCGAGCGGGAGGGCGAGCGATCGGGCATGCGGGCGGCGGTCCGCGAGGTCTCGGCCTGGACCGGCGACGAGCTCTACGAGGGCCCGGCCCGGACACAGGGCCCGATCTCCATGGAAGAGTTCCGCTTGCTGGGGCTCCTGCTCGTCGGCGTCATGATCATCGTGATCGTCTACGTGCTCTCGCCCGACCCCCTCAAGGGCGAGATCGGCATCCCGCCGGGCACGGCCCTGGCCGAGCCGGGTCGCCGCGTCGCCGCGGGCATGGCCGACCTGCTGCTGGCGGCCTTCATCACCTCGCTGGTGCTGGACATCCCGCTGGGCGAGACGCTGAGCATCGGAGCGCTCGTCAGTGAGCGGGGAGGGCACTGGGGGCTCGTCTGGACGCTGCTGATCGGGATGGGCCTCTGCACCCTGATGGAGGGGATCTGGGGCGCCAGCCCGGGCAAGTTCATCCTCGGGGCACGCGTCGTGCGCGCCAGCGGCAAGCACGGGCGGCCGGGCCTCCTCCGCGCCCTGGTCCGAAACGCCTGCAAGTGGCTGGCGGCGCCGCTGGCGCTCGTCACGCTGCTCGGCCCGGCTCGGCGTCATCGCGGGGATGTGCTTTCGGCGACCGTCGTTGTGATTCCCCTCCACGACGCCCCGGAACAGGGCGGCTGACCGACCCGCCCACCCGGCCCGACAGGGCACTACGAAGAACGAGTCAAGGCGGGCCGACCCACCGAGCCGATAGAAACCGACTGCCGGCGGGCCGTGCTGTGCGTCGCGGATGTCGGTCCGCCGGAGGATCCGGCGGTTGTGCATTGAGGATCCGGTGACGATGGACGGTCCGACCGATCCTGTTCAGATCTCCCAGGCCAGCGGCAAAGCCGCGGGCAAGGGGTCTGCTGCGCACCAGATCAAGTGGGCCGAGGTCTGGCACGCGCCCGTGCTGGCCCTCTCCTTCGCCCTGCTGACGGGCGGGCTGACTCTGGCGGTCCTCTCCCGACCGGCGCCGGACCACGAATCGCAGCTCCAGCGCGTCGAGCACCTGCTCACCATCGAGCGCCCGGAAGACGCGATCTCGCTGCTGAATCGTTCGCTCCATCCATATGAGAGCCGCGGCGAGCTCGACGACGCGCAGCACCGGAACTTCCACCTGCTCGTCGGGCGGGCGCTCTACCTCGGGCAGCTGGCCCTGGGCCTGGATGTCGAGGAAAACCACCGGCGGATCCTGGAGGCGTATGTCGAGGCCGAGCGGGCCGGGGCGAGCCTGAACGCCGACGACAACTACTACCTCGCCCGGACGCTGATCTCGCTGGGGCGTGTCGACCAGGCGCTGCTGCGGGCGGAGCGCCAGCCGCGCGATCAGGCCGAACGCTGGCTGGACATCCAGCGTCGGGCCATCAATCGCGACATCGACCATCCGGGCGGGGACCAGTCCCGCGCCCTGACCACACTCTCTGCGTTTCTGACCGATCCGCGCACGAGCGAGGAAGAGCGGGCGTGGGCGGCCGCACGCCAGGGCCGGGTGTTGCTGGACATGGGCATGGCGGCGGGGGCGATCGACCGGCTGCTCCGCGATCTGCAGCGGGTGAGCCCGAAGGCGGGCGAGGAGCGGGCGAGGCTGCTGATCCTGCTCGCCGAGGCGTACCTCGCCGAAGGACGCGAGCGCGAGTCGAGGCTGCACGCCTCGCAAGCGCTCGAGATGCTCCCGCACACATCCTCGCTCCACCCCGAGGCCATCCTCATCATGGCCCGCGCCGAAGAGGCCTCGGGCGAGACCGAGACCGCCCGCGAGCGCTACGGCCGCGTGATCGACAGGCACTTCGAGCACAACGCGACGGTCCGCGCCCTGTTGGGGCTCGCCGAGACCGAGGCGTTCCTGGGCAGCACGATCGAATCGATCGCGGCGTACCGCCAGCTCCGCGACGAGCTCGACGCGGGGCGGGGCCACCGGGATGTCAGCGTCGAGGGCGTGATGCGCAGCCTGCTCCGCAGGTATGTCGAGTCGTTCCAGCGCGAGGACTTCCGCTCGGCGCTGGCGTACGCGCAGATCGCCGACTCCCTGTACGAGGCGTCGCAGGTGCCGCCGGAAGTGCTGCTGGCGGTCGCCGAGGCGAGGTCGGAGCTCGCGTCGGGGCTGATCGAGGCGGGCAGCGGCGACCCGCTGGCGCCGCGCGGGATCGCCGGGCTCGACCCCGCCTCGCGCGAAGAGGCGAGGCGCCACCTGATCGCGGCGGGCGGCTACTTCCAGCGTCATGCAGAAAAGATGGTGCTCCGCGACGAGGAGCGTTACGCCTCCTCGCTGTGGCGCAGCGCCGACGCGTTCGACCTCGCCGGCTCTGGCGACCGGGCGATGCGTGCTTTCCTTGAGTTCCAGAGCGGGTTCCCGGGCGACGCCCGCCAGGCCGAGGCGAGGTTCCGCCTCGGGCAGCTCTACCAGTCGCGGGGCGAGTACCGCCTCGCGTCGGGGTTCTACCGCGAGCTGATCGAGGGCAAGGACCCGGAAGTGAAGAATGTGGGCCTCTTCGCGGACCTCTCGTATGTGCCGCTGGCGCAGTGCCTGCTCTTGGACGGGCGCGAGGAGGAGCACGAGGAGGCCGAGCGCCTGCTGCGCATGGTCGTCGACGGGCGCGTGGTGCGCGAGCCCGACCCCCGCACGCGGCGCGACGCGCTCGTCGAACTCGGCAAGCACCTGCTGATCACCGGGCGCTACGCCGAGTCGGCTCGCCTGCTCGACGAGGTGCTCCGCCGTTTCCCGACCGACCAGGAGCGGGCGCTCAATCGCTTCCGCCTCGCCGACGCGTTGCGTCTGGAGGCCGAAGAGATGGGGCGGCAGCTGGACGGGTCGATCCCCGACCACCAGCGGCGCACGCTCACCTCGCAGCGCCGGACGCGACTGGACAACGCGATGGGGATGTTCGAGAAGGTGATCGAGGAGCTCGAGTCCCGCCCGAGGGCCTCGCTGAGCGCCGTCGAGCGCGAGTCCCTCCGCAACGCCTACTTCTACAGGGCGGCCTGCGCCTACGACCTGGGCGACTTCACCACGGCGGTGCGCTACTACGACGCCGCACACGAGCGCTACGCCAACGATCCGGCCTCGCTGGTCGCGTTGGTGCAGATCGTCAACGCGTTCATCGAGCAGGGGCAGCTCGACCGGGCGAGAACGAGCAACGAGCGGGCGAGGCGTTACTTCGCCAGCCTGCCCGACGATGTGTGGGACGATCCATACCTCCCGATGGACAGGACGCAGTGGGAGCGGTGGCTCCAGTCCACCAGCAGGCTGTACGCGATGCAGGAGGAACGCTGATCGCGGCGTGACACAAGAGGTCGGCGGAGCCGGCCGGGAAGGCGGGTCAGGATGACCGGGATGCCAGCGAGCGCGGGGCCGCGCCTCGCGCAGACGCCAGAAGGTCTCGACGAGCAGATCGAATTGCTCGAAGCGATCAACCAGCTCTCCGACCGGCAGGGCGAGCTCGTCGACGACGGCGAGGCCTCCGACCTGCTCGATGTCCTCGGTCGCAGGCAGGTGCTCATCGAACGCCTGCGCGAGGTCGGGCAGCGCCCGGGCGGGGGTGTTCTGCACGCCGCGGCCGAGATGGGACCGAAGGCCGACCGCGTGCGCGAGCTGGTCGACCTGATCGCCGGCAAGGACGCCGAGCAGCAGGTCTCCCTCCGCGAGCGCCTCAAGCACCTCGAATCGCAGCTGGGCGGGATCGACCGCGGGCGCAGGGCCGTCGACGCGTACGCGCCAAAGGGCCCCGGCGAACCTCGGTTCCAGGACGGGCGGGCGTGATGAGCGAGACCCAAGCGGCGACCGGACCGGCGCTGAGCGACATGACCCCCGGCGACCTCGCCGAGCTGATGACCGTCTTCAACGAGGTCACCGGCCGCCTGCAGTCGTCGCACGAGCGGTTGAACGCCGAGGTCGAACGCCTGCGCCACGAGCTCGGCGAGGCGAACGACCGGCTGCAGCGTTCGCGCCGGCTGGCGGCGCTGGGCGAGATGGCCGCGGGCATCGCCCACGAGGTCCGCAACCCGCTGGCGTCGATCTCGCTGTACGCGAGGATGCTCGAAGACGACTTGGGCGACCTGCCCGAGCAGCGCGAGGTCGCCTCGAAGATCGCGCGGGCCGTGCGCGGCGCCGAGTCGATCGTGCAGGATGTCCTGAGCTTTGCGAGAGAGATCACGCTCCGTGCCGAACCCGTCGAGGTGTCGGCGCTCTTCGCCCAGGCGCTGGAGGGCGCCGGTGTCGAGCGGGCTTTGGGCGTCACGGTCCGCAGGCTCGACGAGACGCGGGGCGGCGTCGAGATCGTCTGCGACCGCGCGCTGGTCCGCCAGTCGCTGGTGAACCTGATCCGCAACGCGCTTGACGCGATGGCCGAGACCGATGGCGAGCGGGAGCTGACCCTCGATGTCCGTGTCGATGGGCGCGAGGTCGTGCTGATCGTCGCCGACACCGGCCCCGGCGTGCCCGAGGGCGTGGTCGACCGCATGTTCAACCCCTTCTTCACGACGCGGGCGTCGGGCACGGGCCTGGGCCTGGCGATCGTGCACAGGATCGCCGACGCGCACGCGGGCGCCGTCGGCGTACGCAACCGCGAGGGGGGCGGCGCTCTGCTGGAGCTCCGCCTGCCCAGAGAGCCCGGCGCAATCGCGCCAGGGGCGAGCAAGACAACCTCTTCAACGGAGCAAGCCGCATGAGCAGTGTCCTGGTGGTGGACGACAAGGAAATGATGCGCGACAGCGTCGCGGCGACACTGCAGCGGGCGGGCTTTAAGGTCCGCGCCGCCTGCGACGGGCAGAGCGCCCTGGCGATGATCGCCGAGCGCAGGCCCGACGCGGTGGTCACCGACCTCAAAATGCCCGGCCTCAGCGGGATCGACCTGCTCGAACGCGTCCGCGCGATCGACGACGGCCTGCCGATCGTGCTGATGACCGCCTTCGGCACCATCGAGACGGCGGTGCGCGCGATCAAGCTCGGCGCTTTCGACTACATCACCAAGCCGTTCGAGGGCGACGAACTCATCATCGCCGTCAAGCGGGCGATCCGCCACCGCAGCGTCCTGCGCGAGAACGAGGCGCTGAAGGCCTCGGGCCCGCAGGGGCTGACCGGCCTGGACCGCCTGATCGGCGACTCGCCGGCGATGCGCCGCGTCAAGGAGCAGGTGCTCGCCGTCGCGGACTCGCAGGGCACCGTGCTGCTGGTGGGCGAGAGCGGGACGGGCAAGGAGGTCGTGGCGCGTGCGGTGCACGAGCTGAGCGCTCGCAAGGCCGAGCCGTTCCTCGCGGTCAACTGCGCCGCTCTGAGCGAATCCCTGCTCGAGAGCGAGCTCTTCGGCCACGAGAAGGGCGCCTTCACCGGCGCCGACAAGACCCGCAAGGGCCGCTTCGAGCTGGCGCACACCGGCACGCTGCTGCTCGACGAGATCTCCGAGATCGGCCCGGGCATCCAGGCCAAGCTCCTGCGTGTGCTCCAGGAGCGGGCGTTCGAACGCGTCGGCTCCAGCACGCCCATCGGCGTGGATGTCCGCGTCGTCGCGACCAGCAACCGTGACCTCCCGCGCTCGGTCGCGTCGGGCGAGTTCCGCCAGGACCTCTTCTTCCGGCTCAATGTGCTGCCGATCCATCTGCCGCCGCTCCGCGACCGGCCCGAGGATGTGCGGGCGCTCGCCGAGCACTTCGCAACCGGCCTCTGCAAGCGGGAAGGCCGCGAGCCGGTCCGCTTCTCGCCCGAGGCGATGGACCTGATGCGTGCGTACCCGTGGCCCGGCAATGTCCGCGAGCTGCAGAACATCTGCGAGCGGGCGGTCGTCCTCGGCAGGGCGGGCCACACCAGCACGATCGATCACGCGATGATCGAGCCCTGGCTCTGCGGCTCGCCGGCGGCGCAGCTCAACCCTGGCATCGGTGCGATCACCGGCCCCGCGGCCTACCCCGGCATGCACAACGGCGTCTCCAACCGCATCACCGGCGCGAGCGAGCACGGGGCCAGGCCCGGGCCCGTCTCGATGTCGCCCGCCGACGGGCAGCAGGTGGTGACGATGCCGCGCGGCATCGGGGCCCCGGCCATGGACGAGCACGAACCCCTGGAAGTCGTCGTCCGCCCCCTGGCCGATGTCGAGCGAGATGTGATCGTCGCGACCCTGCGCCGATTCGACGGGCACCGCCAGAAGACCGCCGAGGCCCTGGGCATCGGGGTCCGCACGCTGGGGCTGAAGCTCAAGAAGTGGAAGGAGCTGTCGCTCGTCGAGCAGACGCTGTAAGGCTCTGGCCCGCGCTTTGCGGGCAGCGGGAGCGTGTCGATGATCAAAGGACTCACCAACGCGGGGGCGATGCCGGCCCTGGACACGCTGATGCGGTTTTCCGCTCGGCGCCAGGAGCTCATCGCCCACAATGTGGCCAACATCAACACGCCCAAGTTCCAGCCGCGCGATGTCTCGGTCGCCGACTTCCAGCGGTCGCTGGGCAAGGCGATCGACGAGCGTCGGACGCGCACCGGCGGCGCCCAGGGCAAGCTCCATTTCCGACGGAGCGACGAGGTCGTCCGCGACGCCGACGGCAGGCTCCACCTGCGTCCGAAGACCCCCTCGGGCAACATCCTCTTCCACGACCGCAACGACCGAGACCTGGAGCGCCTGATGCAGGCCCAGGCAGAGAACGCGGGTGTCTTCAGGGCCGCCGCGGACCTGTACAGGCACCAGGGCGAGATGATCCGATCCGCCATCAGAGAGATGGCCTGAGCCCTAGGGAGGCCCGATGTACGGCGTGCTTGACATCTCGACCAGCGGCATGGTGGCCCAGCGTGCGCGCATGGCCGTCATCAGCGCAAACCTTGCGCACCAGGACACGCTGGTCGACGCCCAGGGCAACTACAACCCCTACCGCAGGCGCGAGATCATGTTCGCCCCGGGCGACCCGACCGCCAAGAGCCCCACGGGCAGGGCCCTTGGCGTGCATGTCGCCGAGATCCACATCAACCACGACGCGTTGCGTCAGAAGTACGCTCCCGGGCACCCGTTCGACGAGAACGGCGACGGGTACATCATGGTCCCCGACATCAGCCCGGTGGTCGAGCAGGTCAACGCGATGGAGGCGGCCAGGGCCTACGAGGCCAATGTCGTCACCGCCGAGGCGACCAAATCCATGATGGCCCAGGCTTTGCGAGTGATCGCCTGAACCTAGACGGAGTGCGTCGCGATGACAGATCCTCTCGGGCTGATCGGTGGAGCGGGCGGGGCGGGGCGGATGAACCCCGGGCAGACAGCCGCGGGCGGCGTGCGCCCGGACCCCAACGCGCCCTCCTTCAAGGATGTCCTGCTCCAGAACATCAACGAGGCCAACAAGCTCCAGCAGGACGCGACGCACGCGATCGAGGACCTCGCCGCGGGCAGACGCAACGACATCGAGGGCGTGGTGCTGGCGGCACAGAAGGCCGACACCGCCTTCCGCATGCTCCAGGCTGTCCGCAACAAGATGGTCCAGGCCTACGACGAGATCAAGCAGATGCGCGTCTGACCGGCGGGCCGGCGCTCCACCTGATGTCCACAGGCAACAACTGCGCGGCAACCGACGCTCCGTTGCGCGGGAGCGCGGATTCTGCCTGCCTGTCGGTTCTTCAAGTCTTTGACGGCAGCGGTCCGAACTGAGGCGTTGCCGGGTGTTCCTTCTGGAAGCCCCGGCGTCCCGAGCCAGGAGGGCGAGGGAACAAGGCATGGAGGCCGCGCCGGATGGAGCAGCTGCGAAAAGCACTCGATCGCATGAAGCGTGAGCTGGGTCGCCTGACGGCGACGCAGCGGATGCTGATCGGCTCGCTCGGCGTGATCCTGCTGATGACGCTCTTCCTGGTCTCGCAGTACGCGGGCGGTCGCCCGATGGTCGAGCTGATGGCCGCCGACGGCCAGCAGGAAACGATCCACATCCTCCGGGCGAGCGATGTGCGGGCTGAGATGCGCGACGGCAAAGTGTTCGTGCCCCCCGAGAGCCGGCGCTTCGCGCTCGCGGCGCTGGCCGAGCGCGGCGCCCTGCCCGACGACACACGGATCCTCTTTGACAACCTGATCGACCGCCAGAGCTGGACCAACTCGCGCGAGCAGAACGAACAGATGTACCGCATCGCCCTGCAGAACGAGCTGGCGAGGGTGATCGGGCGGTTCAGGGGCGTGCGTCAGGCGACGGTCGTGCTCGATGTGCCCCGCCCCCACGGCATCGGGATGATCGTGCGCGAGCCGACGGCGTCTGTCACGGTCTTCACCTCGCTGGGGGGGCTGAACCAGGAGATGGTCGACGCGATCGCCCACCTCGTTTCGGGCTCGCAGGCGGGGCTGGACCCGACGAATGTCCGCGTCATCGACGGCTCGTCGGGCCGCCGCTTCGCCGCGACCGCCGGGGAGGACGCCCGCGCCTCGGCGTGGCTTGAGCACGCGCTGGCGACTGAAGAGAAGATCACCACCACGCTCTCGCGCCTGCTGAGCTACATCCCCGGTGTGGTGATCGCGGTGACGGCCGAGGTCGACATCTCCCGCGAACAGATCCGCAAGACCCGATTCGAGCCGGTGACCGACGAAGGGGGATCCGTTTCGCTCCTGGGCACCGAGACGCGTGAGAGCCGCGAGCAGCGGTCCGGGCGCAGGGCGGCCGAGCCGGGCGTCCGCGCCAACGCGACCGCCGAGATCAACACCGGCTCGGGCGACTC
>REET01000228.1 GCA_007694925.1 Phycisphaerales bacterium | reverse complement strand
GCCCGGCAAGACCAGGAACGCGTCGGACTCTTCGATCATCACCGTCTTGCGCTCGGCCATCGTCTCGACGATCCGCAGGTCCTGCAATCCCGGGTGGGCGACCTCGCGCGAGGCCATCGAGCGGGGGATCACCCCGCAGACCTGACCTCCGGCCTCGATCGCCGCGTCGGCGACGACGCCCATGAGCCCGACCGCCCCGCCGCCGTAGACCAGCCTGACCTCCCGCTCGGCGAGCAATCGGCCGAGGGCCTCCGCCTCTTTGGCAAAGCCCGGATCACTCCCCATCCGCGAGGCGCAGAAGACGCCGACCGACAGCCGCCACGCCGGGGCGCGGCTCATTCGAACCGGCCCTTCACCTCCAGCTCAAAGTCGTGCAGCGAGGCGATCTCGTCGGCAGACTTCTCAGCGATCTTCGCGAAACGCACCACGATCGGCTTCGGATCGTCGGTCACGAAACGCCCGAGCAGCTCGAACTTGTGGGCCAGCAAGCCGTTGAGGTCGGCCGTGCTGTTGCGTGCGTGCCCGGTCGGGTACATCACCAGCCCGCTGTCGTGCTCGGCGCCCTTGGCGTCGGTGATGACGACGCTGGTCGGGATGCCGTCGGGGTAGCGCCGGTCGTACTCCTCGCCCCCGTGGACGAACTCGATCTTCTGCATGAGCTCGCGTGTGCGCTCGTTGAAGATCGCGCTCTCGTTGTAGTCCAGAGGCGAGAGCATCAGGCTCTTCCAGTCCGGCTTCTGCCCGGCGCCCTGCTGCTCGATCGCCTTGCGAAGCAGCGTCGCGATGATGTACGCCATCGAGTGGTCGGCAGACTGGCGCGTGCGGGGGTCCTTCTTGGCCGGGTCGCCGATGATGCCGTAGGCGGGCTCGTAGGCGACGATCTTGATCGTCTTGATCGCCGAGCCGCCATCGGCCGCCAGCTCCGGCGAACGCGCCACCAGATCCACCACGCCCTGGATTGCGCCCGCCGACTGGTGCTCGTACAGCCCCAGCTTGAAGTGCATCCCCATCACCGCAAAGTCGTCGCCCCGCATCGCAAGGTGCAGGTCGAACGGCGACGCGTCCCGCGGCTCGGGGTCCTTCGCACCCGAACCCACCTTCGCGAACATCTGCCCCGGCCCCTCGAACAGCCGGAAGACCGCCTCGGGATTGCGGAAGATGTCTTTCGGCCCAACGAACCCGGCCATCGAACGCTTGACCGCCAAAACCGCAAACTCGGTCGTGATCGCCGCCGACGAACCCTTCGAGTCTGAGAGCTGCTTGCCCGCCCGGATCGCCCTGAACGGAACGGCGTGCGCCACGACCATCCCGATCGCCGACTCGATCTCTTCCTCGCTCGCCCCGATCATGGCGCCGAAGACCGCCGCCGAAGCGATGCCCCCGTGCAGCACATGGTCGATCTTGTAGCTCTTGAGGCTGAAGACCTCGGCCAAGCGCCCCCGGATCTCGTCGTGGGCGATCATGCCGAGCATCGCGGCCCGCCCGTCGAGCCCGGCCATCTGGGCCGCGGCGACCGCCACCGGGTAGAAGTCGTTGTGCCCGAACTCCCCGGCGGTGTGCCCGAGCTTGGGGTTGTACCCGAAGTTGGTCCCGTTGGAGTCCCACTCGCGGACAGCGGCGCAGTTGGCGACCGCCGCCTTCTCCGGCTGCACGAGCACCTTCGAGCCGAAGACAGTCGCTCCCGGACGCACCGCCCGCCCCGGCCTCGGCGCGTCCTCGCCCACCCGGTACGACATCGCCTCGTTGCGGAGCACATTGGGGGCATTCGTCCCCAGCGCGATCGCCGAGAGCCCGCAGAGCACCGCGTCGGTGTGGAAGAGGTCGGTCTTCTCGATCACCGCGTCGCCCGGCTCGCCCGATTCGAGGAACGCCTTGGCGTAGCGGGCGATGCCGAGGGCCTGGTTGCTGTCAGCGGGAAGGATCGTGTGCGTCTGCTCGCTCATCGGTGCTCGCCTGTCTTTCGGTATTGAATGGATCGAAGCCGTTGGCCGGACCGGACCCCTCGCTGATCCGGACCGCCGCGGGCCGAAACGGTAGGCGCTCGCCCCCGCTCCACCCCCACGCCGCCACCGACCGACGCCTCTTTGCGCACAGGCGTGCACGGTCCGGCCCCAACCCCGCCCGCTCCGGGTCGTACACTGCCTCTATGTGGCCCGCACGCCTGCTGATCATCGCCTCGGTGCTCCTGATTCTCGGCGTCCCCTTCGCCTTCAGGCAGTCCGCCGGCGTCGACGCCCCGCCACCCGACGCGCGTCGCCTGATCGTCATCACCCCCCATGTCCCGCAGATCCAGGAGGAGTTCGCCAGACTCTTCTCCGAGTGGCACCTCCGCGAGTACAACGAACCGGCGGTCGTCGACTTCCGCCACCCCGGCGGCACCAGCGACATCCTCAAGCAGCTCCGGGCCGAGTACGAGCGGGCGATCCGCGACGGCCGCTTCACGCTCGTCGACGGTGAAGTCGTCATGGTCCCCGGCACGGTCAACCAGGATGTGATGTTCGGCGGCGGCTCCTACGACCACACACAGCTCATCCGAGGCATCACCCTCCGCCTGACCATCGACGGGCAGGAGCGGGACCTGACCGTCCCCCTCTCCACCCCGCCTTACGAGCCGTTCGAACCGTCGACGCTCGAAGACTGGTTCGGCCCCGAAAACCGCATCGGCTCGGGCCTGCTCTATCACCCCGAGCAGTACTGGTTCGGCACCGCCCTCTCGGGCTTCGGCATCGTCTACAACCGCGAGATCCTCGCCGAGCTCGGCGTGCCCGAGCCTCAGCACTTCGCCGACCTGACCGACCCGAGGCTCGCAGGCTGGGTGGCGCTGGCCGACCCGCGACAGTCCGGCTCAATCACGACCTCGCTGGAGTCGATCCTCAGTAACGAGGGCTGGCCCATGGGTTGGCGGATCCTGCGCGGGATGGGCGCGAATACACGCTACTTCACAGACGCCGCGACCAAGCCCCCGATCGATGTCGCCTCTGGCGAAGCCGCGGCGGGCCTCGCCATCGACTTCTACGGGCGCAGCCAGGCCCAGAGCGTCCTCCGCCGGGGCCAGGCGCCAGAGGAAAGCCGCGTCGGCTACATCGATCCCCCCGGACGCACCTACATCGACGCCGACCCGGTCTCGATCCTCCGCGGGGGCCCCGACCCCGAGCTCGCCAAACGCTTCGTCGAGTTCCTGCTCGCCGACGAGGCTCAGACCCTCTGGCAGTTCTACGCGACACGCTCGCAGCGCGGGAGCAACAACCCCGCGGGCCCCGACGGCCGCCCGATGGGCCCCCGCCAGCACGAACTCCGGCGCATGCCCGCCCGCCCGGACCTCTACGAGCCGGGCCGGGGTTTCTTCGAGCACTTCGTCGACAAGGTCAACCCGTTCGAGGTCGCCTCGCCCGTCCGCAGCCGGGGCTGGCGATCGGGCATCACCCCGATGATGGCCGCCTTCGCGATCGACACCCACGACGAGATCAGACGGGCCTGGGCCGCGATCGACCGTGTCGCCCGGGCGAATCCCGAAGCCTCCAACCGCCTGAGCGCAGCCGCCGACGCCTTCGACCTCGCCTCCGACCGCTATTGGACCAGCCCGGACCGAGCTCCGACACCCGGCGACGCCGCCTCTGACCGCTACCACAACGGGGGGCATATCGGCGCGTTCGACTGGGGCGATCGCGAGAACATCCCCGCGGACTGGCCGGAAGAGCTCAGGAAAGCCCACGCCGAACTCGCCTCAGCAGCCCGGGCGGCCCCCGAGCTCTTCGAGCTCCGGCGCGACTTTTACGCCTTCCCGACGGGGGAAGAGGTCCGCGCGATGTGGGATCGGCGTTTCGGCGGGTTCGCCAATCGCCTGAACGAGGAGGACGCCGCACGCCTTGAGGGCGCGTTCGAGGACTTCACCCCGACCACCTTCAGCGTCGTGCGCGAGTCGTGGCGGGTGCAGGGCGTTGCGGCCCGGATCCAGATCGTCTACACCGAGTTGTTCCGCGAGCGTTACAGGCGGATCGCCGATAGAGCCTCCCGCCTCTAGCGCCCAGCCTCACAAGGCCGCCCCCCAATCCCGGCCCCACGGACGGAGATCCGAATGGCCCTCAAAACCGGCAGAACTGTCAAGTCCTCCATCGCCGAGCACGACCCGGATTTCGCCCCGCCGACCTTCGCCAAGGTCGTCGCCACCATCGGCCCCGCCAGCGACAGCCCGGAGATGCTCGCGCGCCTGATCGAGGCCGGGGTCAATGTCTTCCGTCTGAACTTCTCCCACGGCAACCTCGACGAGCACGCCCGACGCCTCCGCACCATCCGCGAGACAGCCGACGAGCTCGGTCGCGTCGTCGGCGTGCTCGGCGATTTGGCAGGCCCCAAGCTCCGCATCAGCGAGGTGCCCGAGGGAGGCTTCATCCTCGGCGTGGGCCAGGATGTCGAGCTGCGCAAGGGCGTGACCCGCGCATTCTTCGAAGACCGCGTCGGCGAACCCGTCCCCGTCTTCGGCGTGACGATCGAGCGGATCATCGACGAGGTCAGACCCGGGCAGCGGGTGCTGATCAACGACGGCGCGATCCGGATGCTCGCGGTCGAGTCCGAGCCGGGCGTGCTGCGTTGCCGCGTACTGGTCGGGGGCGAGGTCACCTCGCGCAAGGGCATCAACCTGCCCGAGACCGACCTCTCGCTCCCCTCGATGACCGACCGCGACCACGAGTGCCTGCAGTGGGCGGTCGCCAACGGGCTGGACTTCCTCGCGCTCTCGTTTGTGCGCACCGCGGCGGAGGTCCGCTCGCTCAAAGAGACCATCCGCGGGATGTGCGCCGCCGACCGCGCCAAGGGCGACGAGCAGGGCTCGACCATCCAGGTGATCGCAAAGATCGAGAAGCCTCAGGCCCTGGACAACATCGACGCCATCGTCGCAGAGTCCGACGCGATCATGGTCGCCCGAGGCGACCTCGGCGTCGAGATGGACCTCGCCCGCGTCCCCGTCGCGCAGAAGAAGATCATCGAGTGCTGCGAGGCCCACGGCACACCCGTCATCGTTGCGACGCAGATGCTCGAGACGATGATCGACCGCCCGATCCCCACGCGCGCCGAGGCCTCCGATGTCGCCAACGCGATCTTCGACAACACCGACGCCGTGATGCTCTCTGGCGAGACGGCCGTCGGCAAGTTCCCCGAGGTCACGGTGCGCACGATGCGGCGCATCATCGCCGAGGCGGAGTCGCATATGCGCGCCCACCGCCTCAGCAAGCCCCCGATGCGGTTCGCAGAAGGGCACAGTTCAACAGCGGCGCTCGCCCGCGGCGCTTGGCAGGCCGCGGCAGACCTCGACGCCGCGGCCATCGTCTGCTGGAGCCAGCACGGCGGCACCGCCCGCTACCTCAGCCAGAACGACTTCCAGATCCCGATCCTCGCCTACTCGTCGGATCCCCGTTTCGTCCGGCGGATGACGCTGCTGCGGGGCGTGACGCCCGTGCTGCACCAACCGCCGACCGAGGGCGGGCTGGGCTTCTGGAACCGGACCGTCGACGATCACCTGGTCGCGCTGGGCCTTGCATCCCCGGGCGACTGGATCGCGCTCTTGGCCGGGCGTCCGCTCGGCGTCGCCAAACGGACCAACACCCTGACCGTCCACCGCGTGGGCGAGCAGGACTCTGGCTACATGCGCGAGTGAGCTTCGCGAGGGCGCGCTCAGGCCCGGACGCCGACGGGGTTTGACGCCGCCTCGACCGCGTTCTGGAAAAGGCGAAGACCGGGCGGCGGTCCGGAACGCTCGTGCCCGGTGAGCCTCGTCCACCACGGGTGGCGGTTCCAGTGCACGAAGTCTTCGGGGTGGGGCATCAGGCCGAAGACCCTGCCAGACGGATCGCAGATCCCCGCGATCGAACGCTCCGAGCCGTTGAAGTTCTCTTCGTAGCGCAAAGCGACCTGACCGCCGGCTTCCAGCTCGTCGAGGGTTTCGGGTGAATCGGCGACGAAGCGGCCCTCGCCGTGGGCGCTTGGGAACATGAGCAGCTCGGGCTCGACCGCGCCTTCGAGGCCCCTCGTCCAGACGCACTTCGAGGCGGGCTCGGGGATCATCCGCACCCACTTGTTGACGAACCGTGCGCCGGCGTTCTCCGTCAGGGCGACGCGCTGCACGGGTGACTTGCCGATCGGGCCGGGCAGGAGCCCCATCTGCACCAGGACCTGGAAGCCGTTGCAGACGCCGATGACCAACGCCCCGCGTTCGACAGCGCCCGAGAAGCGGTCCCAGAGGCGCTCGCGGGCGTGCATCGCCATGATGCGTCCGGAAGCGACATCGTCCCCGTAGCTGAAGCCGCCGGGGAAGCCGATGATCGCGTAGTCGTCGATGCGGTCGGGCTCGGCGATGAGCCGGTCGAGGTGGACGGCCTCCGCGTCGGCGCCCGCGAGCGTAAAGGCCCGGAGAAGCTCTCCGTCGCGATTGATGCCGGCGGTCCGGACGACCAGGGCGCGGGGTCGCTGCTGTGTGGGGCGCTGCATGGATCGAGGATAGGCCGCGATCGGCTCCGGCCCCCCTCCGGCCCGCAACCCTTCGCGGCGGGGCCGATCCGCATAGAGTCCTTCGCAGCGGGCGATGGCTCGGGCGGCTGTATTGCGCGCCCTCGCCGCAGAGCGCCCTTACGCGAAGAGGGCTTCGGGAAAGGAATCGGTCATGGCCGCGGTCTATCCGTTCAACGCGATCCAGTTCAACGCCGGCGGCGGCGATGTTTCAACACTGGTCAGCCCCCCGTACGATGTGCTCGACGCCGACGATCGTGAGGCCCTGCTCGGCCCCGAGCAGCAGAACATTGTCGCGATCGACCTCCCGCATGTCCCGCCCAAGGAGCTCGGGCCCTCGTCGGCGTACACCGGCGCCGCCTCCAAGCTGAAGGGCTGGCTCGCCGAGGGCGTGCTCGCCCGGCGCGACCGCCCGGCCATGTTCGCCTACCGCCAGACCTTCGAGTTCGAGGGCAAGCAGTACCGGCGTTGCGGCATGGCCTGCACCATCGACACCGTTCCTTTCGGCCCCCGCGAGGGCGGCGGCGTGCTGCCCCACGAGCAGACCTTCAGCGGGCCCAAGGAGGACCGCATGGCCCTGATGAAGGCCACGCAGTGCCAGACCAGCCCCGTCTTCGGCCTCTTCGCCGACGAGAAGGGGACAGGCAGCGAGGTCGTCCGCAGTGTCATGGAGTCGCGGGCGCCCGACATGACCGCCCGGATGGCCGACGGCGTGCTGCACGAGGTCTGGACCGTCGACGACGCCGCGACCATGGAAGCCTACGAAGAGGCCCTCAAGGGCGAGGACATCTTCATCGCCGACGGGCACCACCGTTACACCACCGGGCTGAACTACCTCACCGGCCTGCTGGAAAAGGGCGACCTGCCCCCCGACCACCCCGCGCGGCGCTGCATGATCGTGCTGGTGGGCATGAACGACCCCGGCCTGGCGATCGGGCCGACCCATCGCGTGCTGGGCGGCATGAGCGATTACACGATCCAGAAGTTCGAGGAGGCCTCCGCCGGCCTCCTGGACATCAAGCCCTGCGACAACAATCCCAAGCAGATCGAGGCGGAGGTCAAGAAGCGGGCCCTCTCGCTCAACGACGACGCCAATGTCTTCGGCATCATCGACCGCGACACGGGGCTCTGCTTCACCGCGACGACCGCCGCCGACGACCCGCTGGAAGAACGCTTCCCCGACAAGCCCCGCGCCTGGCGCAAGCTCGATGTCGCGGTCATCCAGCACCTGATCGTCGAAGAGATCTGCCAGCCCGAACTGAACGGCGGCGAGCCGGTCAAGTGGGCCTTCCCGCACACGATCGAAGAGGTGCAGGAGATCTTCTCGGGGGTCGAGACGGGCGCGGGGGGCGGCTCGGGCTTCTCCCAGCTGGCGATCATCGTCCGCCCCACGCCCCTGGAGGCGGTCAAAGAGATCAGCCGCGCCAACGAGTTGATGCCCCAGAAGAGCACCTTCTTCTACCCCAAGCTCGCGACGGGACTGTTCATCCATCCGCTCAGCGGCTGATCTGATCGCCGATCGGGCGCGCCGCCGGCGGCGGCCCGCCGGGGGGCAGTTCGCCCCGGTCGCGCCCCGGTGCGTCCTCGGCCAGCGTGCGGAACTTGGGCAAGGCGCCCGGGTGCTCGCGCTGGATATAGGCGATCATCTTCTCGCGCACCTCGCAGCGCAGGTCCCACGCGTCGCCCGAGTTGCGTGCGCTGACCAGCGCGCGGATCTCCAGCGTCGTGGGCCTCGCGTCGGTCACCTGCAGCACGCAGACGCGCCCGTCGAACTTCGGCGAGGCCTCGGTGATGCGCTTGAGCTCGGCCCGCAGGTCGTCGAGCGGGACGCTGTAGTCCACATGCCAGAAGACCGAGCCGATGATGTCCGCCCGCGTCCTGGTCCAGTTCTGGAAGGGCTGTTCGAGGAAGTGCGAGAACGGGACGATCAGGCGGCGTTCGTCCCAGATCCGCACGACGACATAGGTCGTGGTGATCTCCTCGATCCGTCCCCACTCGCCGGCGATGATGACGACATCGTCGAGGCGGAAGGGCTCGGCGAGCGCCACCTGCACCCCCGCGATGAAGTTCGCGATCGATGAGCGTGCCGCGAAGCCGACGATCAGCCCCGCCAGCCCCGCCGAGGCGAGCACGCTCGCCCCGACCTGGCGGACGCCCGGGAATGTCATCAGGATCGACGAGCCCATGAAGATCAGCACGAACGCGATCAGGATCCGGGCGATCACCCGCACCTGCGTGTGCACACGCCGGGCGCGGAGATTGTCCGCGACGCCCATGTCGTAGCGACGCGTCATCGCCTTGGACGCCGCCCCGATCATCACGATCAGCGTCCAGCCGATCAGCACGATGATCGCGATCGACATCACCTGGCGGACGCCTTCGGCCAGCTCCGGCGGGATGTTCCGCGTCGGGCGAGTCAG
>REET01000314.1 GCA_007694925.1 Phycisphaerales bacterium | reverse complement strand
GTCCAGTTGCCGAGCCACTGTTCGCGCTCCGGGGCGTCCCATGTCGCCGTCCAGAACGAGTTGACGGGGAGCTGCTGGAAGTAGGTGACGAGGTTCTCGACAATCCCGTTGAGGACAAACAGCGTCGGCCCGGCGATCGCTACAAACAGCAGCAGACAGACCGCCAACACCATGTTCACCTCGCTGAGCCGGCGCACGCCGACATGCAGCCCGGTCACGACCGACACCGTCGCGATCGCGGTGATGATGCCGATGAGCATCACCTGCGTTCCGTCGCCGTTGGACAGGCCGAAGATGTGCCCCAGCCCCGCGTTGATCTGCTGCGCCCCGAGCCCCAGCGAGGTCGCCACACCGAAGAGCGTCGCCACGACCGCGATGATGTCGATCAGATCGCCGATCCGCCCGTGTACGCGGTCGCCCAGCAACGGCACGAACAGCGACCGGATGCTCAGGGGCAAGCCCTTTCGGTAGCCGAAGTACGCCAGCCCCATCCCCACCAGCGCGTAGCACGCCCACGGGTGCAGGCCCCAATGGAAGAACGTGATGCCCATCGCCGCCCGGGCCGCGTCCAGATCTCGCCCGCGTCCGATCGGGGGGGTGACATAGTGCAGCACCGGCTCGGCGACGCTGAAGAACAGCAGCCCGATCCCCATGCCGGCGCTGAAGAGCATCGCCAGCCAGGTCAGCACGCCGAACTCGGGTCGGTCGGTGTCCTTGCCCAGCCGCACCTTGCCCCAAGGCCCCAGCCCCGCGAACAGCACAAACACGAGAAACACCGACATCGACAGGATGTACATCCAGCCGAAGTGCCCTGTGATCGCGGCGTTCAACTCTCCAAAGACGGTCCCCGCTGAGCGCGGCGCGAGCACCGCGTAGAGCGCAAACGCGATAATCAACCCCACCGAGACGGGGAAGACCACCGGATGAAACGGCAGGTTTCGCTTCAGACCGCCCCCGCTCTTGCTCACGCCGGCTTCTCAAAGTGCATGACACCCCAGGCCAGCCAGCCCTTCTCGCCGCCCTCGATCCAATGCCCCAGCCCCTTCCGCATCCTCTCGATGTAATCGGGGCTGACCATCGACCGAAGCTCTTCCTCTCGCTTCTCTGTCTCCTCGAGCACGCGCGAGTAGTGGCGGACGAGCTGGTGCGTCAGATCCTCAAAGCCCCTGAACTCCAGCCCCGCGGCTTCGCACGACTTCTTGTAGAACCCCGGCGAGCCGAGGCTCGAGAGGTTGATTCTCGCGAGGATCGGGTCGAGCACGCCCTTCGGGCAGTCGTCGGCCTGCATCGGGTCAGTGAAGACGAACCGCCCGCCCGGCGCGAGCACGCGGGCGACCTCCTTCACCACCGCTTCGCGATCCCCCGCGTGCAGGATCGCGTCCTGCGACCACGCGAGGTCGAACGAGGCGTCCTTGGCGTCGATCTTCTCGAACGAGCCGTCGACGACGGTGATGTAGTCGTCCAGGCCCCGTTCGGCGTTGATCGCGCGGTGGCGTTCGTTCTCGGTCTCGCTGAGGTTCAGCGCCGTTACGCCGCAACCGTACCGCTGGGCGAGGTAGCGGGCCGCGCCGCCGTAGCCGGCGCCGAGATCGATCACGCGCGTTTTGGCGTTGATCTCCGGCGGGACGGAGGCGAGCTTCTCGACGGTGCGTCGGCTCGCCTCGGCGATGGAGTCGTCGTCGGACTCGTAGAGCCCGATGTGGATGTCCTCCCCGCCCCAGATTGTGGCGTAGAAGTTGTCGGCGTCCTCGCTGTTGTAGTACTCGCGGGCCGCGTCGGTGGCGCTGTTGGTCGGAGCGCTCATGCTTCGGTCTTCTCCTTGGACGGGTCGTTCTCGGGCGAGTGGTAAGCCTTCTCGGCGACGTGGATGAAAAAGTCCGGCTCTTGCTCACGATGGGTCTCGTGGAAGTCGCCGAAGGTCTCGATCTCCTGGAAGCCCACCTGCTGCATGATCGACCGCGTGTAGTTCTGGCGGAGCGGGAACATGTTCAGGTGGAAGACGGACTTGTCGGGGAAGCTGTACCGGAAGCGGGCGAGCCCCTCGTCGATGTACTCGGGCTCTGCGGCGACATCCTCCCCGCAGTAGTAGTAGCGCCGCCCGGCCTTGGTCCGCCCGTCGAGCAGCGCGTCGTAGTTGCGGTGGTCGAGCACGAGCACGCCGTCGTGGCGCAGCGCCGCGTAGAACTCCGCGAGCGACTTGCGCCGGTCGTGGTCGTTGAACAGGTGCGTAAACGAGTTGCCTAGGCAGATCACCGCGTCGAAGCGCCCGTGCACATCGCGGTTGAGCCACCGCCAGTCGGCCTGGACCGTGCGCAGGATGTGCCCGCGCCGGCGCCCGTTCTCGAAAGCCTTGGCGAGCATCTCCGGGCTCCCATCGGCGCTGACGACATCGAACCCCTCCTCCATCAGCCTGACGGAGTGAAAACCGGTGCCCGCGGCGACATCGAGCACACGCTTGGCCCCCCGCTGCTTGAGCACGTCGATGAAGAACCGCCCCTCGGTCTCGGCCCTGCGGTCCCAGTCGATCAGCTCGTCCCACTTGTCGACAAAGCCCTCGACATACTCCTGCTCGTAATGGTCGGTCCGACGGACTTTCACCGGGTCCTTGCCGAAGCCCTGAGCGGGATTGACGAAGATATCGGGTTCCCGGGCGGTGTCGCCCGCGGCACGGTTGACTGAAGTCACTGGTCCTCCTTGGTGAGAATCGCACCTGTTGATGATCGCTCTTGCCAGAGGATCGTTGAAGCCGCCCGCCCCGTGACGCCGCGGCGGTGCTGAACGCACGCCGGTTTGACGCACAAAGGACGCCCGCAGAACACCGTGTCCCGTTCACAGGGACGCCGCCGCAAGACAGGCCTCGAACTCCATCATGCGGCATCGAGGCGCACGATGCAAGCCGTCGTCGACACATCACGCGGAAAAACCCGAAGATTTTCAGGTTTTTGTCGCATCTTGACACGCTTCGTCCAGATCATCGCCGAGCGAGCGGCCCGCACGCCATCAACGCGGGGTGGACAGACACGATGATCGGCGATAGGCTGCCTACTGGTCCGTCGCCGATCCGGCCCGCCGTGATCCGTCCAGCACGGCCGAGAGCGAAGCCATCTGTGCGGCCGGTCAGCGCGGAATCACCGAAGCACCGCCACGCAGGAATGCCCGCACCGAACCAGCTCGTTTCGAAACAGCTCGCTCCGTATCAGGCAATTCTCAAGCCCAAGCAGGTCCATCCAGCGACAGCGCAAACTTCCAGCGTTGATCATGCAGCAGTGCATCGTCCGATACAACTCTGAGCCCCGAGGCGGTAAGCACCAAACGCCAAGAGCGCACACGATGCGGACCACGCCCACACGCACAAATCGCCTCGTTGCCGTGACAGCGGCGTTCCTCTCCGCCGCGATCCTGACGATCGCCGCCCCCACCCCGGCGAACGCCGACGAACCGGTCCGAGCCGTGTTCACCAACGCCGATGGCGAGCCCCTCTCCGGCGATGATCTCGCCGCCGATTCGGCCAGGGGCGACATCCAGTTGCACTGGGCGCTCGACCCGCCAGACGCCGACGCCTCCCCGATGTTCCGTCTCGTCGGACGCCTCGACGGCGAACTCGTCGACGACCGCATCGTTTACTACGAGGGGCCGCAGCGACGCTCGTTTATCTCCGGCCTCGAAGACGGCACGCACGAGTTTGTCGTCATGGCCCGCCTGGCCGACACCGACCCGTGGGGCCCCGAGAGCGAGGCGATCGTCTTCACCGTCGAGCACCACTCCCTCCGCCAGACCTTCATCCTCCTGGGGATCGGCGCGTTCCTGTTCATCGCGATCGTCTTCGTCGTCGTGCGTGAGGCCATCTTCGCCGAGAACCCCTTCGCCGACGAGGACGACGCGGCCGATCCCGCGCCAACCGACCGAGCCGCGGGGAAAGGGGACGGGGCGTGAACAGCAACACCACCGAGGGCCTCCTCCTCGATCCCGGCGTCGGCTTCGCCCTGCTCGCGGTCTTCGGCCTCGGCTGGATCGCCCTGGGGATCTGGTGGGGCCGCAAGGCCAAGACCACCGAGGGCCACATGCTCGCGGGGCGCAATGTCGGCCTCGCCCTGGGCACCGCGACCGCCGCGGCGACATGGATCACCTCCAACACCACCATGCTCGCGCCGCAGTTCGCGTTGCAGCTCGGCATCATCGGCGCCCTGGCCTACTGCACCGCCTCCTTCGGCCTCTTCCTCTTCGCCCCCATGGCCGCACGCATCAGAACGCTGATGCCCAACGGGTTCACCAGCGTCGAGTTCATCCGCCTGCGCTACGGCGAGACCGCCTACTGGCTCTTCCTGCTCATCTCGATCTTCTACAGCATGACCTGGCTTGTGAGCATGGCCATGGCCGGGGGCATCGCGCTGGAGGCCCTCTCGGGCATCCCCTACCTCACCGGCATGACGGTGATCCTCGCGGTCTGTGTCGCGTACACCGTGTTCGGCGGGCTGTACGCCGTCATCGGCACCGACTTCATCCAGAGCATCATCATCCTCGCGGGGCTGGTGATCGTCGCGGTGATGATCCTCGCCAAGGAGCCGCCCGGCTCGGTCTACGAGCGATTGGAAGAGTCGCGCCCGATGCTGCTGAGCGCCCTCTTCCCCGCGGCCCTGATGGCCTTGTTCAACAACATGCTCTTCGGGATCGGCGAGATCACCCACAGCAATGTCTGGTGGAGCCGCGCCTTTGCGATGCGCAAGGGTGTCGGAGCCAAGGCGTTTCTGCTCGGCGGGCTTGTCTGGCTTCCCATCCCGCTTGTGGCGGGCTTCCTGGGCCTTGCGGCGCCCGCCCTGGGCATCAACATCCTCAGGCCCGATGTCGCCGGACCGGTCGTCGCGGCCGAGATGCTCGGCACGCTCGGCGCTGTCCTGGTCTTCATCGTCGTCTTCTGCTCGCTCGCGTCGAGCATCGACAGCCTGCTCGCGGCCACCAGCGACCTGATCACCAAGGACATCGTCCAGAACCTGTTCATGAAGGACGCGACCGACCGCCAGCTCCGCACCGTGGTCATGGTCGTGATCATCGGCCTGGGTGTCGTCACATGGCTGCTCTGCCTGGGCAGGTCTCAGACGCTCGCAGAGGTGCTTTTCTTCGCCGGCCCGTTGGTCGGCTCCACGATCTGGCCCATCATCGCCGGCCTGTACTGGAAGCGGGCCAACCCCGTCGGCGTCTCCCTGGCGATGCTCATGGGCACCGCCATCGGCCTCTTCGCCTATCAGACGATCGGCTGGTACACCGGCGCGCTCGTCGGCACGGCCGTATCATTCGTCATCGTGGTCGCCAGCACCGCGATCTTCCCCCGCGAGTTCGACTGGCGCAGGCTCCGCGTGAGCACCGCACCGAAGTCGCCCGCCGACCGCATCAGAGAGGAGGCCGCCCAGTGATCTCCCTCGTGCCCCAGTGGATTTTCTCACTGCTCATCTACGGCGCCGTCGCCCTGGCCGCCATCGCGGCCGTCGGCCTGATCGCACTGCTCCTGATCGACCGGAAAAACGGAGAACTCTGGTAATGACCTCCACACCCTCCACCTCCATCGAAGTCCCCGCCCCGATGGACACGCTGCCGTTCCGGAGCAACTCCAAAGGCGTCCGCCTCGATCCGCGCACGCTGCTCAAAAGCGGCAAGATCGACTGGGAACGCCTCGGCGCCCTCAACAACACCAGCCTCGTCCACGCCAAGGACCTCGACCGCGAGACCGTCGTGGCGCTCGCGAGGGCCTCAGCCCTACTCGAGTCCGTCCACATCGAGGAAACCAAGCCCCTCGACGGCAAGATCGCCATCACCGCCTTCTTCGAGGCCAGCACGCGCACGCGGCTCTCGTTCGAGTCCGCCGTGCTCCGCCTCGACGGCAAGGTCCTCAGCGTCCCCGACGGACAGGTCACCGGCATCGCCAAAGGCGAATCGCTCGTTGACATCGGCGAGATGTTCAACACCTATGGCGATGTCGTCATCATGCGCCACCCCGCCACCGAGAGCGTCGACGAGATCCGCCAGAACCTCGCCGTGCCGCTGATCAACGCGGGCAACGGCTCGGGCCAGCACCCCACCCAGGGCCTCTTGGACTGGTACGCCCTGCTCAAATGGCGCCCGACGCTCGCCACGCCCGACTGCCCCAAGGAAGACCGCATCCACCTGGGCATCGTCGGCACGCCCGGCAGCATGCGGGCCGTCAAGAGCTTCGTACGCATCGCGCTGCGCTTCGCCGGCGCCGTCGACAAGATCACCATCGTCTCGGAGATGGCCGACCCCGTCGGCCTCGACCTGGGCAACGAGGTCGAGAACTCCCCGATCACCGTCGAGGTCACCAACAACCTGCAGGAGGTCGTCGCCGACCTCGATGTCATCTACATGAACTCGATCGCCCTGCTCGGCGACAGCTACAAAAGGCTCGACAGCCGCTACAAGCTCTCGCCCGACACCAACCTCAAGCCCGGCGCGGTCATCATGCACCCCCTCGCCCGCAACAACGAGCTCGACCCGGCGCTCGACGACACCATGCACAACCTCTACTTCGCCCAGGCCGCCGGCGCGGTCTTCTCCCGCCAGGCCCTCCTGTGCGCCGTCCTCGGGCGGATCGGACGACTCGCGGACATCCACAGACGCTGATCGCTCTCCGCCACCAACACACCAAATCCCAAGACTCTCGATCACAACCACCACAAAGGAGCCCACGCGTGTGCGGCATCACCGGCTACTGGGAACCCAACAGACAACTCGACAACGCAGAGAAAATCCTCGCCGAAATGATGGACCGCATCCATCACCGCGGGCCCGACGGCAGCGGACGGTTCCTCGACAACGATGAAGGCCTCGCCATGGGCCACACCCGCCTCTCGATCATCGACCTTGAAGGCGGCGAGCAACCGATCCACAGCCCAAACCACCGGCGCATCCTCACCGTCAACGGCGAGTTCTACGACTACAAGCAGATCCGCGCAAACCTCGTCTTCAAGGGCCACCGCTTCAGCACAAAGAGCGACAGCGAGATCGCACTCCCCCTCTACGAAGAGCACGGCCTCTCCTTCGTCGAACACCTCCGGGGCGAGTTCGCCTTCGCCATCTTCGACCGCGACGAGAAGGCCATGATCCTCGTCCGAGACCGCTTCGGCATCAAACCCCTCTACTACCGCATCACCGACGAGGGCTTCTACTACGGCTCGGAGGTCAAGTCCGTCCTCGCCCATCCACGCGTCCCCGCCGAGCTCGACCCCAAAGCAGCCCTGCACCAGATGATGCAGGTCATGGTCCCGGGCACGACCTCGTTCAAGGGCGTGCAAGCCCTTCTCCCCGGCCACATGCTCGTTGTCAAGCACGAGGGCGACCGCCTCACGGCGCGACAGGTCCGCTACTGGGACCTCGAGTTCCCCGAGGCCTCCGACCACGACATGAACGCCAAGCCCGAGCCCTACATCGAGGCCGTCCGCGCCAACCTCATCGACGCCGTCCGCACACGCCTGGAAGCAGATGTGCCCGTCGGCTGCTACCTCTCCGGCGGCATCGACAGCTGCTCCATCCTCGGCATGGCCACGCCCATGCAGCAGTCCCCCGTCAAAGCCTTCACCATCGCCTTCGACCACACCGACTACGACGAGTCCTCCATCGCGCGAGAGATGGCCGAGATGACCGGCGCAGACCAGGAGGTCCTCGAGCTCTCCGCCCACGACCTCTACGGCGACCACTTCGCCAAGGTCGCGTGGCACGCAGAACGTACCTTCTACAACACACTCAGTGTCGCCAAATGGCACATGTCCAAACGCGTCCGCGAGTGCGGCTTCAAGGTCGTCATCACCGGCGAAGGCTCCGACGAACTCTTCGGCGGCTACCCGTTCTTCAAGCGCGACTTCTTCCTCCACTCCGAAGAGGGCGGAGAGCAGCTCGCAAAGGATGTCGAGACCGCAAACGCCGTCTTCAGAGGCGCCATCCTCTCCGAAGAGCAACGCTCCCATCCCGCATGGGAAGAGCTTTGCGGCTTTACGCCATCCTGGATCCAGCCCTGGATGATGACCCTCGACGCGGTCCTCCCCCTCCTTTCAGACGATCTCGCCGCCGAGCTGAAGGACTACGACCCCCTCGCCGCGATCGCCGAGACGATCCGCCCCGAGATGGTCAAGGGCCGCCACCCCCTCGACATCGCCCAGTACACCTGGTCCAAGACGATGCTCGAAGGCCAGATCCTCACCTGGGGAGGCGACCGCGTCGACATGGCCAACTCCATGGAGTCGCGCCCCGCCTTCCTCGACCACCATGTCGCAGAGCACGCCGTCACCATCCCGCCCAACATCCGTATCCGTGACGGCATCGAGAAGTGGGTCCTGCGCGAGGCGATGCAGCCCGTCCTGCCCGAAACACTCTACAAGCGCGAAAAGTTCGCGTTTATGGCGCCCCCCAGCCGCACCGACGAGACCAAGCTCTCCGCCGCCATGGCCCTCGTCGGACGCTGGATGCCCGAAGAGCGCATCGCCGAGGCCGGCCTCTTCGACGCCGATCGCGTCAAGAAGTTCCTCGCCGGCGACGAAGACAACCCCGAGCTGCAGCGACGCGGCGACATCGTCCTCAACCACCTCCTCGGCGTGCACATCCTCTACGCCACACTCGTCAAGGGCGAACCGGTCACCGAAGCCGAAACCGCAGGCTCCCGCTGAACGCCCCCGGCACATCTGCAGAAACGCCTCCGCAAACCGCGAATCCGAGAACGAACGGGCCCGAAGTCATCGGTATGACTGAGCACACCAAATCGTGGCCCGACCTCGCCATCGGCCTCTACGACCGCCTCACCGGCCGCAACGCCGAAATTATCTATGATTTCGACAACATGGATGTCCACATCCCCAGCGGCACCGGCGCAAACGCCGAGCACGCCCACTGGAAGCTCAACGGCACCCTCCGCGTCCGCACCCGCGAGGT
>REET01000129.1 GCA_007694925.1 Phycisphaerales bacterium | reverse complement strand
ACCGCCCGCTCGCCGAACGCGCGGCGCATCTCTTCGACCTCTTCTGCACACTCGGTCAGGGCGCATCGCGTCGCGGCGTAGTTGAAGCTGGTGATGTTGGTCGTCATCTGGCCCTGGAGCGTGCCCATCGCCTTGATGAGGGCGGCGCCCGCCTCGCCCGGGCACCCGCAGTAGCCAACGCGCCAGCCGGTCATCGCGAAGGCCTTGCTCAGCCCGTTGACGGTGACGGTGCGCTCTGCGATCTCGGGGACCGAGCCGATCGAGAAGTGGTCGATGCCCCCGTAGACGATCTTCTCGTAGATCTCGTCGGTGATGACGACGAGGTCGGGCGCGGTGTCGCGTGTTTCGTGGACGACTTTGGCCAGGGCGCGGAGCTCGCTCTCGCTGTACATGGTGCCGCAGGGGTTGCTGGGGCTGTTGAGGAAAAGCACGCGCGAGCGCGGGTTGATCGCCTCGCGGAGCTGCTCGGGGGAGATCTTGAAGGAGGTCTCGGGCCCGGTGGGGATCTCGCGGACCTCGGCGCCCGCCATCTCGCAGATGGGGCGGTAGCTGACCCACGCGGGGACGGGAATGATCGCCTCGGCGGCCTGCTCGCCCGGCGCCGGCGGGTCAACCAGGCAGTGCAGCAGGACGAAGAGCGTGTGCTTGCCGCCCGAGCTGATGGCGATGTGCTCGGGCGTGAGGCCGGGGATCTTGTTCTCGTTTGTGAGCTTGTCGGCGACGACCTTGCGCGTCTCGGGGTCGCCGAGTGTGGGCATGTACTTGGTCTCGCCGGCCTGCATCGCCTTGATGGCGGCGTCCTTGATGCGTTGGGGCGTGTCGAAGTCCGGCTCGCCCAGCGTGAACTGGAGCACATCGACGCCCTCGCGGACCATCTGCTTGGCCCGGTTGGCGACGGCGACCGTCACGGAAGGCTTGAGCTGGCGCACACGCTCGGCGATTCTGATCGTCATGGCACGAGGATAGGGGCGGGGCGTCGCTCCGACCGGGGATGCCGTCAGTCAGCGGGCGAAGGTCGGGTGTTTGCCGCTGGCTATCGGGCGGCGGATCTCATCGCCCGCGAGGCGTCGAGCATGATCAGGGCGCTGAAGAGGTCGGCCCGGTCCTCGGGCTCCTCGGCGATCGGGCGGGCAGCCTGCGACTGGAGCACCTGGTAGTTGCTGCAGATCGTGTCGGCGTGGAGGCGGGCGTCGGCGTCGCCGGTGCGCAACGCGAACTCGGCGAAGACATGCACCGCCCACGGGTGGTTCGTCGCGTTGTCGGGCTGGAGGTTCTCGGTGTGCCAGCGGACAGCGGCGTCGATGCGGTTTCGGAGGTCGTTGTTGCTGCGGGCGATCCACCAGGCGGCGTGGAGCGCGGCGAGCTCGTGCTCGGACCAGACCTCGATCGCTTCCTCGGGGTCCTCTGGCAGGAGGGGGCCCTCGGGTGTCAGCTGCGGGAGGGGGGCGGCGTCGAGCAGGGCCACCCACCAGCTGGGCATCGTCGGCGGGACCGGCGCCGACGGACTCTTCCGGAACGGGCCCGGCTCGGTGCAGATCCACCGGGCCAGGGGCAGGGCGAAGCGCATCGGCCGGCGGAAGCGTTCGGCCAGCGGGCTGGGATCGTCGCGATAGCCGGCGACCAAGCCGCTCTCGCCGCCGAGCGGTAACGAAAACGGACCCTCCGCAAGCGACAAAAATCGGCCGGACCAGGCCTCGAAATCGTCGGGGCGGCTGCGGGAGAGGGGGTTGTGCATGTCGGGTCGTTTCCCGGGTTGGGGGGAGGAGTCTGACTGTGGTATTCTTTGTCCATGGACGGCACCGATCTGCGCATCGCCAGGCCCAGCCACCTGACCCGGCGTCTCTGCCGGTCTTGCGGCTATGCGGGCGAGGACCTCCAGCAGGCCGACGCGGGCCCGGTCTTCTGCTGCCCCTCCTGCGGCGCGGACCTGTACGCCCGCCCGCCCCGGAGCTACGCGGAGATGGAGCTGCTGGTGCCCGTTACGGCCGCAAAGCCCGCCGCCGTGGTCCGGAAACGGCGCTCGTGGGCGTCGCGGTTCTGCGGGGGGCTGCTCCGCCTGATCCGCCGCTGAGCTCTCCGCCCGTCTGGAACGCCCCACCCCCGGTGAACCCGGCCCTGCGCCCGGCCGATCTACCTCCGTGGTTGTGTCCGGTTCGGGCGGTCGAGGTTGAGCGGGGTTCCGATGGCGACTTCGGGTCTATCCAGCGGCGACGGCGAGGCGTATCTCCTCGCGAATGTCGGCTTCGACGAGGAGCCGGAGAAGCCGCGCAAGCCCAAGAAGCCCAAGCGTCCCGCCGGGTATCGCTTCCGTGCCGAGCTTGATGTCTCCGAGCTGGACGATCGCGGGCGTCCCGGGGCGACCTGCACCGCCTTCGCGGTGGAGCTCAGCCGCTCGAACCTCGTGATCCGGACTCGCCGGATGAGCTACATCGACCGGAAGATGCTGGTGGCGATCCACCTGATCGACGACGAGCCGACGGTGCTGTTCGGGCGGGTGTACTCGTGCGAGTACGACGGGGACGGGCTCTGCCGGATCGATCTGGACCTCGAACCGTTGCCCGCCACCGGGGATGTTCGAAGGTGGAAGGCGATGATCTCCCGGAAGTAGCCGCTTGACGGGCGGGCGTCGTCAGGCGACCGTGTTGTTCATGCGGCTGATCACCGATCCCGGCGAGCTGGCGTCCCTCGGGCCCTGTGTCTTTGTGCCCACGATGGGTGCGCTGCACGATGGGCACGCGGCGTTGATCCGGATCGGGGTCGCCGAGGCGGAGCGGCGGGGGCTCTCGGGCGGGTGTGTCGTCAGCATCTTCGTGAATCCGACGCAGTTCAACGACTTCGCGGACTTCGAGAAGTACCCACGGACGATGGACGCGGACCTGCTCGCCTGCGAGGGGTCTGGGGCGTCGGCGGTGTTTGCGCCCAGCGTTGAGGCGGTCTACCCCCCGGGCGAGGCGGCGTCGGAGGTGGTGCTGCCGCCGGTGGCAACGGCGCCCGGGCTCGAGGACCGCTTCCGGCCCGGGCACTTTGAGGGCGTGTATCGGGTGGTCAGGCGGCTGTTCGAACTTGTGAAGCCCGTGGCGGCGGTCTTCGGGGAGAAGGACTGGCAGCAGCTCCGGGTGATCTCGGCGATGGTCGAGCGGGAGGGGCTGGGGGTCGAGATCGTGCCAGGGGAGACGGTGCGGGAGGCGGGTGGGCTGGCGATGAGCAGCCGCAACAAGCATCTGGGGCCCGAAGATCGCGAGGCGGCCCTGTCGCTGAGCCGTGCGCTGTGCGCCGCCGGTCGGGAGGGCGACCCGGCCGAGGCGGAGCGGGTGATGGAGGCGATGATGCGTGAGGCGGGGGCGGAGCCGGAGTACGCGGTCGTGCGTGACGCGGAGACGCTGCTATCGATCGGGGCCGGGCACGCGGGTCCGGCGCGGGCGTTGGTGGCGGCGAGGGTCGGGACGACGCGGCTTCTGGACAACGCGCCGTGGCCCTCGGTCGGCTTTGGAGTCGGCGCCGCCGCCCTGTAGACAAGCGGGCGGGCAAGACAGCCCCGGGCGGATCGGCTAGCCTTGGCCCTAGGCCCCCATCGATGAGCCCTTGACCGCCCCCGCGGAGGATTGACCCGTGCAAGAGAGCCCGCTGAAGAAGTTCCACCAGCAGCACAACGCGCAGTTTGTGGAGTTCGCCGGCTGGGAGATGCCGATCCGCTACGGGAGCATCGTGGAGGAGCACCGGCAGGTGCGCGAGTCGGGCGGGCTGTTCGATGTCTCGCACATGGGCCGGGTGAAGGTTTCTGGGCGCCACGCCCGGCGCCTCTTGGAAGTGCTCTGCACCCGCAAGATCTACGACATGCAGGACGGGCAGTGCCGTTACACGCTGGTCTGCAACGAGCAGGGGGGCGTGAAGGACGATGTGATCGTGATGCGTCACGACGACGACGAGTACACCGTCGTCGTCAACGCCTCCAACCGCGAGAAGCTGCTGGCGCATTTCGAGCAGGTGCGCACGGCCAACGACTTTGCCGCCAAGATCGACGACCAGACCGCCAAGACCGCGATGGTGGCGCTGCAGGGCCCGCGGGTGATGGAGATGATCGGCAAGTTCTCCCAGGAGATCCCGACGCTCAAGCGGTACCGGTTTACGGTGAAGAACCTGCTGATCCTGAAGGTGGTCGTTTCGCGGACGGGGTACACGGGCGAGGACGGGGTCGAGGTGATCCTGCCGACGAGCGCCGTCGATATGGCCCTGAAGCTGCTGCTCAAGGACGTGAAGATGGACCAGCCGGACGCGGCGATCAAGCCCGCGGGGCTGGGCGCCCGCGACACGTTGCGTCTTGAGGCTGGGATGCCCCTCTACGGGCACGAGCTGGGCGAGGAGATCGACGCCCTCTCGACCGGGCTCGACTTTGCGATCAGCCTCGACAAAGACCAGGACGAGCGGGGGGCGGCCTTTGTCGGGCAGGAGGCGCTCAAGAAGATCCGCGACAGCGGCGGGCCTGCGCGAAAGCTCGTGGGCTTGACGCTCGAGGACAAGAGGACGCCGCGCCAGGGCATGGTGGTGCGCCAGGGCGATCGCGAGATCGGGATCGTGACCTCCGGCTGCATGAGCCCGACGCTTGGCCACCCGATCGCGATGGCGTTCGTCGATCGCGATCTGGCCGAGGTCGGCACGGAGCTGGGCGTGGACACGGGGCGGGCGACGCTGACGGCGAAGGTGGCGCCGATGCCGTTCTACAAGCGCGGGTGAGGCGGACTTTCTGCGGTCTGTGTCATCAGTCGATGCGTTCGGCGTTGCTGAGATCGATGCGGATTGATGGGGCGTCTGTTGCGTCGGCGGTCAGCATGCCTTCGTCAGTGAGCAGGATGACTCTGACTGTGCGTGGCTCGCGGGGCCATTCGCCATCGATGTCTTCGCGTTCGATGGTGAGGGTGTTGTTGCTGATGGCGGCTGAATAGCGGGTGAGGCGTCGGCCCTCGGGCTGGCGGAACTCGAAGCCGTCGCCGGCGTCCTCGTAGAGCAGGCCCTCGGCGGCGCCTTGTTCGTCGGGGCTGATGATGAGGGTGAGCGGGTCGAGCGGCATTTCATCGACAAACTGCATCACCGGGCCGGCAGGGATGATCCGTCCGTCCTGGACATAGAGCTGGGGGAGGTGGGGGTCGCTGTGGTCGCCTTCGATGCGGTCGCGGAAGTCGAACTGTCTCCAGATGCCGCGGGGCATGACGACGGTGCGGTCCATCTGCGGGTTCATGAAGCACTTGACGAGGAGGCCGTCGCCGAGGAGGAAGGCGTCGTCTTCGCTGCGGATGGCGGGGTCGGCGGGGTCGGCGTAGAAGAGCGGGCGGGCGACGGGCGTGCCGTACCGGTGCGCCTGCCAGAAGGCGGTGTAGATGTGGGGCATCAGCGCGTAGCGGCGCTGGATGGCTCTGCGGCTGGTCGCCTCAACCTCGGGGCCGAAGGACCAGGGCTCCTTGTCGATGTTGCCCTTTCCGGTGTGCCCGCGTGCGAAGGGGAGCAGGGCGCCGAAGCCCATCCACCGCTGGAACATCTCGGGCGATCCGTTGCCGGCGAAGCCACCGATGTCCGGCCCGTTGAAGGGCTGACCGCTCAGGCCGAGGTTGAGCGTCATCGGGACGGACCATTCGAGGTGGTCCCACGCGGCGACATTGTCGCCCGACCAGGTCGCGCCGTAGCGATGGCCCCCGATGAAGTTGGCGCGGCTGAGGACGAAGGGCCGCTTGTTCGGATTGGCGGCGAGCACGCCCTGGTGCGTGGCGCGGATCATCATCATGCCGTAGACATTGTGGAACTGGGCGTGGGTCCCTGGGCCTCCGAATGCCTCGTCGGCGTTGTGGAAGTTGTCTTCGGGCATGGTTTTGGATTCGACGCCGAAGATGGCCGGCTCGTTCATGTCGTTCCAGACGCCGTCGACGCCCTGGGCCATGAAGTCTTTGTAGAAGGGGGCCCACCACTCGCGGACGCGCTCGCTGAGGTAGTCTGGGAAGACGCACATGCCCGGCCAGACCTCGCCCCGGAAGGGCGTGCGCCCGTCGGCGAGCTTGACCCAGACATCGTTTTCGGTTCCCGAGTCGTAGACGAAGAAGCCCTCTTCGGCCTTGACGCCGGGGTTGATCATCCAGACATTGCGGAAGCCCTTGCCGGCGAGCCATTCGTTCAGGCCCGCGGGGTCGGGGAAGTGGTTGTTGTCGAAGGTGAAGATGCGGAAGCCGTCCATGTAGTCGATGTCCATCCAGATGACATCGGCGGGGATGTTGCGCTCGCGGAACTCGGTCGCGATCTCGCGGACGCGGCTCTCTGGGTAGTACGAGTAGCGGCACTGGTGGTACCCCAGCGCCCACTTGGGAGGCATCTCGATGGTGCCGGTCAGATCGGCGAGCTTTTCAACGACCTCGGCCGGGTGGTCGCGCTCGATGATGATGACGGGGTAGGCCGGCCCCTCAGCGTGGATGCGGATGCCCTCGCGCAGGTCGAAGGTGCTGCGCCAGGTCGTGTCTGCGAGGACGCCGAAGGAGGTGCCGTCGGGGCGGACGGCGAGCACCCAGGGGTGGCTCTGGTAGAGGCTGGGCGAGTCGATGCCGTAGGCGTAGGCGTCGGTGTTCCAGTTGATGTTGACGCGTCCGTTGCGGAGGAGCTGTCCGGGGACCTCGCCTGTGCCGTAGAGGCTGGTGCCGGGCTCGATGCCGACGAAGACATGCTGCACACCGTCGCGCCATTCGATCTGCGGGAGTGTGCTCGCCTGGCGGCTTGAGTCGGCCTCGCCCTCTCGGCGGTCGGGGTGCAGGAAGCTCATCGAGGGCAGCGCGTGCTCGCGGGCCTCGGGCGAGAGGTCGTAGCGGAAGACGCCCTCGGAGATCGTGGTGGTCGTCGGGGCCGCGAGCCCGCATGAGGCGACGATCGCGACGGCGGCGAGACAACCGGAAAAACGCGTGAAGAGCATCGCAAACTCCGCTTCTGTCCCGGGCCGGGCGCCGGCGCGGGGAACCGGGTGAGTATGGCGGGTTGCGCCCGTGCGCTCAAGCGCCACGGGCAACCGTTCGGTGCGGAGTGCGAAACGAGCGGCGTGATCGCCCCGGGTGCTTTTCGGACGGCGGGCGTTCCCCGCCTCGCCTGACCCGGGGTGATTCCGCGGGATTCTGCTTCGGTCGGACGGATCCGCGTTCGGCTGGGCGCGTGTGTGTGGTATCTTGCGAGGTGCATCGGATCCGGCGGCGTTGCCGCCCGTCACGGGTGAGGGAGCCCGGGCAGCGGATCACGGCATGCGGTTGGAGGTTTGTGGTATGTCCCGGACCGGCAGGCCCGTCGCGGCTCTTTCGCTGCTTGTCTGCATCGCCGGCGTCGCGTGGGCCCAGCCCGCCGAGCCGCCGGTGATGCTCCAGTGGTACGAGCAGCAGTGGACCGACATGGAGCGGCGCGTCCCTGACTTCTTTCTCGCCGGGTACGGGTCGGTCTGGCTGCCCCCGGTCAGCAAGGCGGCCTCGCAGCAGTCCGTCGGTTACGACGTCTTCGACCGCTTCGACCTCGGGCGCCCCGGTTCCCCGACGCTCTACGGCACCGAGCAGAGCTTCCGCGCCGTCGTCGACGAACTGCAGCAGGCCAACGGGCGCGTGTACGTCGATTCGATCCTGAACCACAATTCGTTCAGAGAGACCTCGGCAACATTCCAGCAGCGGGGCGGCTGGCCCGGCTTCTGGATGGACCCGCAGAGCCCGTTGCGCCAGAAGTTCCCGACCGACCCGTGGGGCGACTTCCACGCCGGTGTGCCCGGCGGGTACCTGCAGTCGGAGGATCCGGGCGGACCGCGGTACGACCTGTTCAGAGGCGACCTCGTCGCGCTCGTCGACATCGACCAGACGACCAACCACCAGTTCATCCGCCACCCCATCGAGCCGGGCCACCCCGACAACATCCCCGCCGGCACGGTGCACAACCGGCCCGACCCGGCGAATGTGAGGTTCTACCCGGATCGCACGCAACCGGGTCAGACGGTGGTGGTGCCCCCGACCTCGCGCGCCGGCAGCGTGACGCTCACTTTCTACCCCTACACCGAGAACCCCGAGGACGGCGTGCCCTTCATGGAGAACGCGACGGGCGTGCTGATGCGCTGGACGCAGTGGATGCTGGAGGTGCAGGGGGTCGACGGCTTCAGGCTCGACGCGGTGAAGCACACCTACCCGTTCTTCTGGGACCAGTACTTCGACGGCGTGATGCGCAACCGCTGGACGACGCCCGACGGGCGGACCGCGACGCCGTTTTCATTCGGCGAGAGCGTGGCGGACAACGCGTTCGTCTTCAACAACTTCGTGCGCAAGAACGACGGCTTCGGCAACCGCGACGCCCTTGACCTCAACGGCGCCGCACGCCTTCGCGAGCTCATCAACGCCGGAGGGTTCGGCGACTGGGCCTCGCTGGAGAACGCGGGGGGCGGGCACATTGATCTCATCGACGACGGGTTCATCAACGGCTCGGTCGGCGTCAACCACGTTTTCAGCCACGACAACGGGTCGGTGGGCGACGGCGGCTCGATGCCCCCGCTCCCCACCGACCGGCAGATGGGCCTGTTCGCCCACGCCTACACGCTGATGCGCCCGGGGCACACGATCGTGTACTACAACGCCCGCGCGGTGCAGCGGAGCTTCGGCTTCTTCCCGCGCGAGGGCACGCCGATTGCGCTGGGCTTCGACGAGCGTGCGGGCGCGCTCGACGATCGCATGACCCGCCTCGTGCGGGCGAGAAACACGGTCGCACGGGGGCAGTACATCCCCCTGCAGCGCGACAGCGATGTGATCGTTTTCGAGCGATCGAGCCCCAACAACATCTCGGGCGGGCGCGACGGGCAGGCGCTCGTCGGCGTCAACGACCGATTCGACACCGGCTTCGACACGCGGACAGTGAACACGAGCTTTGCGCCCGGCACGCGTCTGCACGAGATCTCGGGGACCGCGGGCGATCCGGTTGTCGACCCGACCAACCAGATTTTCAGCGTCGTGACGGTCGGGGCCGGGGGGCAGGCGACGA
>REET01000286.1 GCA_007694925.1 Phycisphaerales bacterium | reverse complement strand
CAGCGGCCTGCCCACAAACGCCAGGAAAAGACCCAGCGCCATCCCCTGCAGCGCCACCGGAAGGAGCTGGCTCGGGAACACCAGAAGCCCGAGCATCAGGAACATCGAGATCTGGCTCAGCCACGCCAGGGCGTCGTGCACGCGGAGGAACACGCCGCGGTAGGGGATCTGGCTGTTGCCGAGCACGAACCCGGCGACGAACACCGCGAGGAACCCGCTCCCGTGCACGAGGGTCGCGACCCCGTAGGCCACAAGTCCCGCCGCGATCGTCAGAGCCGGGTAGAGGCCCGTGACCGTGAGGCGGACGCGTCGCAGCCCACGCGAGGTCAGGTAGCCGATCAACGCGCCGACAGCGGCGCCGATCGCGAGCTGGATCGGCACGATCGCCAGCAGCACCGGCACGCTGGCGCTCTGGTTGGTGAACCAGGCGATCGCCGCCGTGGTCAGGATGACCGCCATCGGGTCGTTGACGCAGGACTCGAGTTCAAGTGTCGCCTTGACGCGTTGCTTGAGGTGGATGCCGCTGCCGCGCAGCACCGCGAAGACCGCCGCGGCGTCGGTCGATGACACGACTGCGCCGATCATGATCGCTTCGGGCCACGAAAGGCCGAACAGCCGCGCGGCCAGCGCAGTCATCGCGGCGGTGCCCACGACCCCGACCGTCGCGAGCACCGAGGCGGGCGCAGCGCCGGCCTTCAGCATCGATCGGCGCGTGTTCAGGCCGCCGTCGAGCAGAATGAACACCAACGCCAGCGTCCCGAGCTGCGACGCGAGCTCGTAGTCATCGAACGGGATGCCCAGCCCCTCCGAACCCGCGAGCATGCCCAGCCCGAGCAGAACCAGCACCACGGGCATGCCGATGCGGTCGGCCGGCCGGGCGAGGACGACGCTCAACGCGATCAGCCCACCGAACGCAGCGAAGGCGATCGCCGTCGACACGATTTGGTCCAGCCCGCCGAACATCGCCGCTGAGGATAGTCGGGCGGAGGCTCATGCGGCCCGATTCAGCCCGCAGGTGGGCGCGCCTGCCGCCGCCGGACAGAGCCTCGCGCAGCGTTCAGAGTCGGAACCGGCCTCGCTGGGACAATGAAAAAGGCCGGGCTGGGCCCGGCCTTGTGAGCGTCTGATGGTGGTGGGGGCCTCAGGCCTCTTCGCCCACGGCCCAGCGGACGAAGGTCTTCACCTCCGCGCCGCCCAGCACATCCTTGATCTTCTTGCTCGGGTCGATCACATAGTCCTGCTCGAGCAGGGCGATCTCGGCGAAGAACTTCCGCATCCCGCCCTCGACCATCTTCTCGGCGATCTCCTGCGGCTTGCCGCTCTCCATCGCCTGCTCGATCCGGAACTTCCGCTCCTTCTCGACGATGTCATTGGGGATGTCGTCAGAGGTGACGCCCATCGGGCGCGGCACAGCGGCGGTGATGTGCATGCACACCTGGCGCAGCGTCTCGGGGTCCGCCTCGCCCTCGACCTGGATCAGCACGCCGGTCTTCCCGTCGTGGTGCACATACTGCCCGAACGAGCCGCCCTCGAGCTTCAGGCCCCGCGCGTACGAGGCGTTCTCGCCGGTGGAGATGCGGACATCGTCGACCGCCGAGGTGATCTCTTCGGTCGGGTCCACCGGGCCGGGCTGGGCGCTCAGGGCGACCTGCGCCGCCTTCTCGGCCGCCGCGACGAACTTGTCGTTCTTGGCGGTGAAATCGGTCTCGGCCCGCAACTCGACGATCGCGGCCTTGGAGCCGTCGATGGCGATCGCGATCCGGCCCTCGCCCGCGGCGCGGTCGGTGCGGGTGTCCATCTTGCCCTTGAGCTGCTTGCGGAGCAGGTCCTTGGCCGCTTCAAAGTCGCCTTCGGTCTCGCCGAGCGCTTTCTTGCAGGCCATCATCGGCAGCCCCGTCTCGTTGCGGAGCTTCATCACATCCTTGGCGCTGATCTCGGCCATCGGTCGCATCTCCCTGCTCGGGTCGGGCGGCGGAGGCGTCGCCCCCTACGCCGGGGTTCATTCGGATAGTTCGTGGTCTCTGAAAAGACGCCCAAAGGCGCCGAAATCACTCTGCGCGGTTGCCGATCGGCGTCTTGGTCGCCGCGGGGGCGTCGCCCTCGGGCGTCTCGCCCTCGGCGGCCTGGGTCGCGTCGTCGGCGCGGTACTGGGCCCGGCGGCTGCGACGGGGACGCCCGTCATCGCCCTCGGCGTCCTGCTCGGGCTCCCCGCCCGAACGCTCCGTCCGCTGCTGGCGACCCTCGGCGATCGACTTGCACAGCTCACGCACGATCACATCGATCGAACGCATCGAGTCGTCGTTGCCGGGGATGGCGATGTCGGCCATGTCCGGGTCGCCGTCGGTGTCGATCAGGCAGACCGTCGGGATGCCGAGCTTGCGGGCCTCGTTCAGCGCCGTCATCTCGCGCCGGACATCGATCACCACCATCACGCCCGGCAGCTTGTCCATCCCGCGGATGCCGTCGAGGTTCCGCTTGATCTTCCGCAGTTCACGACGGAGCTGGCTCTCCATCTTCTTCGAGTAGCCCGCGAAGTTCGTCTCGGTCTCGATGTGCTCGAGCTCTTCGAGCCTCTTCAGGCGGCTGCGGATCGTGCGGAAGTTCGTCAGCGTGCCGCCGAGCCAACGCTCGGTGACATAGTGCATCTTCACGCCAGGCACATGCTCTTCGATCACATTCTTCGCCTGACGCTTGGTCCCGACGAAGCAGACATCCTTCCCGTCGCCGACGGTCTTGGCGACGAACTTCTTCGCCAGGAGCAGGCCCTTGACCGTCTCCTTGATGTCGATGATGTGGATGCCGTTGCGCTTGCCGTAGATGAACGGCTTCATCTTCGGCGACCAGTTGCTGGCGCGCTGGCCGAAGTGAATACCCGATTCGATCAGGTCCTTGACGAGTGACTCGGCCATCTGACTGGTCTCTTTCCGCTGGCAGCGACACCGGCACGGGACGGGATCGGATCCATCGATGGAACGACCCGCGCTCTAGGGCGCTTCGGTTCGACGCCGGGCCCAAAGCCCGCACGCCCGCAATCTGCTCTGGCGAGCCCGCGGCCTTTCCGCAGGCAATAACAACCCCCGGACGCCGATCCACGCCCGGGATCAAGTATAGATCCGGCCCCACCTCAGACAACACCTTTCCTTGCGCATCATCCCCAGCCGGAGCACTCCCGGCCCCGAAGGTCCGGAAACCGCCCTCGTCCGGCTCCGGCCCAAAGCCCGCGACCGCTCCGGCCGATGCGCCGCAGCGGACCCTTCTTTCAGGCCGCACAGGTTTCAGGCCACTTCAGGGAGCCCGCTGCCCATGCTCTGGCGGAACGCGAGCCATGTCGCCATACAGATCGGGCCCTCGTGCCTCCGCGTCGGCATCGCCGCCGGCGGGAGGATGCTGCGCTCCGACTCGGCCGACCTGCCCGACGACCTCGCCAAGGCGGCATGGGAACAGGGACTCGCCCCGCTCGCCGAGCCGCTCACCGAGGCCCTCGGGCGACTGGGCAGGGCCCGCAGGCGTCCGGCGATCCTCCTGCACCACCAGCAGGCGCCCGCCGAGATCGTCACAAGCGATCAGACCGCCTTCTCAACACTCGCCGAGCCGTTCATGGCCGAGCACGGGCTGGACTATCTGACCGACGCGGCGGGTGTGCGGGCCGTCGGCAGGGCCGGGGCCTCCGGCCGCGCGAGCCTCGTCTTCGCCGACGCAGAATCCCGCCTCGCCGAGATCGTCGAGTTCCTCAACGCCTGCAACTGCAGGTGCGTCGGGGTTGTCGGGGTTCGAGCCCTGGCGCTGCGGCAGGCCAGCACCCGCGCCTCGACGCTCTCCCGCGAGGCCGACGCCCCTGTCGGTGTCGCCTTCCTCGACGAGTTCCAGACCGCCATCGCGATCGCCAAGGGCGGGGTGGTGCTCTCGGCCGACACGGCCCCCTTCGGCTGGCACGACATCGTCGACGCGATGGTCCCCCAGAACACCCGCCCCGCCGACCGTCCGATGCTCAGAAACCAGCTCCGGGCGCACCTGTTCGATTGCGGAGCGCCCGGCGCCGCATCCGCGATCGCCGATCTCGGCGACCGCATCGGCCGCCCGGCCAGACGCCTCGCCGAGCCGATCGCTTCGCGCTACGCCGAGCTGGTCGCCCGAGTGCTGGAGACCTCCGGGGAGCCCGGACCGATGCCCGTTTACCTCGACGGGTCCGGCGCTGCGCTCGCGGGCCTGGCCGAGTACCTGTCTCTTGCGACGGGCTCGGAGGTCGAGGTCGTGCCCGAGGCGGTCGCCTTCGATCCGGCCGAGCCCGGGGGCGAGGGATCGACGCTCGCGACCGCGTCGAAGCTGCACAGAGACCTCGGGCTGCTCACCGCCTCGCAAGAGTCCCGGCGACAGCTCCGCCAGGCGCGCGTCGCCTGCTTCGCCGGAGCGTGCGTCGCGGCCGGCTTCAGCGCCGTCTACGCCCACCAGCTCGACACGCAATCGCTCGCCTACGCGACGCAGCTGCACGACCTCTCGCCAGAACTCGCCCGACTGGAGCACCGATCCGCGATGCTCGACAGGGCGGCCGATCTCACCGCCGAAATCGTCGAGATGCGCAGGCTGCTCGACGAGCAGACGGCCGGTCGCGTGTCGTGGGCGGGGTTGCTCCAGGAGCTCGGCAAACGAACGCCCGGCGCCGCGAGGTTCACCTCCATCCGCTCGGGCGACACCGCCGGTGAGGCGATCGCCGAGGGCGTGCTCGTCCACATCGATCGCGGCCGACTCGGCATCGCGGGTCTGGCCGAGGGGCTCAACGCCGGGCTGAGCCCGCTGATCGCTTCGGCCGAACTCGAACTCGATGCGCCGGGCGACGACGGCGTGGTCCGATTCGCCATGCGCCTGCAACTGAACACACTCGGCAGCCTCGCGATGGCGGAGGGGGACCGGTGAAGCGACCCGTCTTTCCAAAGCGGATGGTGATCGACCTCTGCGTCGCGATCGTGGCCGGAGGCGTCGCGTGGATGGTGCTCGCGCGACCCGCGGCCGAACGGCTCGAAGCCGTCCGTGCCGAGTTCCAGACGCAGCGCGACCGCATCGCCAGGCTGCTCGATGAAGACACCTCCGACCAGGAACCGGGCCGGCTCGTGTCCAACGCCCAGAGGGAGCACGATCGTCTCCGCGGCGCCTTGGCCGACCGCTCCGAAGAAGGCTTCAGAGCCCGGGCTGATCGGGCGGGGGTCCGCATCGCCGAGACGACGGATTCGGGCGGAAGACAGGTCGTCGAACGCCGCGCCGTCCTCGAAGGCGGGTACGACCAGGTGATCGGCTTCATCCGCGAGATCGAGCAGCGCATGGGCGCCTCGGTGGTTGACCGCGTCGAGATCGCCCCCACAGAGGGCGGCGGAACGGTCAGGGCCACGCTGGAATCCAGACATGTCGGCGGCCCGGAAGGGCAGGCCCGCGACGCAGGAGGTTCGCCATGAAGTCACGCGTGCGCATCCCGGGGCCCCTGCTGGGCATCTGCGTGCTCACGCCGGCGATCGCGTCGGTGGTGCTCATCCTGCTGCCCTCCAAGCCGTCCCCCGGCTCGGCGGGCGCCTCGCAGAGCTACACCACACGCGGGCCGGTCAGCGCCGGCAGGGCCCAGAACCCCAGCGAGCAGCAACGCCTCGCCCGCGAAGCGGCCTCGTCGGTGGGCGACCCCGTCATGGTCCAGAGCCCGATGCTCGAACAGTCGCTCGATTCGATCCGCTCGATGGCCTCCCGCATCGGTATCAGGCTGCCCGAGCCAGAGCCGGTCGAGCCCGTCGCGCCCGAGCCCGAGCCCGAACGCCAGGCCCAGGAGCGCGTCACGGTCGAGCTCGGGGGCATCATGGGCGGCAGGCGCCCGGTCGCGATCATCAACGGCAGGCCCACGGTCCTTGGCGAAGAGCCAGTCCGAGGCTGGAGGCTCGTCGAGATCGACCAGCCCGGCCGACGCATCACCCTCCGCAACACACAGAGCGGCGATGAACAGTCCGTCGAGCTCCGGCGTCGCTGAACGGGGCGATCCGAGTTACGACGAGCCCTCGCGCCCACGCTGGCGGATCACCTGCATGTACGCCGTGTAGGCCAGGATCGCCGGGAGCGCGACCTTCTTGCCCAGCTCCTCCGCCGCGTGGTCGAGGTTCCGCACCCGCCCCGTCTCGACATCCCGGCGAAGGTCGTCCATCGCGTTGCGGAAGACCGCCAGCACCGCCAGCAGCACCTCCTGCTCCTGCTCGTCGCGCGGCAGCGCGTTGCGCACCGGGGGCAGGAAGGTCGGCAGGCTGATGTACCACTTGTCGTCCTCCATGCGCTCCATCGTCAGCGTCATGAAGCCGAACATCGGCTTGTTGTCCAGCAGCACGCGCACGCCCCGCTGGCTGTAGGGCTGGGTCGAGACCCGCTCGGTGCTGCGGCTCACCCACCCGTACGGATCGGTCAAGAGCGCCTGGGTCAGGTCGTTCACCGGGTCGTCGCTCCGGGCAAAGCGGGAGGGCGTGCCCCCGCGCTGGCGCCGCTGGCCCGACATCAGCCGCATCGCCAGGTCCGAGGTCTCTCCCTCGGCCCTGGCCTTCTCGGCCTCCTCGCGGATGGTCGCGATCTCGACCGGGTACTGCCTCGCGACGGCCTCGGAGAGCAACTGCAGGCTCCGCATCACGCTGCCGATCCCCGTCAGCAACTCGCGCTGGCTCTCGTCCTCCGCCCAGATCAGCTCGCTGAGCAGATCCGCCCGCCCCTCGACGACCATCTTCCGGGCCGACTCGACCACATCGTCGGGCGTCTCCTGGCTCCAGGTGAAGTTGTCCCCCCGGTCGCACCCGCCCATCAGCGAGGCGCAAAGCCCCAGCGAGACAACGAGGATCGGCGTCAGCAGCTTGTTCATGAGCGGGTTCCGTGCTCTGTTCGGTCGCATATGGTCCCCCGGGGCCCGTGGGCTGGATCGGTCCAGTCTCGCTCTTTGGGGCGGGGCGGGATGTTCTTTCAGCGGGCACAGGATTTTTCGTTCCAAAGCCGCCAAGGGATGCTCCCCTCGGCCGATCGAGCACCAGCCATGCCAGAGATCCGCATCACCGTCAACGGCGAGCCGCAAGAGGTCGAGCAGGGGACCACCCTCGCCGCCCTGATCGAACGCCTCGGCCTCGCCGGCCAGCCCTGCGCCGCGGAGGTGAACAAGGCCCTCGTCCCCAAACGCGACCACCCCTCCAGAGAGCTCGCCGAAGGCGACACGGTCGAGCTGGTCACCCTCGTCGGCGGGGGGTGAGCCCGAGTCCGGCCGACCGGACCGGCCCCTATCCTCACCCATGACCTCCGCCAAGACCTCCAGCCCGCCCGCCGCCGAGCCCGGCCTCGATCCCCTCGCCCTCGCCGGGCGCACCTGGAACAGCCGCCTGATCGTCGGCACCGGCAAGTACGAGTCCTACGAGACCATGCAGCAGGCCCTCGACGCCTCCGGCGCCGAGGTCGTCACGGTCGCGGTCCGGCGCGAACGCCTGATCAACAAGGAAGGCCGCAGCCTCCTGGAGTTCATCGACACCGACCGCTACACCATCCTGCCCAACACGGCCGGGTGCTTCAGCGCCGAAGACGCCGTCCGCGTCGCCCGCCTCGGGCGAGAGATCCTCGAACAGCTCAACAACCCCGGCGCGGGCTGGGTCAAGGTCGAGGTCCTCCACGACAAAAAGACCCTCCTGCCCGACCCCGTCGGCACCATCGAAGCGACGAAAGAACTCGTCGCCGACGGCTTCAAAGTCCTCGCCTACACCAGCGACGATCCGGCCTCGGCCGTGAAGATCAAGGAAGCCGGCGCAACCAGCGTCATGCCCGCCGGCAGCCCGATCGGCTCCGGCCAGGGCGTCCTGAACCGCAACAACATCCTGCTCTGCCTCGAACTGCTCAAAGAGGGCGACGCGGCCTACCCCGTCATCGTCGACGCGGGCGTCGGCTCGGCCAGCGATGTCTCGGTCGCGATGGAGATCGGCGCCGACGGCGTGCTGCTCAACACCGCGATCGCCCACGCCAAAGACCCGGTCATGATGGCCCACGCGATGCGCCACGCCTGCATCGCCGGCCGCCAGAGCTACCTCGCCGGGCGCATCCCCAAGCGCCTCTACGCGACCGCGAGCAGCCCCTGGGAGGGCGCGATCTCGTACATCCCCGGCGAATAGACCTGACGAGTAAGCGACGCGCGACAGACCGAAGCTCATCCCCGGCGATTCGCCGCGTCCAGGCACAGGATCTCGAAGGCGACATGCGCCGCCAGCAGCGCCGTGTTGTCGCCCAGGTCCCGGTCCGGCAGCACCTCGACCACATCGCCCCCGACCACATTCACGCCCGCGCACCGGCGCAGCATCCCCAGCGCCTCGGTCGCGCTGAACCCGCCCACCGCCAGCGTGCCGGTGCCCGGCGCGTCGGCGGGGTCGAGGCAGTCGATGTCGAACGAGATGTAGACCTCGCGCTCGCCGAGCTCGGCCAGGAACGGGTCGATCGAGGCGAACCCGTCGCGGGCGAAGCGTTCGCGCGTGACGATCCGGACCCCGTGCTCCTTTGCAAAGTCGAGGTCGGCGCAGGTGTTCAGCGGGCCCTTGATCCCCACCGAGAGCGTCGCCTTGGGATCCAGGCACCCCTCTTCGATCAGCCGGATGAAGGGCGAGGCGTGCGACCACTTCTCGCCGAGCCAGGCATCGAGCGTGTCGACATGGCTGTCAAAGTGCAGCATCGCCAGCCCGCCCTCGGGCTTGCCCCGACGCAGCCAGGTCGCCTTGATGTTGGCGTACGCGAGGGAGTGGTCGCCCCCGATCGCCAGCAGCTTCGTGTGCTTCGGGTCGGCGAGTTCGGATGCGAACCCAACCACGCCGTCGAGGTGGGCCTTGCAGTCGTAGGGATTCACAGGCGCGTCGCCCGCGTCGGCGAGGCTGAGCGAATCGCACAGGTCCAGCCCGTGGTGGATCGAGTACCGCTTGACATACTGCGACGCGTCGCGAACGGCCCGCGGCCCGAAGCGAGAGCCCGGCCGGTAGGTCACGCCCGAATCGAACGGCACGCCGTAGAGCGCCCAGTCGACCG
>REET01000213.1 GCA_007694925.1 Phycisphaerales bacterium | reverse complement strand
GTCCATGTGCCCGAACGCGACGGCCATGTCCTTTTCGGGATTCTTCGCGATGTCACAAAGCGTGTCGCGGCCGAGACTCGCCTCCGCAGCACCGAGCAGACCCTCCGCCTCTGCCTCGAGGCGGCCTCGATGGGCGCGTTCGAGTGGGATGCGGATGCAGGGCGCCTCGTCTGGGACGACCGCCACCACGCCCTCTTCGGCTTCGACAAGGGCGAAGAGGTCAGGCGGGGCGAAGACGCTCTGGACAGGGTCTTGCAAGAGGACCGCGAGCGTGTGGCCGACGCGTTGCGTGCCGCCCTCGAGGGGGGCGAGCGGTTCGACATCGAGTACCGCGTTCCGACTCACGACGGGGGCGTGCGTTGGCTCGCGACCGTCGGGCAGCGGGAGCGGGCCCCGTCGGGTCGGACCCGCCTGATCGGCGTCACCTCCGACGTCACCAGGCACCGGCTCTCGGAGGAAAGCCTCACCCGCCGCCAGGGCGATCTGGAGCAAGAACTCCTCGAACGCTCCGGCCAGCTCGACCACTCCAACGCCCAGCTCCGCGTCGCCGACCGCATGGTGGCGATCGGCACACTCGCGGCAGGCCTCGGCCACGACATGGGCAATGTCCTGCTCCCCGTGCGTGCGCACCTCAACGCGGCCGGCGTGATCACGCAGAACCCGCTGGTGGTCGATCACCTCAACGCGATCGGGCGAAGCATCGGCTACCTGCAGCAACTCGCCGACGGCCTGCAGTCGATGGCCTCCGAGCCCGAGACGCAGGCGGGACGAACGCCCTCGACGGACATCGATTCCTGGTGGTCGCGTGTCGGGCCCCTCTTGGTCAAGGCGCTGCCCAAACACATCGCTTTCCGGGAGGACTTCCCGCCGGACCTTCCGCGTGTGGCGCTGCAGGAGCACCAGCTCACCCAGGCGGTGCTCAACCTCGTCGTCAATACCGGCGAGGCGATCGGCAACACGCCCACCGGGGGCAAGAAGGCGGAGGTGCTGCTCAGGGCGAGGGAGTTCCGTTCCGACGCCCGCCACGAGGTCGAGATCTGCGTGGCCGACAACGGGCCCGGGATGACCGACCATGTGCGGCGCCACGCCCTCGACATGTTCTTCACTACCAAGCAACGGGGGATGGGCACAGGTCTGGGCCTCACCCTGGCGAGAAGCGTCGTCGAGCGGGCCGGCGGGTCGGTCGAGATCGACTCGCAGATCGGCCGCGGCACGAGCGTCTCTATGCGGCTTCCCGCCTGTCAATCCGAGCTGGCCACGGGGAAAGCCGGGCGCCCGGTCGGCCGTGCAGGGCCGGCCGGTTCGAGAAAGCGCGTGGGCAAGAAACGGGACGAAGCGATCCGCGTCTTGTGCGTCGACGACCACGCTCTGCTGATCGAGGGCCTGAAGGCCCAGTTCGGCCTCGACGATCGGGTCCGCGTCGTCGGGGCCCTCGCATCGGCCGAGGGGCTTGTCGAGCGTGTCAGGGAGTTGCGGCCGGACATCGTGCTTCTGGACATCGAGATGCCCGGCCCCGACGCGTTCGAGGCCGCCGATCGCCTGCGCAGAACCTTCCCGGAAGCCCGGGTCATCGTCCTCAGCGCCCACATCCGAGACGGGTACCTCGCCTCGGCCAGGCGCTGCGGCGCGTTCGGCTATTTCGCGAAGTCCGATTCCCTGGAGGACATCGTCGACGGGATCGTCCGCGTCGTGAACTCCGGAGGGGCGGGGTTCGTCATGGGCCCGAAAGTCCGGCGCCGATTCGAAGAGCGCGGCGACCGCGGCGCAGCGGATGGCGTCCTCCCCATCCACTCGCTCACACCGAGAGAGGTCGAGGTGCTGCGCCTGATCGGCAAGGGCCTCACCCGCACGCAGATCGCCGCGGAGCTGTCGCGCAGCCCCAAAACGATCGACGGTCACCAGAGCAGCATCATCCGCAAGCTCGGTGCCGATGGCCGAGCGGACCTCGTACGCCTCGCGATCCGCGAGGGCTTCGCCGAGGCGTGAGACGCTCAGCCCTCGACCGTGGCCGCCCCGTCGCCGCGCTGCGATGAGGGCCCTCTGTCAGCATGAATCACCGAGCGTAGCAGACTTGCTATTGAGACTCTGTCTCAATAGAGTTCCGGCCCTGCGCCCACGCCGCGGGGCATTCGGGAGGTCTGTATGGGCTATAAACGCTACGCGTTCGCGGTCATCGCGGGGATCGCAGCGGTCTTTGCGCTGGCGATGCACGCCGGGTTCGGCCGGGCCGAGGACGGGGCGCGGGAGGCCGCTTCGCCGTCGATCACGGTCTACAGCGGCAGGGCCCGCCAGCTTGTGGCGCCTGTTTTCGAGTCCTTTGAACGGGAGACCGGGATCCGTGTCCGCGTCCGCTACGGCGGGACGGCGGAGCTTGCCGCGCTCTTGCTGGAAGAGGGCGACCGGACGCCCGCGGATCTCTTCTTCGCCCAGGACGCGGGGGCGCTGGCGGCGGTCGAGCGGGCGGGACGGTTCCGCCCGTTGCCCGAGTCGCTGCGCCGCACGGTCGAGCCGCGATTCGTGTCGCGGGCCTCTGAGACCGGAGGCGGCTGGGTCGGCGTGACGGGGCGGGCCAGGACGATCGTGTACAACACCGACCTCGTCGATCCCGCGGCCCTCCCGCAGACGCTCGAAGAGGTGCTTGGCGGAGAGTGGACCGGCAAGGTCGGCTATCCGCCCACCAACGCGTCGTTCCAGGCGATGGTCTCGGCGATGCGGGCCCGCGATGGCGACGAAAAGACGATGCAGTGGCTGCGGGCGCTGCGGGCCTCGGGCGCAAAGACCTATGCCAACAACACCGAGACCGTGCGGGCCGTCGCGTCGGGCGAGGTCGCGATCGGGCTGGTGAACCATTACTACGCCCTGCGGATGCTGACCGAGTCGCCGCGCCTGCCGATCGCGAACCACTACATGGGCGGCGACGACGTGGGCTCGCTCGTCAATGTCGCGGGTGCGGGCGTGATGCGTCGGCGAGGCGGGACGGACGCGACACACGAGGCTTCCGAGCGCCTGATCGCTTTCATGCTTTCCGAGCAGGCGCAGTCGTACTTCGCGACCGAGACTTTCGAGTTCCCGCTGATCGCCGGGGTCGAGCCCCCGGCGGGCGCGCCCACGCTCGAGCGGGTCGGCGCGGGCACGATCGATTTGGGCGCCCTGAGCGATCTCGAAGGCACGCTGCGGCTGATGTCGCGCGCGGGGGTGCTGCCTTGATCGAGCGCGGCTCGCCCAAACCGGCACGGAGCGCTCGCTGATGGATACCGGCGGCGCGGCAGTCTTGCGCACGGGCGGGTCCGGCCGGTTTGTGCCCGAGCGGGTGAGGCGTGCGCCGGTGGCGCTGGTCATCGGCGCGTCGGTGGTGGGGGTGCTCGCGGCGTTGCCGGTGCTGTACCTCTTCGTGCGCGCGTTCGAGGCGGGCGGGGGCGAGCTGCTGGAGACCCTGCGCCGGCCCGGGCTGCTGGCCCTCGTGCTGCGAACCGCGGCGCTGGCGGGCGTGGTCGCGGGGGCTTCCGTTGCGATCGCGTTTGTGCTGGCGGTGCTGACGGCGGCGACGGACCTGCCGCTGCGACGGCTGTCGTCGGTGGTGTCGGTGCTGCCTCTGGCGGTGCCCTGCTATGTCGGCGCGTCGGCGGTGGTGGGGCTGAGCGGGCCGGGCGGCGTCTTTGAGGGCATGGGTGCGGTTCACGGGTTCTCGGCGGCCGCGATTGTGCTGACGCTGTTTATCTTTCCGCTGGCCTACCTGCCGCTGCGAGCCTCGATCTCGCGCGTGGACCCGAGGCTGATCGACGCGGCGCGTTCGCTGGGCGAGAGCGGGCTGGGCGCGACGCTGCGAGTGATCTTGGCGTGGTCGTGGCCGGCGTGCGTGGGTGGGGGCGTGCTCGTGGGGCTGTACACGCTGGGCGAGTTCGGGGCGGTGACGATGCTCCGCTGCGACACGCTGACGGCGGTGATCTACGAGCAGTACCGCTCGTCGTTCAGCCGCACGGGCGCCGCGGTCTCGAGCCTGCTGCTGGTCGTGCTTGTGCTGGCGTTGCTGGGTGTGGGGGGCTTGCTGAGGCGGCGCGGAAAGTGGTCGTCGGCGCGCGGCTCGTCGCGCGGAGGCGTGACGCTGAGGCTGGGCGCGTGGCGCTGGCCCGCGTTCGCGCTGGTGATGCTGATCGGCGCCGGGCCGGTGTTGCTGGTGGTGCTCACGCTGCTCTCGTGGCTGGGGGGGAGCGGGCTCGGCGTGGAAAGGACAATCGGCGGCGGGCTGTGGGCGGGCGCGGCGACTTCCGCCTCGGTCGCGATCGCCGCGGGCGTCGCCTGCGTGTTGATGACCGCCCCGGCCGCGGTGCTCGCGGCCCGCTACCCCGGACGCGTCTCGGGCCTCGTCGAGCGAGCGGTCTCGACCGGCTTTGCGCTCCCGGGGATCGTCGTGGCGCTCGGGCTGGCGTTCTTCGCCCTGCGTGCGACGCCGTTTGCGTACCAGACCTGGGCGATGGTGATCGCGGCGTTCGTGGTCTTGTTTGCGGCCCAGTCGCTCATGGCGCTGCGGGCGTCCTTAGAGCGGTCGCCCGTGCGGCTGGAGGAGGCGGCGCGTACGCTCGGACGCGGGCCGGTGGGCGCGTTCGTCGGAGTGACGCTGCCCGGGTTGGCCCCGGGGATCGGAGCGGCTTGGGTGCTGGTGACGCTTTCTGCCATGAAGGAACTGCCGGCGATGCTGCTGCTCAGCCCCGCGGGGAGCGTGAGCCTGGCGGAGCTGGTCTGGTCGTCGACGCGGGAGGCGATGTTCGCGTCGGCCGCGGCGCCCGGGCTGGCGCTCATCGGCGTCTCGGCCGGGCTGGTGTGGCTTGTGGCGATGCGGGAGGGACTGACGCGATGACCGAATGCAAAGCGCACGCGATCTGCTGCCGGAGCCTCTCCAAGTCGTTCGGAGAGACGCCGGTGCTGCGCTCGCTGAACCTCTGCGTCGATCGGGGCGAGCTCGTCTGCCTGCTCGGCCCCAGCGGCTGCGGCAAGACGACGCTCCTCCGCTGCATCGCGGGCTTTGAGCACCCCGGCGCGGGCTCGATCCAGATCGGCGGCAAGACCGTCGCCGGAGCGGGGCTGACCACACCCGCGGCGCCCGAGGCGAGGCGCGTCGGCGTGGTCTTTCAGGAGGCGGCGCTTTTCCCGCACCTGAGCGTCCTGGGCAATGTCGCCTTCGGGCTGTCGCAGGGGAGGGGGCTGCTGTCGAGGCTTGTGCGCGGGCCGGGCAGGGCGGAGCGGGCCAGGGCTCGCGAGATGCTCGACCTTGTGGGTCTGGCAGACAAGGCGGACCGACGCCCGGGCGAGCTCTCGGGGGGCGAGCAGCAGCGCGTGGCCCTCGCCAGAGCGCTGGCGCCGGAGCCTGAGGTGGTGCTGCTCGACGAGCCGTTCGCGAATCTCGACCGTGCGCTGCGGCTGACCCTCCGGCGCGAGGTGCGCGATGCGCTCAAGGCCTGCGGCGCGACCGCCATCCTCGTCACCCACGATCAGGACGAGGCCTTCACTATGGCCGATCGCGTCGGCGTGATGCTCGACGGCGAGATCGCCCAGATCGACACGCCCGAACGCATCTACGACCATCCCGCCGACACCCGCGTCGCCTCGATGGTCGGTCGCGGGGCGCTGCTCGACGCGAGCGTCGAGGACGGCGGGCTGGTCTGCTGCGGGCTCGGACGCGTCAGCGCCGACGGGATCGGCGAGGCGTGCGCCGGCGCGGGCTGCTCTGTCTTCGTCCGCCCCGAGGGCCTGCGCCTGAACCCCGAGGGCTGCCCGAGGTCGGTCGCGGGGCGGGTGGTCCGCGTCGAGTACGCGGGCGATCACCGGCTCGTGACGGTCGACATCGGCAACGGCGCCGCGATCCCGGTGAAGGTCGATCCGAACCTGCGCGTGAGCGTGGGGACGGAGGTCGGCGTCGAGGTGGTGGGGCCGGTGCGCGTGGTGCGGGGCGTCAAGCCGCCCTCGCCCGTGACCGTCAGCGCCAAGCGGACTGCCGACGCGGGGCGCGGCGATCGGTGAGGCCGCTCACGCGGGCCTGATGCCGCGGTAGAGCGCCTGGAGGCGTTCGGCCTCCTGCCTGCGGACCTGGTCGAGCACGAGCCTTGGGATGCGCCACTCTTTCTGATCGGCCGTCACATTCGAGCAGTGCTCGGTGAGGCATCGGTAGAGGAACTTGAAGGCGTCGCGTGGCTGGTGCATCTGGTCCAGCGCGTCGACGAGGTCCTGTCGCGTCACATCTTCTGCGAAGAGGTCCAGCAGAGAGAACGGCTCGGCGCCGCTGCGCAGGCAGGCGTGCAGACGCGCGGTGCAGAGGTCGTAGAGCATCGGGCCCGTCCAGCTCAGGCGCTCGATCAGGCTCTGCTTGTCAAGGCGCGCCTCCTGGAAGAAGGCGCTGGACTCCTTGAACAGCGCGTGGCGCAGCTCGATCGGCAGGAGCATCTTCACGCCGATGCGTTCCTGCTGGAGGAACTTGTTGTTGAACATCGGCCAGACCACGGCGCGCATGCGCTCGGCGTCGCCGGAGATCAAAGTCGGCTCGTCGATCCGGTCGATGATCACCAGCACGCCCGAATAGCCAAGCTGGCCCAGCACGCGGCGCAGGCGCGAGAGCATGTGGTAGCGGGGCTCGTCGGAGTTGCTCACCGGCAGCACGCCCGGCTGGCGGTCCATCGGCTCGATGTGCTCCAGCGAGCGGGCGATCGAGATGTCGCTGCGGTCGAGCATGCGGAGTTGGCGTGCGATCCGCCTCGCCTGGCGACGCACGCCCAGCTTGTCCCACCACAGCCTCTTGAGCAGCACGATCACCCAGAGCGCCAACGCCGTAACAAACGCGACAGTCCACGCCGTGCCGCCCTGTCCGCCCCCGACGGTCCAGAACCCCGCCAGCACGAGCGCCGGCAGCAGCCAGCCCCCGACAGCCGCGAGGTTCCACGCGAGGCGCGAGCGCGAGATCGGGGGGTGGACGATCTTCCGCAGGCGCACGGTCCGGTCGTGCGCGCGCTCGTGGGCGTCGTAGACCGCTTGCAGCAGCACCAGGTCTTTCTTCAGGCCTGGGTCCATGCGCCGGGCGGCGCGTGCCGCCTCGCTGCCCGGCCCGGTGTCGGTCGCCGAACTCTCGGCGCCCGGCGTGTCGGGCTCGCCCACGAGCATGTCGACCAGGCGCGTCACGCCGACAGAGAGGATCGCGTCGATGTGGTCGACCAGCCGGATCGAGCGGAACGACTCGCTCGGGTCATCGGCCCCGGCCCGCTCGTGGAAGTGGTCGAGCTTGCTGTTCAGGTCGTCGTAGTGGACGAGATAGATCTTCTCGTTCGGACGCTCGCGGTTGTGGGTGTTGACGGCGGCGCCGATCTGGATCTTGATCGCCGTCTTGCCGCTGCCCTTCTCGCCGAACACGATCGAGCTTGAAGGGCGCGAGAGCTGTCCGAGGATCTTCTCGAAGTCCGAGTGCACGGTCGCGGGGCGGTCGCTCTCGTCGGCGGCGGGCGAGCTGAGGCGCGCAAAGACCTCGTCGTGGCGGGCCTCCTCGCCCCGGAAGGGGTTCTCGGCGATGCTCCAGTGATCGAAGAACTGCGAGAGGTTCATCGTCTGGCGGCGTTCCCTTCTTGCGCAGTCTCAGTGATCAACGCGCGTGCCCAGGTGGGCGCTGAGCTCTTCGACGATCTTGTTCAGCGTCGCTTCGTCCCTCGCCTCGGCGTTCAGACGCAGCAGCGGCTCGGTGTTGCTCTTTCTGATGTTGCACCACCAGCCCTCGTCGTCGAAGCAGTCGACCGTGATCCCGTCCAGATCATCGATCTCGCCCCGCGTGGCGTACTCCTCGATCACCGCCTCGAGCGCCTCGTCCTTCTCCTCGGTCTCGAAGTTGATCTCGCCGGACTGGACATACCGCGCGATGGGCCTGACCAGCTCGCTCACCGTCTTCCCGCTCGAAGCGATCACCGACAGCACCGAGGCCATCGCGATCACGCCCGAGTCGGCGTAGTAGTTGGACTTGAAGTAGAAGTGGCCCGAAAGCTCGCCCCCGAAGACGCCCTTGGTGTCCGCCAGCAGTTGCTTCATGAACACATGGCCGACGCGCCCGCGCTGGGGCTTGCCGCCGGCCGCCTCGATCTCCTCGGCCACGGCGCGGCTGGAGCGCAGGTCGTACGCGATGGCCGAGCCCGGGCTCCTCTTGAGGAAATGCTTGGCCAGGACGGCCGTCAGCAGGTCGCACCCGACGATCCCGCCCTTCTCGTCAACCACGACGCAGCGGTCGGCGTCGCCGTCGAAGCAGATCCCAAGGTCGGCCTTCTCGGTCAGCACCGCCTCGCGGAGCTGCTGGAGGTTGGAGGCGACCAGCGGGTTGGGCTCGTGGACGAACTCGCCCTTGGAGTTGTCGAAGTTCAGCTCGACGATGTCGAGCCCCTCGATGTCCTTGCCCTTGCGACCGAAGATCTTGGGGACCGCGGTGCCAGCCATCCCGTTGGAGGCGTCGATGACGACCTTCATCTGCTTGCCGTTGAGGTCGATGAAGCGGCGCACATGCGCGATGTACGCGTCCCACAGGTCGCGCTGCTCGCGACGGCTGCCCTCGGCGGCCTGCACGCCCTTGTCGGCCATCGCGGCGTACTTGCGGATCGTCGCGAGCCCCGACACCTCGCCCACAGGCTTGGCGAGACGCTTGCAGATCTTGAACCCGTTGTACTGCGGCGGGTTGTGGCTGGCGGTCACCATCACGCCCCCGGCGCAGTCGAGGTGGTTCACCGCGAAGTAGATGAACGGCGTGTCGACAAGGCCGACATCGATCACATGCCCGCCGTGGGCGTTGATCCCCGCCATCAGCTTTTCAGAGAGCTGCGGGCTGCTGGTCCGCATGTCTCGCCCGACGACGACATTGTGCATCATCGGGCTCGTCTCGCCGGCGCTCGCGGCGTCTTCGAGCAGGAAGCGGCTGGCGCCGTAGCCGATCTGCCAGCCCATCTGGTCGGTCAGCAGATCGGGGTAGGTCCCCCGGATGTCGTACGCCTTGAAGACCCGGCCCAGCATGCATCTACCTCCTGTCACGGTTGTTGCAATCAGGTGGCAAGCCTAGACGATGCATTTGCAAAAAGCGCGGTTGTTCGAGTTCAGTACGGGTTGTTTGTCGAAGGCCGCCGCGCCGAT
>REET01000317.1 GCA_007694925.1 Phycisphaerales bacterium | reverse complement strand
AGGAGCGGGTCGATGAAGAGCCGCGCATCATCGAACTCGGGCACTGGCTCGCCCTCTCGCTCGATGTGTTCGACGATCAGGACGCGGTGCTCGCGTGGATCGATGAGACGATCGAGAACGACGGCGGCATGGACATCGTCGGGGCGGTGTTCGACTTCACGGGCGCCGTTCTGGAGCGAGAGAACCGATGGGCGCTGTACGGCGACGCGCTGGATAGGTCGGTGACGCATTGCGCCGACACATCATCCCCGGTCGAGGCGATGCATCGCGTCCAGGATCATCTCTTGTGGAATCTGTCGATAGATCGACCCGAGACCGACAGCCCCGAGTCGCGTCGATGGGCATTGCAGATCGTCGGCGAATCGATGCAGGACGAGGTGCGCCGACAGATGGTCCTGCTCGCCAGAGAGCGGCACGAGGAGGTCGGCGTAAGACTCGCGTTCGCCGAACGCATGCTTGTTCACTATCCCGAAGCGTTCGACATGCTGATCAGCCGCGCAGACGAGGCGGGCCTGCTGCACCCGCTTCATCTCCCGTATCTCGACACCGAGCGCGAGGACCATCGCGCGATGGCGAATCGCCTGCGGGCGGCGTGGCCGGACGCGGAGGCGCTCGCAGAAGAGTTCTCGCTTGCCGCCGCGGCACGACTCGGGCCCGTTCGGTTCTTCTCGACCAGCGTGGAGGAGCAGAAGTTCATCCGGGCGGTCGAAGACCGGTACGAAGACGAACTCTTTGATTTCGCGCACAGCGGTTTGATGTACATTCATCCGGATGACCGCTTTGATTGGGCTTCGGCGGCCGCGGCCATTGAGGCCGGCGACTTTGCATCACTTGTCGAGAATTACTTTGGGGGGCAAAGGGTCTTCGGCGAATTGCTGGTGCTCCGATGGCGCGAGGTTGTCGAGCAGGATCAGTCGCTGGCTGAAGGCCTGCTCCGGTTCGCTGCCGCGCTGCATGTGGCGATTCTGCTTGACCCCGGCTGGGAAGCCGTGGCCGCCTGCGAACTCGCGCCGTTCACCGCCGATCCCCGCGCCCGCGAAGCGATCCGGCCTCACCTGCTCCCGCTGCTCGCCGAGCACGACCTCTTCCTCCCGATGCACCTGGAGCTCCTCGACCCCGACAACCCCGAGCACGAGGCGTGGATCGAGAAGATCCGGCAAGGACCCTGAAAGGCCCAATAACCATTCCCGTATCCGATTTGCGGCGATTGCGTCCCTAGCCGCCGCAGAATCTGCGGTGAATAGGCGATACAATCGCCGCAAAGGATGCGGTGATTGTGATCTGGATCCACGAACGAACAGCCTGGCCCGACCTCTCGTGGCGGAGCGACGAACTGGCCGCGCCGCTCGCGGCGGTCCGGCATGCGCAGGGGCGGCTGCTCGGTCGGATGGAGGGGCTCGGCTTCGAGTTGCGGGCCGAGGCCGGGTTGGCGGTCCTGACCGGCGACGCCGTCAAGACCTCGGCCATCGAGGGCGAGCGGCTCGACCCCGAGGCGGTTCGGTCGTCGATCGCCCGGCGCCTCGGGCTCGATGCGGCGGGCCTGCCCGAGCCGGGCCGCGCCGTGGACGGGCTCGTCGATGTGCTGCTCGACGCTGTGCGGAACTTCCGCGATCCGCTCACGCGCGAGCGGCTGTTTGAGTGGCACGCTTCGCTCTTTCCGATCGCGCACCCGCGCATGGTCGTCGGCGGGTGGCGGACCGACGCGGAGGGTCCGATGCAGGTGGTCTCGGGCCCGATCGGCGCTCGACGCGTGCACTACGAGGCGCCGGCCGCGCACCGGATCGAGAAGGAAGTCGGCGTGTTCCTCGACTGGTTCAACGCCGACAGCGGCATCGATCCAGTGCTCATGGCCGGCGCAGCGCACTTCTGGTTTGTCACGATCCACCCGTTCGACGACGGCAACGGACGGATCGCACGCGCCATCGCCGACATGTGCCTCGCGCGCGCCGACGGGCTGCCCGACCGCTTCTATAGCATGTCGACACAGATCGAAGCTGAACGGAAGGACTACTACCGCGAGCTGGAGCTCCGCCAGCGGGGCGACACCGACATCACGCCCTGGCTCGAATGGTTCATCGCCTGCCTCGGCCGTTCGATCGTCCGTGCCGAGGGCGTGCTCGCGGGTGTGCTCGGCAAGGCACGGCTCTGGGCGAAGCTCGCCGATCGACCCGTGAATCCGCGCCAACGCCTGATCATCAACCGCATGCTCGATGGCTTCAAGGGCTACATGACCACGGCCAAGTACGCCAAGATCGCCAAGTGCTCAAGCGATACGGCCTTGCGGGACATCCGAGCGCTGGTCGAGTACGGCGTGCTGGTGCAGAACCCGGCCAAGGGCCGCAGCACCAGCTACCGGCTCGCCGATCCGCCGGAGTGATGGATCGAGAAGATCAACGAAGCCAAAGCCGCAGAGAGTCCATGAGGCCCGTCTACGCCAGCCGGTCGGACGCCACATGGTACTGCGGGTCTTCCGACATGTTGACCACGACGAACTTCTCCGCCTTGCCGAGCAGTTGGCGGCACTCGGGGCTCAGGTGGGTCAGGTGCAGGCGTTTGCCCAGCGCCGAGTACTTCTCGGCGAGCGAATTGATCGCCTCCAGCCCCGACTGGTCGTACACGCGTGTGTAGTAGAAGTCGATCACGACATCGTCGGGGTCGTTCTGGGGGTCGAAGAGCCGCTTGAACGCCGTGGTCGAGGCGAAGAAGAGCGGGCCGTGGAGCTGGTAGATCTTGGCGCCGAACTCGTTGTGCTTGATGTCGACGCCGATGTGCTTGGCCTGTTCCCACGCGAAGCAGAGCGCCGAGAGGATGATGCCGATGATCACGGCCGTCGCGAGGTCGTGCATGATCGCGGTGTAGCCGGTCACGACGACCATCACCAGCATGTCTGTGCCCGGCATCCGGCCGAACATCCGGAGCGACGCCCACTCGAAGGTCCCGATCACCACCATGAACATCACGCCCACCAGCGCCGCGATCGGGATCATCTCGATCCAGCCCGAAAGGAAGAGCATGAAGAGCAGGAGGAAACACGCCGCCGAGACGCCCGAGAGGCGTCCGCGCCCGCCGGAGTTCACATTGATCAGCGACTGACCGATCATCGCGCACCCGCCCATGCCGCCGAAGAAGCCGCAGGTGATGTTGGCCGCCCCCTGGCCGATGCACTCGCGGTTGCCCCGGCCCCGAGTGTCGGTGATCTCGTCGATGAGCGTCATCGTCATCAGCGACTCGATCAACCCCACCGCGGCCAAGATCAGCGCAAACGGCGCGATGATCCAGAGCGTCTCAAAGGTGATCGGCGGGAGGGCGTACTCGAGGAAGAACGGCTTGGGGAGCCCCGCCGCGAGGCTGGCCTCGCTCGGATCGATCGCCTCGATCGCGCCGCGGATGTCCGCCTGCATGGCGCCGGGCGCGGCCCCGATCACCCCCGCCGCGGCGTCCGCCCGGGCGTTGTTCATCAGCATGTCGCCGACGGTCAGGACAACATTGCTGTTGCCTTCGGGCGCAAGATCTTTGTCCAGCCATTGGTTGCCGAAGTAAGCCAGCCCGCTGACAAACACGATGGCGACCAGCGAGGCCGGCACCGCACGCGTCAGCTTGGGCAGCAGCCAGATGATCGCCATCGTGACCGCCACCAGCGAGAGCATGATCCAGAGCGCCGGCCCGTCCACAAACCCCACGCGTCCGAGCGAATCGGCGATCTTGAAGCTGCCGATCTGCGACATCGCGATCACGATCGCAAGCCCATTGACAAAGCCGAGCAGTACAGGGTGCGGCACCATCCGGATCAGCTTGCCCAAGCGTCCGATACCCACGGCCGTTTGGATCAAGCCGCAGAGCACGACCGCGGGGAACAGGTACTCGATCCCGTGGATCGCCACCAGCGAGACAACAACGACCGCCATCGCACCGGTTGCTCCCGAAATCATCCCCGGGCGCCCGCCGACGAGCGAGGCGACAAGGCCGACGAAGAACGCCGAGTACAGCCCGATGATCGGCGAGACACCGAGCACGAACGCGAACGCGACCGCCTCGGGCACGAGCGCGAGGGCGACAGTCAGACCCGACAGCACATCACTCTTGATGTTCTGCTGCTGCTTACGGAAGAAATTGAGGATCAACGAACGCTCCGGAGAGATAGCCGCAGCCGCACCGCGACGAGCGCGTGGCGGCGAGTTGCATAGCGGTACAAATGCGAAAGGAAGAGCAGCGGTCGAAGCGGTTACGGCGGGGTCTGGAGCATGGGGCGGATGTTAGCGGCGACGCCTTGCGCATCCACCTGCACGCCGAGCCTTTGGCCAATCTTCGCGAAAGCCAGCGATCACAGAGCAGTCATCGGACGATGCGCCGATGCATCCGGCGCAGGCATCGCCCGCAGATCGGTGCGGTTCAAGCAACAAAGAGCGGGTTCTGTGGAGGCAGAGGTCGCCGCGGAGCGGGCGCGTGATGTCGGATCGACCGATCTCAGGCCGTCACATCCAGCCGCCCGTCGGTGGGGGGCTGAACGCGTGCGCCCGAGGTCGCCTCCTGGCGGATCTGCTCGCCCGCCTTGGCCGCCGAACGGATCATGCCGACCATCTCCTCGCCCTGCTGCTTTGCGGTGTCGAGGGTCTTCTTTGCGACCATGAGGCTGGCGGCGGAAGTGATGTCGGTCCCGTCGATGTTCGGCATGGTCATAGAGCGACCATCGGGCCATCGGCGAGGGAGGGTCCAGCACGATCGCGAGAATCGGAGCGACCGGTTATCCACAATTCGTGAACAGCCTGTGGAAACAATAGTCCAAGATGTGGTTATTTACGCCCTCGTTTCGGGCCGGGGCCCGGGCGGGCCAAGGGACCAAAGAGCGGCCGGCTGCGCAGCGTGCTGGGAGAAAACCGAACCCCGAATCAGGTGGGTGCCTTACTCGCGATCCGGGCCTTCCGCTCGGTGGCGGCCTGACCGTCGTCGCGGGGTTCCGGCTCCCTCGGGGATCGTACAAGGTTCGGTCATTGTCGCCCGAACCCGCTGCGCAGCCGGAAGCTCTCCGGCCGCCGCCGAGCATATCGGCTCGGCTCGGGTGATGGAACCCTGTTTGGCTCAAGAATCATCCCGATCCGGTTCAGATTCCGAGAGGTTGAGACCGGGAACAGTCCGGGGGAAGGTGCGTACCCTCGTCCGGTCGCCCGGTTTGACGCCGACTGGCCTGATCGGGTACAACTGTCGTTCCGGACCCCCTTCCGGATCCCGCGCGGGTCGAGGTATCCGGCGCGGCAGAGCATCCGCGGCCCCGGCCGCCCTATTGAAGCACCAGGAGCGCGTGCCATGAACAATCGTCGTTGCCTGAAGGCGTGTGCGCTTGCTGCCTGCTGCCTGGCGGTGGGCCTGGCCGGTTGCAAGTCGCAGACCACCAGCAAGCACAGCCTGCGTCTGAACCCGTCGCCCGAGATCGACACGCTCTACGAGAGCTCGGACGAGGCAAGGAACGCGACCACGGTCACCTTCGACACCAACTTCCGCGCGGTCTGGATGGACCTCGGGCGGATGTGGCTGGTCGACCGGCCCTCGCGTCTGGCGCCCTATCCGATCCCGCGCTGAGTTCCGGGGCCCTCCGCCCCCGCCGCATCAACACCCAGCCCGCCCGGCATCGCCGGGCGGGTTTTCGTGCGCGATCGTCGCCCGCGGGGCTGGCACGCCCCGGCGCCGAGGTACCATCGGGTGGATCACCTGACGCAAGGAAGCAGCCATGACCGACAGCAGCGGACGCGGGACGATCGTCTGGGACGCCGACAGGATCGCCGCCGAGGGTCTCAAGGCCGAGTGGGTGCTGACCAACGGGATGGGGGGCTTTGCGATGGGCACGGTCCTGGGCGTGCCGACCCGCCGCTACCACGGGCTCTTGATCAGCGCGATGAGCCCGCCGGTCGGCCGCGTGATGTCGCTGAGCGCGCTCGACGAGGCGGTCTATATCGGTTCGTCTGACACGCCCGTCCGCCTCACGCTCTTTCACTTCAAGGACGACCCCGAGCGTCCGGGCCGGCACCCGGGGCTGGTCCGCTTCGAGCGGGGGTGTACGCACTGCGCGTGGACATGGATGATCGAGGCGGGGGGCGAGCGCGTCGAACTGAAGCGGACGCTGCGCCTGATCCGGGGCAGGAACGCGGCGGAGATTGTGTACGAGCTCGGGGAGAGCCCCGCCCCGGTGCGGCTCGATGTCCGGCCGCTGGGCCGGCTGAGCGACATGCACGAGCTGCGCCGGCGGTCCTCCGCGGACCCGTTCCGCGTGCGCGAGGTCGAGGGCGGGTGCGTGCTGACCGACCGGAAAGAGGGGCTGCACCTCTACGCGCCCGATGCGTCATTCGTGCGCGATCTCGCGTGGTACGAGTCGCTGCACTACAGGTGGGAGACCGATCGCGGGCAGGACGATGTCGAGGACCTCTGCTCGGCGGGGGTGTTCCGCTGGGAAGTCGCGCCATCGAGCGGGCCGGTCTCCCTGCGTCTGTTCGCTTCGGCCGACGCCAACCCGCCGCAGGACGCGCAAGAGAGCGAGCGGGCCGAATGCGAGCGTCGTTCGTCGCTGGCATCGGCGGCGATGGAGAGCGCCGGGATCGCTGAGGACGATGGCGACGCGCCGGCGCTCTGTGCGCTGGCCGAAGCCGGGGCGGACTTCGTCGTCATGCGCACGCCGGCGAACATCGCCGACGAGCCGGGCGAGAGCGTGATCGCGGGGTACCCGTGGTTCAGCGACTGGGGGCGCGACACGATGATCGCCCTGCCCGGCCTGCTCATCCTCACCGGGCGGACCGACGAGGCCAAGCGCGTGCTGGAGACCTTCGCGGCGTACCAGAAGGACGGGATCATCCCCAACCGCTTCGAGGACCGCACGGGCGAGGCGGAGTACAACACGGTCGACGCGTCGCTCTGGTATGTCCACGCCGCGTCGGAACTCGCCGATGCCACGGGAGACAGCGGCATCTTCTCCGGCGAGATCGGGCGTGCGTGCCTCGGCGTGATCGAGGCGTACCGGGACGGGACGCTGTACAAGATCGGGATGGACCCCGAGGACGGGCTGATCGCCGCGGGGGACGAAGAGACCCAGCTCACCTGGATGGACGCCCAGCGGGACGGGGTGACCTTCACGCCGCGCCACGGCAAGGCGGTCGAGATCAACGCGCTGTGGGTGCACGGGCTCAGCCGCCTGGCGCGTCATCTGGAGCGTGACGACCCGGGGATGTCTTCGAGCCTGCTGGGGCTGCGCGAACGGGCGGCGGTCGCGTTCCGCAAGCGGTTCATCGACCCCGATGGCGGGCTGTTCGACCGGCTCGAACCGGACGGCTCGGACTGGAAGCCTTCGCGCGAGTTGAGGCCGAACCAGCTCTTTGCCGCGAGCCTTTCGGACGGGCCGCTCGACGCGGGGACGATGAAGTCTGTGGTGAGGGTCTGCCGCGAGAAGCTGCTGACGCCGATGGGGCTGCGGACGCTGGCGCCGGGCTCGACGGGGTACCGGCCGAGGTTCGAGGGCCCGATGATGGAGCGCGACGCGGCGTACCACAACGGGACCGTCTGGCCCTGGCTGATCGGGGCGTATGTCGAGGCGCTGCTTCGAAGCGAGTCATTCTCGCAGGGCGCACGCACCGAGGCGCGGCGGGCGATCGACCCGCTGCTCTCGATGCTGCTGGAGGGCCCGATCCCGGGCCAGCTGCCCGAGGTCTTCGACGCCGAAGACGCGCCCGATCACCCCCGACGCTGGGACGGGTGCATCGCGCAGGCATGGACGATCGCCGAGCTGCTGCGGGCGCTGGTGTTGATTCGGGGTTGATGGGAACAGATGGAGAGAAGGGGAGAGAGAGACGGAGAGAGAGACGAAGAGACGGAGAGACTGAGAGATTGACAGAGATCGATCCGTCGCCGGTGAAGCCCTACTCCTGCGATCTCTCCGTCTCTCCGTCTCTCCGTCTCTTCGTCTCTCCGTCTCTTCTTCAGAGATTGAACAGGAAGTGGCACACATCCGCGTCCTGCATCGTGTAGCCCTTGCCCTCGATGCGGATCTTGCCGGCCTCGCGGATCGCCTTCTCGGTCTTGTACTCCTCGAGATCGGCGACGGAGTAGACCTCGGCGCGGATGAAGCCCTTCTCGAAGTCGGTGTGGATGACGCCCGCGGCCTGGGGCGCCTTGGTCCCGATGGGCACCGTCCACGCGCGGATCTCCTTCGGCCCGGCGGTGTAGAAGCTCTGGAGGCCGAGCAGGCGATAGGCGGCGCGGGCGAGCTTGGCGAGGGCGGGCTCTTCCATCCCGTAGTCGGCGAGCATCTCGGCGCGGTCTTCGGGGTCGAGCTCGGCGAGTTCCTCCTCAATGCGTGCGCAGACGGCGACGGCCTCTGCGCCCTCGGCCTCGGCCCGGGCCCGGACCTTCTGGCAGAGCTCGCCCTTGCCGTTGACATCGCTGTCATCGACATTCATCACATACATCATCGGCTTTGCGGTGATGAGGCCGAGGCCCTTGAAGAGCTTGGCGTGCTCTGGCTTGTCGAGCGAGACCGAGCGGGCGGGCAGCCCCTCGTCGAGCACGGGCTGGACCTTCTTGAGCATCTCGAAGCGGGCGATCGACTCGGGCTCGCGGCTGCGCGCGGCTCTTTCGGCCTTGGGCAGCGCGTTCTCGACGGTCTGCATGTCCGAGAGGATCAGCTCGGTCTCGATGGTCTCGGCGTCGCGGATAGGGTCGACCGAGCCCTCGACATGCGTGACATCCTCGCCGCCCGGCGCCTTGGTGAAGCAGCGGACGACCTGGAGGATCGCGTCGACCTCGCGGATGTGGCTGAGGAACTGGTTGCCCAGGCCCTCGCCCTTGCTGGCGCCGCGGACGAGGCCGGCGATGTCGACGATCCGCAGGCTCGCGGGGACGATCTTCTCGGTCTGGATGAACCTGTTGATCGTCGCGAGGCGAGGGTCTGGGATCGGCACCACACCGACATTGGGCTCGATGGTCGCGAACGGGTAGTTCGCGGCGTGCGCGCCCGCGGCGGTCAACGCGTTGAACAGCGTGCTCTTGCCCACATTGGGCAGGCCGACAATACCGGCATCCATGGATCGCCTCGCAGAGGAAAGGTCGGGGTGCTGCCGCGGGTTTGCGGCGGGTTTGTTACAGATGGTTCGTCACGCACCGGCGGGCAAGCCGCCAGTG
>REET01000186.1 GCA_007694925.1 Phycisphaerales bacterium | reverse complement strand
CCGCCGACGCCGCCGATCCCGTAGAAGATGCCCTCGGTCACGCCCGTGCCGCCGCCGACAAAGCGGATGGCCACGCCCCCGTCCTCGTCGATCTTCGCGGCCTGGCTGGAGAGCGAGGTGCCCTGCGGCAGGTTGAACGCGGGGATGTCCGGGTTCAGCGACGATCGGGCCTGCAGCTCGAAGGTCCACTCGGTGGGCAGCGTGGCGCCGGCCGAAGCGGCGAGCGAAACAGCGGCGGCGATGCCGAGACGGGTCGTGGTGCGATGCATGGTGATCTCCTCCGTGCGAAAGCCGCGGCCAGCGCGGCCCCGTGGGTCCTGCACCATTGGACGCGATCGCCCGCCGCGAGTCCAGCCCGAACGGACCCGAACCGCGCGGCAAGGCATGAGGAAAGCACCCGAAGCAGGCCCGAGAACGCCGCTCAGAGACGATCGCGGGCGGCGCTTGTTCAGCACCCCTGCGCAAACGCCGCGAGGTACGCAAAGAAATCGTCCGCGTCGATGACGCCGTCGCCGTTGAAGTCGGCGATCGGATCGCCCGCGGCGAAGAGCTGGAGGAAGAGGAAGAAGTCGTCGGCGTCGACCACGCCGTCGCCGTTGAGGTCGGCGGGGCAGGCGGCGGGGATGTCGACGGTCCAGCTCGCGCTGTCGGTCAGGTAAAGGTCGCGGGCCTCGGGGTCGCGGACGAACTCGGTGTTGTCGGTCACGACCGCCTCGATCAGCACCGAGCCCGAAAGGCCGAGGGCCGGGTCGCACGGATCGAGCGTCGAGCCGGAAAACGCCAGCGGCACGCCGTCGGCGAACCACTCGATGTCCAGCGCGTGATCGAACGGTTGCACGGGCGTCACGCTCAGCGTTTCACAGTTGTTCACAGCGCCCTGCGGCGGAAACACCGCGTCGATCGGGCGGACGATCTTGTAGATCTCGATCACGAGCGCCTCGGCCGACGGCGCGTTGAAGGGGCGGTTGAGGCTCCGCATCATCGAGTTGTTGGTGGGGCGGTAGACGCCTTCTTCGCTGTAGCTCGAACCCTCGAAGGTCGAGTGCACGCCGTCGAGGGCGGGGATGTTCTCGCCGATCCAGCGGTGCCACTTTCGGCCTTGGGCGAGTTGCTGCTGGGCGTTGTAGATCGAAGAGTTCGGGGCGGCGGGCTCGCGACCGGTGTAGACGGTCGGTCCGCCGTAGGTGTACTCGTCGGCCAGCTTGCCCAGCGCGTGCCCGATCTCGTGGATGATGATCTGCGAGGCGGCGCTGTTGTTCGCGGCTGCGGTGCCGATGGCGAGGGAGGGGTAGCCCGCGCCGCCGTACTTGTTGCTGTTGGCCAGCGCGATGATGAGGTCGGGCTGGGCGGGGTTTGTCGCGGCCTGGGCGAAAGCGCGTGCCGCGTTGGTGTTCACGCAGAGCAGACGCTCCATGTTGTTGCACCAGTAACGCATCCCCAGCGCCGTGTCGCGCCACAGCGGGAAGGTCGGGTCATGGCTCACGCCAGACTCGTTGCTGACGATGTCGACCCTGAAAACCTCGAACAGCGGCTCGTAGGTCCGCAGCGGCTCGGCCGCGAAGACCTGCTGCGCCGAGACCTGCACGCGGTGGGCGTAATGGGCGAGTTCGTTTTCGAGGTAGCCGTCGCCGAGGTAGACCGTCCGCACCCGGTTCTGCCCCGGGCCCTCGGCCAGATCGCCGAAGGGCAGGCGCTCGATCCCGACGATCGCGCCGTGATCGATCTGCACCGGCGGGTCGGCGGGGATCCGGGCGAACCCGCCCCGCAGACGCCCGTCCTCGCCCAGCCAGTCGTAGTGCACAGGCACCTCGGCGGCGGACGCGACACCGATGGCGCCGACACAAACAACACTCATGGCGCGGATCGACATGCGGGATCGCTCCTTCCCCCCCACGCCCTCGGCCGCTGCGTGCGGCGATCGGGACCGCCTCCAAGATACAGGTTCGGGGGACCGGAGCAAGGCGGTTGGCGGCTTTTCAGCCGATCCGCTCCTCTTTCAGCTGGCGGCTCATCAGGCGGTCGATCGCCTCGATCGGGTCCATCCCGTCAAAGAGCACCGCGTGGACCGATTCGACGATCGGCATCTCGACCTCCTGGCGCTGGGCCAGGTCGACCACGGCTCTGGTCGTCCAGACGCCCTCGACGACATGGCGGGTGGCGGAGAGGTATTCGTCGAGCTTGGCGCCGCGCCCGAGCGCCTCGCCGCAGGAGCGGTTGCGGCCCTCGGGGCTGAAGCAGCTCGTGGCGAGGTCGCCGACGCCTGCGACGCCGAAGAAGGTATCGGGCCTTGCGCCCATCGCCTCGCCTAGGCGGGTGATCTCGGCGAGCCCCCGAGCGAGCAGGGCGCTCTTGGCGTTGTTGCCCGCCTGGAGGCCGTCGAGGATGCCCGCGGCGATCGCGATCACATTCTTCAACGCGCCCGCCAGCTCGACCCCGATCAGGTCGTCGTTGGTGTACACGCGGAGCCAGCGCGTGCTGAAGAGGGTCTGGACCTCTTTGGCCAGGGGGGCGTCAGAAGAGGCGGCGATCATCGTCGCGGGCAGGCCCCGGGCGAGCTCGGCCGCGATCGTCGGCCCGCTCAGCGCCCCCACCGGGCGTTTGCCCGGCACCTCGGCGACGACCTGCGTCGGTCGGAGCAGGGAGCCGTTCTCGATCCCCTTGGCGACCGAGACCACCGCCGTGGCGGGCGCGACGCGCGGGGCGAGGCGTTCGAGCGCCTCGCGGATGTGCTGGACGGGGATCGCGGCGACGATCAGGTCCGCCTTGGAAAGCTCGGCGTCATCGAGCACCACGCGGACGCTCTCGTGGAGGGTGAAGCCTTCGAGCCGGTCGCTCTTGCGGGTCTGGCTGAGGCGCCCGGCCTCGGTCTGGTCGTGGCCCCAGATGCGGACTCTGGGCACGGGCCGCTCGCCGCTGCCCTTGGCGGGGTCGCCCGAGGTCAAGATCCCTGCGCAGGCGAGGCCCATCTGGCCGAGGCCGAGGATCGCGATCTCGGCGGGGCGGCCCGGAGGCGAGAGCGGCGCGTTCGGGTTGGGATTGGTGTCTGCGGCCATCGTGGACAACAGAGAAGATAGCCGACCGGCGGGCGTCGAACCGGTCATCGAACCGGGCCCGGGCCTTTGGCGTACCATCGGCACGGAATCTTTCTCCGGAGGGCCGAGGGCATCCGCCCGGCCTGTGCTGTCGTCGGCGCTCTGCCGGCCTCGGCAGGGTCGCACTCCCTCCGCCGACCGATCGCAGACTCGGGCCTCCTCGCCCCGCACGGAGCGTCAAGACCATGCATCAGACCGACGGCGACCGCAGCCCCGCGCACAAGCATCATGTGAACGAGTGGGGCGGCCATCAGGGCTGCGCCCACAACGAGATCGCGAAGATCGAGACCTACCTCCCGCTGTATCTGGCGGGCGGGGTGCTCGTCCTCGTCACGATGATGTCCAAGGGCTTCGGCGGGCTGTTGCCGGGCTTCGGCTTCCTGCCGCCGGACATCGCCGATGTCCCCGCCCTCATCGGCGCGATCATCCTGGGCACGCCCCTGGTGCTCGCGGCGATCAAGGAGCTCCGGAACCTCACGCCCTCCTCCAGCACGCTGGTCGCCCTGGCGATCGTCGCGGCGCTGGTCACGGGCGAGTACGCGACCGCCGGCCTGCTGGCCTTCGTGCTGCTCCTGGCCGACCAGATCCTCAGCCGCACCGCCTTCGGCGCCCAGCGGGCCATCGAGGACCTGATCAACCTCACGCCGGACATCGCCCGCGTCGTCAAAGCAGACGGGACGGAAGAGGAAGTCGATCTGGACACGGTCAAGGTCGGCATGACCGTCCGCGTCCGCCCCGGCGAAAACCTTCCGGTCGACGGCATCGTGGCCTCGGGGCGCTCGACGATCAACCAGGCCTCGCTGACCGGCGAGGCGATGCCCGTCGAGGTGCAGCAGGGCAGCGAGGTGTACGCCGGCACGAGCAACCTGACCGGCCAGTTCGACATGACCGTCAGCCGCGTGGGCGAAGACACGACCATCGGCAAGGTGACCGAGCTGATCCGCGAGGCGGAGACCAGCCGCACACCCCGCCAGCTGCTGATCCAGCGCGTGAGCGAGTTCTTCGTCCCGATCGCGCTGATGATCGCGGGCCTTGTCTGGTTCATCAGCAGCCAGAGCGAGTCGGCCGCGGTCCGCGATCAGGCGGCCCAGCGTGCAATCACCGTGCTCATCGTTGCCTGCCCCGCCGCCCTGCTCCTGGCGAGCCCGTCGGCGATGCTCGCGGCGTTCGCAGCCGCCGCCCGCTTGGGCATCATGGTCAAGCGCGTCAGCACGATGGAGACCGCCGGGAGCTGCGACGCGTTCGTCTTCGACAAGACCGGCACGATGACCACCGGCAAGTTCGAGGTCTCCCGCCTCGTCCCCGCCGAGGGCATCGATGGCGCCGAGCTGCTGCGTGCGGCTTCGGAGGCCGAGGTCCACTCCAACCACCCGCTGGCCCAGTCCATCGTCGCGACCGCACGCGCCGCCCGCATCGAGCCAGAGGGCACCGACGACTTCGAAGAGATCCACGGCCGAGGCGTCCGCGCCAGGACCGGCCAGGGCGAGCTGCATGTCGGGCGCGCCAAGTGGCTCGTCGAGCTCTTCCCCGACATCGAGACACAGATCGTCGAAATCGAACGCAAGATCGAGGGCATGTCGGGCGTGCATGTCGTCCGCGACGGCAAGTACCTCGGCGTCGTCGGCCTTGAGGACAAGGTCCGCCGCGCGACCCGCGGCGTCGTCGGACGCCTCCGCGAACTCGGCGCCCGCACCGTCGCGATCTTCACCGGCGACCGCATCTCCGTCGCCAAGCGAGTGGGCGTCGCCGTCGGCGTCGACGCGATCGAGGCCGAGTGCCTCCCCGAAGAGAAGCACGAGCAGATCCACCGCCTCACCGACATGGGCTACACCGTCATGATGGTCGGCGACGGCATCAACGACGGCCCGTCGCTGGCGGCGGCCGATGTCGGCGTCGCCATGGGCCTGGCCGGCTCTGACATCGCGGCCAACTCCGCCGATGTCGCGCTGATGACCGACGACCTCAGCCGCATCCCGTTCCTGATCGAGCTCAGCCGCAGGACCAAGCTCATCATCGCCCAGAACATCGCCGCCTCGATCCTGATCGTGATCGTGGGCCTGGTGCTCGCGTCGACGGGCATGCTGGCGGTTCCCGCCGCGGCCCTGTACCACTTCGCCGGCGAGATCTTCGTGCTGGCCAACAGCTTCAGGCTGGTGCGCTTCAGCGAGAACTTCCACTCCTACGAGGAGCCGACGCAGAGCGGTCCGAAGCGACGCGAGGCGAGCATCCGCAACCTCAGCACCTCGGCCCAGCCGGCCTGAGCCGCAACAGTCCAAAAAACAGAAGGGCGGGCGCCCGCGCGGGCGCCCCCCCTTTTCGCATTCAACGAGCGTGTCCCTGTCGGGCACACGACTGTCTCGCGCGAGGACGCCGACCTCTGAGCGGAGCGAAGAGTCGGGTCTCCGGATCTCCCCGGCTATCCCCGGATCCTTTCGGCCCTCATGCCGAAACTCGCCCGGCGTTACTGCCCCGCGACCGCCGCGACGCACGCCTCGCCGATGTTCGCGGCGACCTCGACGGTCTCCGCGTCCAGCCCGGTGAGGATCGCGCTGGCGATCGAGAAGTAGATCAGCAGGCCGAGCGTGTCGGCGACGGTCGTGATCAAGGGCGCGCTCGCGACCGCCGGGTCGATCCTGATCTTGCTCAGGATGAACGGGAGCAGCGTGCCGACGATGTTCGCCACCAGCACGATGCTGACCATCGAAAGCCCGACGATCAGCCCGATCTCCCAGTTGCCCCGGAACAGGCCGAGGGCGGCGCTGGCGACGCCCATCGCCAGACCGAGGCAGACGCCCACGAACAGCTCCTTGCGCACCACGCGGAACCACTGCCGCAGGAGCACATCGCCCGTCGCAAGGGAGCGGACCATCAGCGTCGCGGCCTGCGAGCCGACATTGCCGCCGCTGTCGATCAGCAGCGGGAGGAAGAACGCGAGCATGATCGCCGCCTCGAGCACCTCCTCGAACGCCGCGATGACGCCCGACGACATCAGGTTGATCCCCACCAGCGCCACGAGCCAGGGCGCGCGCTTCCTGAAGAGCGCCCCGATGCCTGTGCTCGAATAGGCGGTGTCGAGCTTGCGCATGCCGCCGAGCTTGTGGAAGTCCTCGGTGGCCTCTTCTTCGGCGATGTCGGCGACATCGTCGAAGGTGACGATGCCCAGGAGCACGCCGTTGGCGTCGATCACCGGCAGGGCCGAGCGGTCGTAGTCGTTCAGCTTTCGGACGGCCTCTTCCTGGTCGTCGTCGACGCGGAGGGCGATGAAGCGTCCGTCGAGCAGCTCGGCGACCTTCGTCTCCGGGTCGGCCAGCAGAAGCTTTCTGATGTGCAGCTCGTCGGCGAGGCGGTGCTTGGCGTCGATCACGAAGACCCAGTTGAGGGTCTCCGCGTCGTGCCCGTAACGCCGGATGTTCTCCAAGGCCTTGGCGACGGTCCACTCCGGTCGGATGCGCACATACTCGGGGCTCATCAGCCGCCCGACGGACTCGAGCGGGTAGCCCATGATCAGCTGGGTGTGGCGCCGCGTCTCGGGGCTCAGCCGCTCCATCATCGCCCGCGCGACCTCAGAAGGCAGGTCGTCGAAGAGGGCCGCCAGGTCGTCGGGGTTCATGTCCTCTAGGACGCGCCAGGCACGCTCCTCACCCAGCTCGTTAATGATCTGTTCCTGCACCTCGGGGTCGAAGTACGAGAACACGTCGGCCATCTCGTCGCTGGGCAGGATGCGGAAGGCCAGCGCAGCCTGCGGCGGGTCGAGTTCCGCCAGCAGGTCGGCCACATCACGGTGGTCCAGCCCGCGCAGCGACTCGCGGAGGTCACGGAAGCGACGCTTCTCCAAGAGCTCGATGAGTTCCGGCAGCAGCAGGTTCGCGGTCGGATTCATAAAGAGACTTTAGCGGCCGACCCGCGCGGGGCCCCGGCTGCCGGCCTCACAGCCCGACCAGCACCCCGAGGTCCGACAGCCCCACCGGCTCCTTGGTAAAGAATGGCTCGGCGTGCGTCACGCCGATGCGGCTGCCGAAGTACCGACCCGACGCCTCCACCCATTCAACCACGCCCCGGTTCTTCTCGGGCAGCACGAACTGCGTCCGGTACGCCCGGATCGACTCGAGTTTCCGATCAAGAAACCCCGTGATGTCCATCAGGAAGCTCGGGTCCGCCACCCAGCGCAGGTGCGTCGCGTAGTAGTAGAACAGCCAGCGCGGGTAGCACGCCTGCCCCGGCGTCATCCCCTGGGGCGTCGGCATCTCCAGCTTCGTCAGCTTCGCGTCGAAGCGCGCGTCCTCGACGATCCGCGTCACCGCCCGGTGGTCCGGGTGAGCGTCCTCAAAGTACGGCGCAAAGACCACATCGCTCTGGTGCGCCCGCATCACGCCCGCGACCGCGTGCCGCGCCGCGATCGTGTGCTCCACCAACCGGTTCTGCAGCCCGATCGTCACCCGACGCACGGGCTTGCCTCCGGGGTGCTCCGCCGGGTCGGGCGAGAGGATCTTCGCGGCGGCGTCCGCCTCGCCGGCCCGGGTCACCGGGTCGCCATAGGGCGTCGGCTCCCCGTCGGTGATGTCCAGCAGGAGCACATCGTGCCCGAGCGAGGCCATCTTGGCGATGGTCCCGCCCATGCCCAGTTCCTGATCGTCGGGGTGCGGCCCGACCACGAGGATGTTCGCCATCGTGCGTGCTCCGCCAGTGGGGGGAAGAAGCGGGGATCAATCCGGCCGGTCGGAGACGACGATCAGCCCGTACAGCGTCGGCCCGTTCTCCCGCTCGACCTCGAGCTGGGCGAGGTAAAGGCGGTCGGGCGAACGCGTCGCCCAGAACCCGCCCGGCCTGAACCCCTCGCCGAACTCGTCGCGGAACTCATCGAGCCGGTACGAGCGGCTCTCGCCGACATCCAGCGGCTCGATCGGCCGGCTGAACCACCGGTTCAGCCAGAGGGTCGCCGGCCCGAAGCTCCGGGCCGTGGTGTTGGTGAACTCGACCCGCCCTTTCCGCCTGAAGACCTGGATGTCCAGCGTCTCGCCCTGCACGATCTCTGCGGGGTAAGGCCGGGCGTAGGTGGTGTCGATCCGCGTGCCGGCGCACCCGCCCAAGACCGCCATTGCGAGCACGAGGGCGGCGAGCGTCGCCGATCCGGCCCGTCTGTGCTCGCCTCGCTGCCGCCCGTCAGATCGCTGTCGCATCGGTTCCCTTTCCTATCGTCTCGCACATGGGCTGCAGCACCGGCAACGCCACCCCGCCGACCCCGGCGATCGCCCCCGGCTCCGAGGAGATCGATGCCGAGGCCGTCGCGCGCGAACTCGGCGAGCGAGGGCCGGACCCGCGCCTGACCGACATCGTTCCCGCCTTCAACGCCCCGTTCTTCCAGGCCGGCCTTGCAGGATACTCCGACGCGGCCATGCGCATCGTCGCCCGCCGACACGGCTGCCCCCTCTGCGTCACCGAGGCCCTCCTCGACCGCACCCTCCTCGCCGGCGGGCGGGGCTTTGCCAAGGCCGACCTCGGCGAGCTCTTCGACAATGTCCCCGGGGGCGAAGACGACCACCCCCTCGTCGGCCAGATCATGGGTTCCAACCCCGCCGAGATGGCCGCCGCCGCCCTCAAGATGATCGAGCAGGGCGCAAGGCCAGACCGCGTCTACCGCCAGATGGCCGAGCACGCCCCGGGCCCAGACCCCGCCGCCACCGATGACGAGGACCACGCCGACACCTTCGCCGCCATCGACATCAACCTCGCCTGCCCGGTCAAGAAGATCGCGAGAAAGGCCCGCGGCGGGCACTGGCTCGCCGAGCCCGACGGCGCGATCGCGATCGTCCGCGCCGTGCGCGAGGCGCTGCCGAGCCGCGTGCCCGTGACGATCAAGGTCCGGCGATCGTTCGACGACACGCCCGAGATGGCCCGGAACTTCGACCGGATCATGGACGCGTGCTTTGAGGCGGGCGTCGCGTGGGCGACGGTGCACGCGCGCACAGTCCAGCAAAAGTACATCGGCCCCAGCCGCTGGGACCTCCTGCGCGAGATCGTGCGCAAGAACCCGGGCCGCGTGCTCCTGGGCTCGGGCGACATCTGGTCGGCCGCCGACATCTTCCGGATGCTCCGCTTCACGGGCGTGGC
>REET01000225.1 GCA_007694925.1 Phycisphaerales bacterium | reverse complement strand
GGCGGACATCAAAGGCTCCGAGCCGATCACGATCCCTGCCGGTCAGTCGCGCACCTTCGTGATCCTCAACGGCAGGCTCGAAACAATCCAAGGTCGGATGCGCACACAGGACGATTCGATCCCCGCCGGTGTCGGCGTGATCGGACGCTTCCTGCGCCAGAATCTCGCTTCTGGAACCAGCGGCGGGCGGATGAATCTGGTGATCTGCGAGCCGATCCAGGGCGACCCGGCGCAGCCGATGGTCAACTTCCCCGGCGACCCCGGCAACCCGCAGCCTCCGGCGTACCAGCAGAGCGCAACCTTCGCGGGCTTCTTCGATCTGTTCGCCGGTGTTGACGGGGCGCCGATGGACGAAGTGCGCCTTTGGAGAGCCAAGGTCGCCGAGGTCCGCGATGGCGACGGACAGGTGATCGACCACAGCGATGCGCCCGGTGCTACCGGTGTCAACCTCCGGGCGAACGACTACCTTGCCGACCGTTTCCGCCTTCCCAACAACGACCGCCTGGACAGCGCGGCGGTGAACCTGACCGACAACGGCGCCACATCCAGGCCCTCGGGCGCCGTCGGCGCGCGCGTCCGCGAGGCGTGGGGCATCTTCGATCGTCAGCAGTCCACCAGCTTCCAGGGCGTGCCGAACTACAACCGCGGACTGACTTTCATGAACTACGGCGTCTGGCGCCGGCGCAGCGATCCGAACGCGCCCGTCGGCGCGTGGCCCGCCTTCTGCTTCGAGGACCCCGACGGCTCGCTGAACATCCGCGATCCGCACGGCAGCGTGCTCGCGATCAGCAGCGGGGGGCTCACCGCCGGGAACTTCCCCACGCCCACGCAGCGGAGTTCGACACGCCAGACGACCTTCCTCACCTTCGGCAACGGCACTGAGGCCGATCCGCAGTCATTCCTCGGCACCGTCCTGTTTGACGGCGAGAGTGTGCCGATCGCAGGCGTTGAGCAGATCAACAACCGCTTCCTGCGTGCTTCGCAGTTCAAGACCGACGCCAGCGACAAGACAACCAACCCGATCGGCAGCACGCCAGACGGGCGTGCCGCCAGCGATGTCCGGATCGAGTTCAGCGCCGGGCGGCTGGGCAACCTGCGTCGTCCGGCGGACATGTTGCTGCCGTTGGCTGTCGGCGCGTCGTACACGCCCGACTTCGGCTCCGCAACGCTGAACAACCCAAACATCAACGACGGCGACCGCTGGGTCACGCTCTCTGAGGCGCTGGCGCTGAGCGCCGGCTACGCCGACGGCCTCCGGAGCGACCATCCGGCCGCGGATCTCTACGACAACGCCGGCGGGGATCGCCCGCAGCCGGCCAGCACCGACCAGCTCGTCGCGGGGTTCGCCCGCCCGCCGGTCTTCCTCGATCGTGGGCAGTTGGTGCTCGACGACTTCGTCCCGTTCGTGAGCAGCGCGCCGCGAGCGAAGGGCGACGATGTCTTCGGCCCGACTCGGGCGAACGGGGATGTGGTCTTCGGGCTCGGCGTGCCCATGGCGCTGATGATCCCCGAGATGGTCAGCGCCGTCCCCGGCTACACGGGCGCGGGCGAGGTGATCCCCGGCACGATCAATATCAACACCGCGTCCCGAGCGGTGCTGCGCACCATCCCGATGCTCAGCCCCAGCCGCGACCAGCACATCGGCCAGCAGCAGAACTCGTGGTGGTGGACCCAGATCCACGACAGCCGCACGGACATCGCCACCACGCTCGCCGCCTACCGCGACAAGACCCGCCTGCTCCCTAGGCTCGACGCGGGGATCTCGGGCAATCTGGACGACTACTTCGTCGACTTCACCGACATCAACGAAGAGGGCTTCGGGCGTCTTGCGACGGCGCAGATCCCCGGCCTCCGCGAGGCCAGGGGCCTTCGGACCCCCGGCGAGATGGCGGCCCTCCGACTCCGTAATCGTGTCAACCCGGGCCAGCCTTACACCCCCGGCGATCAGGTCCAGAGCCGCAACTCCATCGACCGCCTCGCGGCCGGGAACCAGCCGATTACCCGCTACGGCGTCGGCTCGTTGCCGCGGATTAACGGCATCAGCGCCCTGGCGGGCGGTTACCAGTCCGAACTGTTGCTCGCCAACGCGGCGATGAACCCGACCAGCGTCCGCAGCGACTACTTCGCCGTCTGGTTCCTCTTGCACGGGTACCGGCGAGCGGATGTCGAGGGTCTGAGCGAGACCGATCCGCTGACGCCCTCTGTCGCCCGCCGCTTCGTGATGGTGGTCGACCGGTCGAATGTCGTCCGCCCGGGCGATCGGCCCCGGATCGTCTTCCTCCGCGAGGTGCCGATCCCCAACTGATCCACCGCAAGGCGGGTCTTTCTTTGCCCCACGCCACGCGGCCGGCGTCGCTCACGCGAGTCGGCCGCGTTCTTTTGCGCCGGCGGCCTCTCTCCCCGGCGTGCGGGGCGGGGTACAGTTCGCTCCAACAGGGCGTAGCTCAGCTTGGTAGAGCGCGTGGTTTGGGACCACGAGGTCGCAGGTTCGAATCCTGTCGCCCTGACTTTCCCCCCTTCAGCCTTTCCCCCCCAGCGATCGCGGCGGCCCGCAGATTGCCCGGCGCAGAAGCTGCCGACCGGCGCAACCGCTTGTGTCTGGTCGGGCCGGGGCCTGTTGTGTTGTCGGCGGAGCCGCTCTCGGCTAGCGTGGGCCCATGAGCGACACGCCCAGCAGCAATCAGCCGGGCCCGGGCGACCGCCCCGAGCCCGCAGGCGATCCCGGCACCCCGCCGCAAGACCAACCGACGCCCGAGAACCCGGGTGAGCCGGAGGGCGACGACGCCGGCACGGGCGGCTCCGAAAAGCAGGGCGGCTGGTTCGCCAGGTTCCTCTCGGCGGTCGAGTGGCTGGGCAACCTGCTGCCCCACCCGGTGTCGCTCTTCGCCCTGTTCGCCCTCGGCGTGATCCTGCTGAGCGGAATCACCGGCGACCTCCTGAACATCGTGGTGGAAGACCCGAGGCCCGAGGGCGCCAGCGGCCGGGCCGAAGACGGGATGATCCGCGCCGTCTCGCTGATGAACGGCGAGGGGTTCCGGATGATCATCCAGAATCTCGTGAGCAACTTTGTCGGTTTCGTCCCCCTGGGCACGGTGCTCGTCGCCCTGCTGGGCGTGGGCGTGGCGGAGAAGAGCGGGCTGCTGACGGCCGCGGTCCGCTCGATCGTGCTGGGCGCCCCCAAGACCCTCGTCACCGCGTCGCTGGTTCTGGCGGGCGTGCTCTCCAACACCGCGTCGGAGATGGGGTATGTCGTCATCGTGCCGATGGGGGCGGTGATCTTTCACTCGCTGGGGCGTCACCCGATGGCGGGGCTGGCCGCGGCGTTCGCGGGGGTGTCCGGCGGGTACAGCGCGAATTTCCTCATCGGGACGATCGACCCGCTGCTGGCGGGCATCACCGAGGAAGCGGCGCGGATGATCGACCCGGCCTACGAGGTGCCCCCGACGGTCAACTGGTACTTCATGGTCATCAGCGTCTTCTTTATCACCGGGATCGGGACCTGGGTGACCACGCGGATCGTCGAGCCCAAGCTCGGGCGTTACGACGACTCGCGGGCCGAAGAGGGCATCGACCAGATCATGTCGATGGAGCCGCTCAAGCCCGAAGAGAAGCGGGGCATGAAGCACGCGGGCGTCGCGGCGCTGGGGATGTGCGTGCTGTTCGCGTACTTTGCCGGCCCGCAGTTCGCCGACGAGTACCTGCTCCCCGAGGGCACGACGCTCGAAGAGGCCAAGGACGAGTGGTCGTCGCAGCGGCTCAGCGATGAGGCCGAACGCCACGCGCGGGCGGTCCTTGAATGGGCCGCCAGACCCCCGGGCTCGATGGTCGTCTCGACGCCCGACGGCGAACGCGTCGGCGGGGATCGGATCCCGTTCAAAGTCATCGGGGTCGGGCTGCTTGAAGACAGGCCCAGCGTGAGGCCGGAATCGGTCACCCTGATCATCCCGCACAAGGACGGGCTGAAGGGGAACATCAACAACGCGCTGTTCATGATCCCCGGCTACGGCGTGCTCCGCGATCCCGTCTCGGGCCAGCTCCTCCGCTCGCCCTTCACCCGCGGCATCGTCGCGATGATCTTCATCTTCTTCATCGTGCCCGGCGTCGCCTACGGGCGCGTGGTCGGCACGATCCGCAACGACCGCGATGTGATCGACGGCATGGCGACGGCGATGGGCTCGATGGGGCTGTACATCGTGCTGGTCTTCTTCGCGGCCCAGTTTGTCAACTACTTCGCGTGGACGAACCTCGGGTCGATCCTGGCTGTGGTGGGGGCCGATGCGATTCGGGCGATGCGACTGGACAACCCGCTGGTCTTCATCCCGTTCATCCTGATGTGCTGCTTTGTCAACCTGATGCTGGGCAGCGCCAGCGCGCAGTGGGCGGTCACGGCGCCGATCTTCGTGCCGATGCTCATGCTGGTGGGCTACAGCCCCGAGGTGATCCAGGCGGCCTACCGCATCGGTGACTCGACGACGAACATCATCACCCCGATGATGAGCTACTTCGGGATCATCTTCGCCTTCGCCTGCCGCTACGACCGAAAACTCGGCATCGGCACGCTGATCTCGACGATGCTGCCGTACTCGATCTTCTTCATCATCGGTTGGGTGGCGTTGTTCTACTTCTGGGTGTTCATCCTCGGGATGCCGGTCGGGCCGGGCGCGCCGACCTACTACACGCCGGGTTGATCGGCGACGCTAGACGATCTCGCCGGCCGTCGATCCCAGCCACGCGGGGAACGGATCGGTGTAAGACGCCCACGCCCCCGGACCTGCGGCGAGTTCCTCGTCGGTCAGCAGGCAGGACTCCAGCAGCGCCCGCTGGGCGGCGTGGTCGAAGCGGACGCCGATCAGCACCAGTTCCTGGCGACGGTCGCCGAAGGGCTCCTCCCAGACCGTTCGCAGCCACTCCCGGGCTTCTGGTGAGTCCGGGCGGTCGTGCTCGGGTCGGGCCGCCCACCAGACGCCCGCGGGCTCGAGCCGGAACGAGCCGCCCGCCTGCGACCAGATCGAGGCGACATCGTTGCGGCTGGCGATCCAGATGAACCCCTTCGAGCGGATCGACCGGAGGAACCCGCCCACGATGAAGTTGTACAGGCGTTCGGGGTGGAAGGGGCGCCGGGAACGGAAGACGAAGGAGGAGACGCCGTACTCCTCGGTCTCGGGCGTGTGCTCGTTGTTGAGCTCGGCGATCCATTGGGCGGACCTCGCCGAGGTCTCCATGTCGAACAGGCCGGTGTCGAGGATTTCGGCGAGGTCGACCCTGGCGTGCTCTGCCCGGAGGATGCGGGCGCGGGCGTTGAGTCCTTGCAGTGTGGCTTGGACCTGCGCCAGTTGCTCCTCGCTCACGAGGTCGCACTTGTTCAGCACGATCACATCGGCGAACTCGGCCTGGTCCGTCAGCAGGTCGGCGATGGTGCGGTCGTCGGTCTCGTCGTTGCCGATCTCTCGCTCGGTGAGGTCGTCTTCGCTGTGGAAATCCTTGAGGAAATTCGCGGCGTCGACGACGGTGACCATCGTGTCCAGCCTGGCGAGAGTCGAGAGCGAGCGCCCGTCCTCGTCCTCGAAGGTGAATGTCTGCGCGATCGGGAGGGGTTCGGCGATGCCGGTGCCCTCGATCAGCAGGTAGTCGAACCGGCCCTCCCTTGCGAGCCGGGCGACCTCGGCGAGCAGGTCCTCCCTCAGCGTGCAGCAGATGCACCCGTTGGACAGCTCGACGAGTTGCTCATCGACTCGGTCGAGCTTTGCGCCGCCCTGCCGAACGAGCTCGGCGTCGATGTTGACCTCGCTCATGTCGTTGACGATCACGGCGACCCTGCGACCCTTGCGGTTGTGCAGGATGTGGTTCAGCAGCGTGGTCTTGCCCGCGCCGAGAAATCCCGAGAGCACGGTGACGGGCAGTCTGTCCTGGGGCATCTGAGGGTTCCCTCCAGCGATCTGTTCGGAACAAGGTCATGAAAAAACCCCGCCCGAAGGCGGGGCGTGAACGGGATTTTCTCTTTGTCGCGTCGGTCTCAGGCGCGCCGGCGACGCAGGCCGAGCAGGCCGGCCCCTGCCAGGAGCGCCATCGCGCCCGGGGCGGGAACCACATTGATCTGGACCCAGTCGCGCACCGTCTCGAGCTCGGCGGGGGAGGCGTTCAGGCCGAAGAGCATCCAGAACGGATCGGAGTTGGCGTAGGTGGTCGTGTTGCCGGCGCCCGCCTCGTAGTACAGCTCGAGGTTGAGCATGTAGATCCCGGGGGCGGGGTCGGCACCGCCAGCGCCGTTGAGGATGAAGTCGTGGTGGGTGTGGTGGCGACCCCACTGGGCCTGGTTGGTCGGGTGGCTGTTCTCGTCGCGGACCGCCGTCGCGAAGCCGGGCACAAAGCCCGTGTCCGTCGTCGCCGACTGCGTCAGGCCGAAAGCGATGGTGAAGGTCTCGGGCGCGGCGTCGAACTGCTCGGTGCCCGGGTTCCAGACGCGCAGGGCGTCGAGGAAGTTGAAGCCGATCGCGCCGGGGGTGGCGAAGGTGCCGCCGGGGCTGTTGGTGCCCGGCGCGTCGTTGAAGAAGAGCGTCGGGTCGAGCGTCTGAACGAAGACGCGGAGCTCGCCGGTGTAGCCGGTCCCGCCGACCCAGCCCTGGGTCGAGAGCTGGCCGTCGACGACATCGATCCCGATGTGGCTGTTGATCACGGCGTGCGCGGATCCGGCGCTGGCCAAGAGGCTCGCGGCGGCAACGGTGGAGATTGTCCGGTTCATGGTGGTCTTCCTTCTCTCTGCTTGTTCTCTCTGCCTGCCCGCAGACGGACGCGGGGCGATGGTGCGAATGATATCGCATTATCATTACTGGAGCCCGCGCGTCAAGCGGTTTCCGCGACTTTTTCATCCGCGGGTCTCGGTTTCACGGCGTCTGAACAGCCTCGCCCTCAGTCGGCCAGGGGGACAAACAGCGACCGCCGGGGGCCCTCGCTCAGCGTCACGGTCCGGTGGCCCCGACCCCGCGTGTCCTCGGCCAGCACCACATCCCCGCCCCCGAACCGCCGTCGTTCTCCGGTGCCGACCTCGATCTCGATCTCGCCATCGAGCAGCACCAGGAGCTGTCGGGCCGGCGCCGGATGCCAGTCGTGCTCGAACGGGCCGGGGGAGACCCGGAGAATCGCCCCCTCCGCCCGCATCAGCTCCGAGAGCGAGCCGATCGGCCCCGTGTCAGTCAGCGGGACCACGGCGTCCTCGAACGCCGAGACGCCTTGGTCGTCCTCCAAGATCTTCGTCAGCCTGAACACGGTCACGAGCCGCTCCCCAGCGATGCGAACATCGACGCCGCCCGATCGGCGTGGTGGGGGAGGACCGTGTGCGGCGCGTCGGGCGTCCGCTCCAAGGTGACCCTCGCCCCGAGTCTTCCAAAGACACGCGCCGTCGCCTCAATCCGCGACCACGCCACATGGGGGTCCGGGTCGACGCCGCCGAGATACACGGGCGTCTCCGACATGTCGCCTTCGTGGTCGAAGGCGGTTCCTTCCGGGCCGATGAGGCCGCCGCAGAGGCCGACAACGCCCGCGTATCGGGCGGGGTTGCGGGCGAGGTGTTCCAGCGTCAGGCAGGCGCCCTGCGAGAAGCCGACCCAGCCGATGTGATCGTTGCCGAGGCCCGAGGCGCGGACCTGTTCAGCCAAGGCTTCAAGCGTCGCCAGCGCCCGGTCCAGCTCCGGCTGGTTCTCGGAAGTGGGGGCCATGAACGACTTTGGATACCAGGTCTGCCCCGGCGCCTGCGGGAGCAGCACGCGCACCCCGTCCGGCACGACCCGCGTCGCGACCGACGCGAAGTCTTCGGCGCGCCCGCCCCGGCCGTGCACGCCGATCAGCACGCCCGGCGCATTGTCCGGGCCGATTGACAGCACATCGACCGTGGCGCCGTGTCCCGGTACATCCAGCTTGAACACACGCTTCGAGGTCACGCCTTTACCTCCGGCAGGGCCTGCTCGATGATCTTGCGGTTGCCCTCGTACATCGGCGGCAGCCGCAGTGAAGTGCCCAGCGACGCCTCATCTTCGTCGACGGTGAAGCCGGGGCCGTCGGTGGCGATCTCGAAGATGACGCCGCCGGGCTCGCGGAAGTAGATCGAGCGGAAGTAGTAGCGTTCCTTGACCTCGGTGACGCCGACGCCGGCGTCCATGAGGCGACGCTGCATGGCGAGGTGGTCAGCGTCGTCGGCCACGCGCCACGCGACATGGTGGATCGAGCCGGCGCCCATCCGGGCTCGCGGGGCGTCTGGGTCGGCGACGAGCTCGAGCCGTTGCGACGAGCCGCCCTCGCCGAGCGTCAGGCTCAGCCGTCCGTCGTCCTCGGATTCCATGGCGAAGCCCATCGCGTCGGTCAGCAGCTCGCGGCTGGGCGCCGTGTCACGAACGCGCAGTCGCACGCCGTCGATCCTGCGGATCGCGTGCTCCCGCGAGACCGGGCCGTCCTCCCAAAAGTCGAACGCCAGCGGCGCCTGGGTATCTGGGCGCTCGACGAGTGCGAGGGCCATGGAGTCGTGGTCTTCGAACTCGATGGTGGTGGGGCGATCGCCGCCACCGACTTCGCGGGTGTCCTTGATGCCGTGCTCGGCGAGCCGGGCTTTCCAGTAGCCTGCCGAGCCCTCGGGGATCGCGAGCATGGTCGTGGAGACCTCGCCCGCGCCCTTGCGTCCGAGCCCGGCGTGGGGGTGGGGGAAGGTCGTAAAGACCGAGCCGGGCGTGCCGACGCGATCGGCGAAGTAGAAGTGGTAGGTGCCGGGGTCGTCGAAGTTGACGGTGTTCTTGATGAAGCGCATGCCGAGGACATCGCGGTAGAACCGGATGTTCTTGGAGGGGTCCTTGGCGAGTGCGGTGACATGGTGGATGCCGAGGAGTTTCGGTGGCATCGGATGCTCCTGTCGAGAGGCTCGATCCGCCGCGGCGGCCCATCCGCCACGACAACAGGATAGAACCCCGCCGGCCATGTACATGTTCCAACAAATATACTCGCGGCAACACCTTTCGCACCCCGCGACGAACGGATCGCCGGCGAGGTTTCGGGGTTGCGAGGCGGTGGGGTGAAGGCTGCCGAAGGTGGGCGTAAGCGGTCGCCGCGTTGACCCTCTCGCCCGTGCGGCCTACAACTGTGTCCGATTGCGGGGTAGAGCAGCCTGGTAGCTCGTCGGGCTCATAACCCGGAGGTCGTGGGTTCGAATCCCACCCCCGCTA
>REET01000141.1 GCA_007694925.1 Phycisphaerales bacterium | reverse complement strand
GCCCGAACGACCGGCACCGGCTGAACTGGCAGCGTGAGCAGGGGCGGCTGTTCATGGAGAACTTCTGGGCGCCTTTCCAGGCGGCGCCGAGCGGGGACCAGTGGCGTTGGGTGTATTCGAGCTCGTACCAGATCGTGCCTGCGGCGTTCGATTACAACCAGAGCGTGAATGTGCGTCAGCGTGTGGGGATGGCGGTGTCTACGCGGCTGTTTCAGACGCTGGAGAATTTTTACAATGTGACGCCGTACGGGCGGCTCGGCGGGCTGCGGCTGAGCGATGTGTCTTTCCCGTCGCAGAAGGTGTTTCTGCACGACTACGAGGACCGGCATTTCTCTCGGGTGAACACCTTCTATGCGTACCCGGACGCGCGGGTGCTGATGGCGACCTACGACGGTTCGGTGCAGGCGAGGCGGACGGACACGACGAACCCGGGGTGGCAGCCGCGGAGCCCGGCGAGCCCTCTGCCGACGACTTTTCCATACGACCCGATGCCGCAGCAGTGGCGTGCGGGGCTGAACGGTCGGAACCCGCAGGTCGCGGCGCATTATCGGTGGACGCGGGGCGGGCTGAAGGGGATCGACTTCGGGGGGCGGGAGATCGGCACGGGGCAGTAGGGGATTGTTTGCTCGGGGAGTGGGGGCGGCGGAATCCTGCAACCGGAGTCCGGATTGGATCGGTATGATGACTGCTGCTCGCGGGGCAAGCAGGAGAGCGTTCCCATGGCGAGCGAGAGTTTGGGGCGGAGAGCCGGCGGGTTTACGCTGATCGAGCTGCTGGTGGTGATCTCGATCATCGCGCTGCTCATCGGGATCCTGCTGCCGGCGTTGGGTGAGGCGCGGAACATCGCGCGGGTGGCGGTCGACAAGAGCAACCAGCGCCAGCTGGGGCAGGCGGTCAACAGCTACTCGACGAACTACGAGGACCGGATCGCGTCGCAGACTTGGCGTGCGCCGACGGTGCAGGGCGGGGCGCCGATCTATCCGGGCTCGCAGTACGCGGACATCCGCCAGCGGATGGCGAGCCTGACGCCCTCGAGCCCGGACACCGACGCGGCGGGGGCGCAGGTGGTGGACATCATCCGGCGTCGGACGGGGCTGGACGAGCAGGCGGGGATCATCACGGGGTGGATCCCGCAGGTGTACTACACGCACCTGGTTTTGCAGGATTACCTTGCCGCGCGGCTGCCTGAGAAGCTGGTGGTGAGCCCGGGGGACCGGCACCGGCTGAACTGGCAGCGCGACGCGGGGCGGTTGTTCTGGGAGGGGTACTGGCTGCCTTTCCAGCCGTCGGACTACCAGCTCGGGAGCGGTGGGACGGCGGCTTCTGGCGCGGGGTATCGGTGGGTGTTTTCGAGCTCGTACCAGTTTGTGACGGCGAGCTACGACCACTACCAGAGCGTTGATGTTCGGAGCCCGCAGTCGCAGGCGAGGCTGCGCCGGATGCTGCAGATCGGTTGGAACAGTTACAGCACGCCGGGGAACAGCCGCCTGGGCGGGCTGCGGATGAGCGATGTGCAGTTCCCGAGCCAGAAGGTGCTGTTGCACGACTTCGAGCAGCGTCACTTCGGGCAGAGGCTGCACTACGCGGAGCCGACGGCGCGTGTGGTGCTGACGATGTTTGACGGGTCTGTGGATGTGAAGGCGACGCGCGATGCAAACGCGGGGTGGCATCCGCACAACCCGGCGTGGCCGATCGGGCTTCGGTTTGTGTACTCGCCGGGTGAGCAGCCCTGGAACGCGCCGATGGTGCACCAGGGTTCGCTGTTCGGCTACTACCGTTGGACGCGCGGGGGTTTGCGCGGGATCGACTTCGGCGGGCGTGAGATCAACAGCGGGCAGTACTAGAACCGGGGTTGTTCGTTGCGGCTTTCGGCGGAGACCCTTTCAGATCCGAAACCGGCGGGGCGCAAGGCACGATGCTGCGTTCGGTCGTTGTGCCGATGTTGATAAGCAAGGGGCGCGATGAACCTGTAGAAAGCGTGCTGTTGCGGCGCGAAGGACGCGGCCTTTGCGTGAAACGCGGCGCCGGTTCTGGTATAAGAGGGTGTGGAGCGGCGGATGTGCTCGTCTTGCACAGCCCGCTGCGCGGCCGCCGATCGGCGGCCAGGACCCGGAGCGGCGCATCGGACCGCCCCGGGCCGGAACTTCGGATCGGCGAAGATCTGAAAGGACGCTCGTATGCGACGGCGTAACGGCTTCACGCTCATCGAACTGCTTGTGGTGATCTCGATCATCGCGCTCTTGATCGGCATCCTGCTGCCGGCGCTGGGCGAGGCGAGGCGGATCGCGCGGCTGTCGGTGGATCAGAACAACCAGCGTCAGCTCGCCACTGCGATGAACACCTATGCGACGACCTTCGAGGATCGCCTGGCGACCTTCACCTGGCGGACGACCTCGCGTGGGATCCAGTCGAACTATCCCAACATCATCCAGCACTGGCAGAGCGCCGGGAGCGACACGGCGGCGGCCGCGGCGCAGGCGATCGACATCATCTACCGCACGACGGGGCTTGACAGCTCCGCGGGGTTCAATGTGCCCACCAGCTGGATCCCGCATGTGCGGTATTCGCACTTGGTGCTGCAGGACTTCCTGTCTTCGCGTCTGCCCGAGCGGCTGGTGGTGAGCCCGGCGGATGTGAACCGGCTGAACTGGCAGCGTGAAGGCGGGCAGTTGTACTGGCAGAACTACTTCGCGCCGCTGCAGCCGACCTCTTGGCACCAGGTCTTTTCGAGCTCGTACCACTTCGTGCCGGCGATCTACGACCTGAACCAGAGCCGCGATGTGAGATCGCGGAACTCGGTGGTTGTGAGCCGGCGGATGCAGCAGGGGTCTCGCTACTCGTCGTACAACACGCCTTCTGACAATCGGCTCGGCGACGTGCCGATCACCGAGGTGCAGTTCCCCAGCCAGAAGGTGATGCTGTACGACACGGAGCAGCGGTACTTCGGCAAGCAGCCGATCTTCTTCATGAACCCCGATGCCCGGGTTCCGGTGGCGATGTTCGACGGCTCGGTGGCGGTTCGCCGCACGGCCGATTCGAATCTGGGCTGGTCGCCCCGCTCGCCTACCCGGATCGTGCCCGACCGTGTCAACCACGATCCGGAGAGCCGGCCTTGGGAGGCGCAGCCGAGGCCGGGCGACAGCAACTCGCTGTTCCCGTACTACCGCTGGACGCGCGGCGGTCTGAAGGGGATCGACTTCGACGGTCGTGAGATCAGCACCGGCCAGGTCATCCGCTGAAGCTTCTGTCTCCGGGCTGAGTGCCGATCTCGACAAAAACGCAGGCGTGGATCCGGATTTTCGGGCCCACGCCTGTTTCTTTGGCTTGCCCGCCGTGTCGAGTGTTTGCGTTGTGGTCGTCCTCTGGCGACTGGGGCCGCGAGGGCGTGGATCGGGGTTTGTCGTTTTGGCGATACTCCGGCATCGGCGGCTTGCTGTGTTCGGGTATTGCGGGCGGTGGGACCGAATCTTGTGGATCGCATGACCGCGTTGGGAGGGGTGTTGAGCGGAGATTGTGGCGTAGGCGGGCGTTGATCTTCGCGCTGGGTTCGTTTAAAAAGCGGGTTCTGTGTGTAACCGTTCCGTGCCGGAGTTGGTAGTATTACAACTCTCGTGGGTCGTCGGATCTGTGCGACCCGCTGCGGCGCTTGTCCGGCGGCCTCACAGCCGAAGCGTCGGGTCGGATGCTTCGGTCTTGATTAAGGCCAGACTGTTGGTCCGGAAAGGATGTGCTGAAATGCGCAGGCAACGAGGCTTCACGCTCATCGAGCTTTTGGTGGTGATCTCGATCATCGCCCTTTTGATCGGCATCCTGCTTCCCGCGTTGGGCGAGGCGAGGCGGATCGCACGGATGACGATCGACCAGAACAATCAACGCCAGCTCGCCGCGGCGATGAACACCTACTCGACGAGTTTCGAGGACAGGCTGGCGAGCTTCAGCTGGCGCGGCCCGATGCAGTCGGGCGGGCGTCCGCTCTACCCCGGGAGCGACTACCCCGACATCCGCCAGCGGATGGAGAGCCTGAGCCAGCCCGACCCGACCTCGGCGGGGACGGCGCAGGCGTACGACATCATCCGGCGTCTCTCGGGGCGCGACGACATCCCGCTGCGGACGAGCTGGATCCCTCATGTGCGCTACTCGCACCTGGTGCTGGCGGACTTCATGGCGGCTCGACTGCCCGAGAAGCTGGTGGTCAGCCCGGCGGACCGCGTGCGTCTGAACTGGCAGCGCGAGGCGGGGCAGCTCTTCTGGGACGACTACTTCGCGCCGCTGCAGCCGACGCCCGGCGAGGCGGTGAACAACTGGATGCAGGTGTACTCGAGCTCGTACGAGTGGGTGCCGGCGATCTACGACCGGGCGCAGAGCCGCAACCTGACGACTCGGTCGGGCCCGGCGGTGGACGCCCGCCTGACCCAGGGCAGCAGGCACAGCACCTATCAGACTGCCGGCGGCATCGCGCAGTACGGCGATGTCCGGATGACCGAGGTGCAGTTCCCCAGCCAGAAGGTGATGTTCCACGACGGCGAAGCGCGCTACTTCGGCAAAGAGAACATCTTCTTCCTGTACCCCGACGCGAGGCTGCCGGTGACGATGTTCGACGGGTCGGTGTCCGTGCGTGAGACGGGCGCGTCGAACATGGGCTGGGACCCCAAGAGCCCGGCGCGTGTGGTTGGTCTCCGGATCAACTACGAGCCGAGCCCGTGGGGGGCGCCCGCACGCGACAACCTGCCGCAGCCGTTCGGGCACTACCGCTGGACGCGCGGCGGTCTGAAGGGTGTCGACTTCGACGGGCGTGAGATCAGCACGGGCCAGCCCATCCGCTGATCTGCGTACACCGGGCCTTCGGCCCTTGCATTCGAGACCTCCGGCCGCCCGGCGTGCAACCCACGCCGGGCGGCCTTCGTATTGTTTGTTCTCGGGCGGCGGTGTTTCGCCGACACCGAGCGTGCCGTGCGGTTTCGGGAAGGGGGGCTGGCGAGACGCGCGCCCGAGCCCGATCGGTCCGAAGACTCCTCAAGAAGGCGTGTATGCCACAGAGACGCACCGCAGTGTCCGCTCCCCGTCCCCGCGGTTTTACCCTGATCGAGCTTTTGGTGGTGATCTCGATCATCGCGCTCTTGATCGGGATCCTGCTGCCGAGCCTTGGGGAGGCGAGGCGGATCGCGCGCCTGGTGCAGGACCAGAGCAACCAGCGCCAGCTCGCGATCGCGGTCAACAGCTATTCGACGACCTACCAGGATCTGATCGGCGGGTTCACCTGGAGGGGTCCGAACATCCCGGGTGGGCGCCCGGACTACTCCGGGAGCGAGTATCCGGACATCCGCAACCACATGGAGAGCCTGAACTCGCCGGCGAGCACCTCGGCCGCTGCGGCGCAGGCGGTGGACATCATGCGTCGGCGTGCGGGGCTTGAGGTGAACGAGGCGCGGGTCCCGCCGGCGTGGATCCCGCATGTGTACTACACGCACCTGGTCTATCAGGACTTTCTGGCTGCGCGCCTGCCCGAGAAGCTGGTGGTGAACCCGGCGGACCGCGTGCGGCTGAACTGGCAGCGTGAGCAGGGGCGGCTGTTCTGGCAGGGGTACTGGGCGCCGCTGTCGCCCGAGGCGTACGCGCTGCGGACGCCGGGGTTCCGGTGGGTGTTTTCGAGCTCGTACCAGTATGTGCCGGCGAGCTACGACCGGCTGCAGTCGACGGATGTGCGGAACCCCTCGACGCCTTTGGCTGCAGAGCGGCTGAGCCAGGACGGGAACAACCACTTCAACTACACCTCGTCGCCGAACAACCAGTTCGGTCGTCAGAAGATGACGGTGGTGGCGTTCCCGAGCCAGAAGGTGCTGCTGAGCGACTCGGTGGCGCGTCACTTCGGAAAGTCCGAAATCTACGCGATGTACCCGCAGGCGAGGCTGCCGGTGACGATGTTCGACGGTTCGGTGCAGGTTCGTGAGACCTCCGAGGCGAACCGCGGCTGGAAGCCCAGGCAGGCGGGCAACCCGCTGCCCTCGGTGATCACCTACAGCCCGGACCGCTGGGAGGCGCCGGTTCCGACGGGGTCTGGCCAGCAGGTGTTCGGGCACTGGCGCTGGACGCGCGGGGGGCTTCGGGGCATCGACTTTGGGTCTGAGATCCAGACGGGGCAGCGATAGGGTTTAGATAGGGTCTCGGGCTGTTGGCGTGGCAATTGTTCGACGCGGGGCTTTCGCTCGGCGGTTCGTTTTGGTATTCTGAAGCCTAATGGAGTTTCGGTGCGGCGGGGCCGGGGGGTCCGAGCGTCGCCGGCCGAGCCAGTGATCTCAGCGGGGTTCAGAACATGCCACACATCATGGGTCGTCCCCTTCGAAGGGGCCGCGTTTCTGTTGAGCGGTCGTCGTGCGGGCATCGCGGCTTCACGCTGATCGAACTGCTCGTTGTGATCGCGATCATCGCGTTGCTGATCGGGATCCTGCTGCCCGCCCTGGGCGAAGCGAGGCGGATCGCGAGGCTCTCGGTTTGCCAGTCGAACCAGCGTCAGTTGGCTTCGGCGACGAACACCTACACCTCAACCTTCCAGGACCTGATCCCGAACTTCACGCACCTGACGCAAGGCCAGATCGATCCGGACCTGCGGGCTGTGTCGGGCAACCCAAACGCAGTGCCGACGGCGCGAGCGGCGGCGCAGGCGATCCAGATCATCCGCAGCCGGACGGGTCTGGATGCGTCGCTCATGCCGCTGCCGGGCGGCTGGATCCCCAATGTGCTGTATTCGCACTTGGTGCTGCAGGACTACCTGGCGTCGCGTCTGCCCGAGAAGCTGGTGGTGAGCCCTGCCGACCGCGTGCGCCTGGACTGGCAGCGTGATTCGGGTCGGCTGTTCTTCGAAGGGTTCTTCGGCCCGCTGCAGCCCACGCCGGGCGGGATCAACAACCGCTGGGTCTTCTCGAGTTCGTATGTGTTTGTGCCGGCGACCTACGACTACAACCAGAGCGTGAACATCCGCCGGCCGATGCCCCGCATCAACCAGGAAGCGACGCAGAGCACCAGCTTCTACACGATTCCCGGCGGTGTCAGGATGGGCGGCACGCGAATGAGCGATGTGCAGTTCCCGGGGAACAAGGTGCTGATGTACGATCAGGCGCAGCGCTTCTTCGGCAAGCAGGATGTCTACCACCGCATGCCCGACGCGCGTCTGCCGCTGTCGTTCTTCGACGGATCGGTCCGCGTGACAGTCACCGAGAATACGAATGTCGGCTGGCGTCCGACGAATCCGACCTCGCCGATCCAGACCCGCACGCCGTTCATGCCTTCTCAGGCTTGGGAGATCCAGCGACGCGCGAGTGACCCGACGCAGGTGACCGGGCACTATGTCTGGACGCGCGGCGGGCTGAGGGGCATCGACATCGGCAACCGTGAGATCAGCACCGGCCAGCAGATGCGCTGAGCCTCATCGACCTCAGAAACTCTTTCCTTGGGCCCGGCTTGCCGCCGGGCCCTTGTCGTTTGCGCGGCGTGCTGTCGGAGGGGCGTGGGGCCGGCGATCCCGCGCTAGCATGGCTCGCCGATGGCGCACGAATCACCGATCAATCAGGCCGAACTCGATGTGGACGCCGCGGCGATCGAGGCGGTGCGCCGTGTCTGGGGGTACGACGAGCTGCGCCCGATGCAGTCGGCGGCGATCCGGGCGTCGGTCGAGGGGCGCGACTGCCTGACGGTGCTGCCGACAGGGGGCGGCAAGAGCCTGTGCTACCAGGTGCCGCCGTTGGTCACGGGCAAGGCGACGGTGGTGATCTCGCCCCTGATCGCGTTGATGCGTGACCAGGTGCGGGGGCTGGAGCTGAACGGGTACGCCGCGGCGGCCCTGCACTCGGCTGTCGATTTCGACGAGGTGAAGGGGATCGAGCGGCGGCTGCTGGATGGTTCGCTGAACCTGGTGCTGGCGGCGCCGGAGCGGGCGCTCTCGTCCGGGTTCGGGTATCTGCTGGGGAAGTTGGCCGACGCGGGGCGGCTGGGGGCGATCGCGGTCGACGAGGCGCACTGTATCAGCCAGTGGGGGCACGACTTCCGGCCCGAGTACCGGCGTTTGGCATCGCTGCGGCGTGTGGCGCCGGGGGTGGGGCTGCAGGCGTTTACGGCGACGGCGACGCCGCGCGTGCGCGAGGACATCGCGCGCCAGCTCGGGCTGCAGAGCCCCGAGGTGCTGGTGGGGGTGTTCGATCGGCCGAACCTGACCTACCGCGTCAGGGCGAGGCGGGACGGGGCGGAGCAGGCCTCCGAGGCGATCCGTCGGTTGCGTTCGCGTGGCGAGGGCGGCGGGGCGATCGTGTACTGCCTGAGCCGCAAGGACACCGAGAAGATGGCCGGCGACCTGCGTGCGTCGGGGATCGAGGCGGAGGCGTACCACGCGGGGCTTGACGCGGAAACGCGCCACGATGTGGAGCGTCGGTTTACCAACGAGGATCTGGATGTCGTCGTCGCGACGGTCGCGTTCGGGATGGGGATCGACCGTTCCGATGTGCGGCTGGTGGTGCACGCGTCGATGCCCAAGTCCGTCGAGGCGTACCAGCAGGAGACGGGCAGGGCGGGGCGCGACGGGCTGCCGGCGGAGTGTCTGCTGCTGTATTCGCCCAGCGATGTGCAACGGTGGCGAGGGCTGATCGAGAAGAGCGGCGGGGAGGCGTCGGCGGCGCAGCTGGAGCTTGTCGAGCAGATGCGTCGGGTTGCGGGGTCGGTGGTCTGCCGTCACAAGCAGCTGAGCGAGCACTTCGGGCAGGATTACGGGGCCGAGTCGTGCGGGGCGTGCGATGTGTGCCTGGGCGAGACGGAGCTGGAGCCCGACAGCGTGCGGATCGCGCAGATCCTGATGTCGGCGGTGGCGCGGACGGGGCAGGGGTTCGGGGCGGGGCATGTGGCCGATGTGGTGCGCGGGGCGCAGACCGAGGGGGTGCTCTCGCGGGGGCACGACAAGCTGAGCGTTTTCGGGCTGCTGCCCGGCCGGACGAGGCGGGAGCTGATGGCGCTGCTCGACCAGCTCGTGGCGGCCGGGGCGCTGGAGGTGGGCGAGCACCGGACGCTGCGCTTCGGCCCCAGGGGGCGGGCGGTGATGCTGGCGGAGGAGGAGGTGGCGCTGGCGGTCCCGATGGGGGTGAGGTCGCAGACGAGGGAGCGGGGCCGCGCGAAGGCGGCCAGGACCGACGCCCGCCCGCTGACGCCCGAGGAGAAGGAACTGTTCGAGCGGCTGCGGGGTCTGCGGC
>REET01000221.1 GCA_007694925.1 Phycisphaerales bacterium | reverse complement strand
CGCCCGCAAGACGACCGCTCGCGCCACCACGGCCCGCAAGCCCGTCGCCCGCACCGCCAGCCGCACGAACACCAAGACCGGCGCCCGCAAGACGGTCGCGAACCGGACGATCGCCCGCCGCAGCACCGGCCGCAACACCACCGTCGGCGTCAAGACCAACAAGCGGACCACGGTCAACGCCCGCAACACCAACAACACGAACAACCGGACCAACAACGCTGCCGCGACGCGTCGCTCGACGGTCAAGCGGAACAGCACCGCCAAGCGGAATGTCCGCGTGACCCGCAACGCCCGGACCGGCAACTTCCGGATCGGCACGAACAACCGCCAGGCCCGCCGCGCCGCCTGATCGGCCGCGACGAAACTGTCTATCGCAACGGCCCGGGCAGGGACGCCCGGGCCGTTGTTGTTTTGCCGGAGCATGTCTGTGTATTCAGGTGGCCGCGGCGGCGGGGCTGCGGGCGCCGGGCCTGTCGCGCCCGTCGACGCCGGCGGTCTGGGGCGTCAGGCCTTCTTGTTCGAGGCGTTCACGCCACGCCGCTTCATGCGTGCTCCAGAAAGACTCGAACATCGCGTCGACGGACATCGCCTGCATCGCGGCGTGCCCGGTCTCGCCCATGGCCCTGCGTCGCTCGGAGTCGGCGCAGAGGTCGACGATGGCGCGGACCCAGAGGTCTGCGCGGTCGGTGGGAACGACGATGCCGCTGAGCCCGTCCTGCACGATCTCGCTCGGCCCGCCGATGTCCGAGACGATGGCGGGCAGGCCCGAGGCCTGGGCCTCCATGACAACCTGTCCGAGGGTGTCTGTTTCAGAAGGGAAGACGAAGAGATCGGCGGAGGCGTAGAGCTTGGAGAGTTCCTCGCCGTGGCGGAAGCCGAGGAAGATTGCGTCATCCCGCTTGAGCTCGCGCTCCATCTGCTCTCGGGCCGGTCCGTCGCCGACGACGACGAGCTGGGCGTCGACGCCCCTGGCGTCGAGCTCCTTCTTGGCCCGCTTCCACGCCTTGACGAGCAGGGGCGTGTTTTTCTCGACGCTGACGCGCCCGCAGTAGAGGACCTTGACGGCGGCCGGGCGCACGCCCGTCCCTTCCCAGACCGACGGGTCGCGCTGCATGGGCGTGAACAGCTTCGTATCGCAGCCTGGGGTCAGAGCGCTGCAACGCTGCGCCGAGAGGCCGAGCGCTTCGAGCTTGGGCAGGTAGTCCTTGCTGCGTGTGAGGACGCCGGCGAAGCGTCCGTAGAACTTCCGCATGCTGACCTCGGCGACGGAGGTCATGACATGGTCCTCGAAGATGCGGTCGACGAAGGCGGGGAAGTCGGTGTGGTAGACCCCCACCACCGGGACCTTGGCCATCTTCGCCGCGATGAGGCCGACGAGCCCCACGCTGCCGGGCGTCGAGATGTGGATCACATCGGGCCGGTTGCGGTCGACAAAGCGGAGCATCTCCATCAGCGGGGGGAGGGCGAGCTCGAGCTGGTCGTAGCCGGGCATTTTGTGCGAGAACAGCGGCTTGAAGTTCCTGATCCAGGGCCGGTCGGGGCAGGGGATGTTCGTCGAGGTGACGATGGTCAGCTCGCGCCCGTGCTCGTGCGCCTTCTCGCCCATGGTGCGGATGAAGCGGGTCACGCCGTTGACATCGCCCAGCGTGTCGGTGAAGAGCATGACCTTGATGGGGCGCTCTGCGGCGGAGACGCCCGAGCCCGGGTCGGCGAGGCGGTGTTCGATGCGGTCCACGAGCCATCGCTCCTTGTTCTGGTGGAAGAGGCTGAAGATGTACGGGAGCTGGGCCGCCTGGAGGAGCGCGTACGCGGCGAGGTGCTCTGCGAACGCCCTGCCGTCCTTCTTGCCAAGGGACTGCAGGCCCCTGTCCTGGAGGATGGCGGAGATGTCGCGGACGAGCTCTGCGCTGAACGCCTCCATGCGGTCGTGCTCGCTGAAGGCCGATCCGTCGGCCCAGCGTTCGGGGTCGAGCTTGCTCTTGATCTCGGGGTGGCGTTCTAAGAGATCCGGCAGGGTTTCGCGCAGGGCGGTGAGCAGCGGGTTGTTGCGCTTCTTGCGCTGGATCACCTTGCGCCGGAGCGTGTCTGCGACCAGCGAGCCCTTGCCGGGCGGTCGCTCGTCGTAGCCCACAAAGCGGAGGAGCTTGGAGCGGGCGTAGCGCGTGCGGGGACGCCCCTTGCCCTCGAACCGGTTGGCGAGGTAGGTGACACCCACGGCGTTGAGCTGGTGGGCGAGCAGGGCCGCGTGGCCCCCGTCGCCCCCTGCGTCGGACTTGCCCCCCATCACCCGCCTGAAAAACTCGGCGGGGTCGGCGATCTTGCGACCCTCGGGGCAGGCGACCTGGGTCCATGTCTTTCCGACATTGAGCAGGGCGTGGTCGTCTGAGCCGCCGGTTCGGGCCTTTTCCCACGCGCGGGGCCAGATCGGCTCGATCCCGTGTTTATCGGCCAGACGGAGCAGGCGTCCGGGGGTGAGGCGGTCGAGGAAGCGGTCCAGTGCCCGCTTGTGGTCGACGCTGTGGGCGCCGTTGAGCACCTCGAAGCCCTTGAAGAGCAGGGCCGCGCGTTCGAGGTGCCAGAGGGTGAGCTTGCCGTTCTGGATGTACAGCGGGTGGGCGAAGGCGTGCGGGAGGTTGCGCTCCCTGAGCCACGCGGCGAACCGGTAGACATCGTCGCGGAGACGCTCCTTGGTGATCTCTTCGTCGAGGGCGGGGTCGAGCCCCCAGACGAGCACATGGAGCTTGCAGCGGTCCTCGGGGAAGTAGACGGTGACTTCCTGGCCGACGATGAAGTCCTGGAAGCCGCGTTCGACGAGCCGCATCGCCCCGGCGATGGTGTCGTGGTCGGTGAGGGTGACGAGGTCCATGCCCCGGGCCTTGGCCTGGTCGTAGACCTTCTCGGGCTCTGAGAAGGACTCGGGGCAGCCGATGAAGCCGAGGGCGGCCATGGCGGGCCCGTCGGAGGCCTTGGAGTGGCAGTGGGCGTCGATGCGGGTGAGGGTCTGTGCGCCGGGCTCCCGCTCGGGTTGCTGCCCGCCCGGGTGGAAGAGGGGGTCGTCGTCGACGCGCCACCCGAAGCGGGAGGAGAAGAGGCGCTGTGTTGTCCTGGGCCGGGGGAGTCTGTTCATCGGCGTCCCCTCGGGCGTTCAGCCCGCGCTAGGGTTCTGGCCGTTACGGTCCTGGTTTTCAACACGATTTCAACAATGCTAACCCGTCTTTGCGTCTCGGAAAGCCTCTGAACCAAGATCCAATGGTCTCTTGATGGTTTCTGATGATTCGGGCTTTCGCCCACAACGGAGTCGACGACGGAACAAGAGCCGGGGCTGGGCTGTTCCGCACTGACCCAGGCCGGTCGCTCGCTGCCGACCCAAAGCCGGGGCACACACACCTTCCACCTCAAGGGAGACAGATATGAGCCGCTTGAAAACGATCGACCCGAAGAACGCCGAAGGCCGCGCCAAAGAGCTCTTCGACGGCCCGCTGAAGGGCAAGCACCTGAACATCTTCAAGGGGATGGCCAACAGCCCCGCCGCCCTGGACGCCTACCTGGCCCTCAGCGGCGCCCTGGCCAAGGGCGAGCTGAGCGAGAAGGAGCGCGAGGTCGTCCAGCTCGCCGTCGGGCAGGAGAACGGGTGCGAGTACTGCACCGCCGCCCACACGATGATCGGCAAGAACGCCGGCCTGAGCGAGCAGCAGACGATCGGCGCCCGCCGCGGCAAGATCGACGACGACAAGAAGCTCGACGCCCTCACCCGCTTCTCCAAGACCCTGCACGAGAAGAAGGGCAATGTCGCCGAGAACGACATCAAGTCGTTCAAGGACGCGGGCTACACCGACGGGGCTATCGCCGAGGTCGTGGCCAACTACGCCCTGGCGACCTACACCAACTACTTCAACCACCTCAACCAGACGCCGGTCGACCTGCCCGAGGCGCCCTCGATCTGACCCGGTCCCTCGACCGACCCGAACACTGCCGGGCCCGGGGCTTGACCCCCGGGCCTTTTCTTTGCGCGGGCTCGCTTTCATCCGTGTTGCCGTTCGGGCCGGTACACTCGGGCCATGGCCAGGACGCACATCGCCGTCTTCCCGGGGAGTTTCGACCCGATGACCTTCGGGCATCTGGATGTGATCGCGCGCGGGCGTCGCCTGTTCGACGAGCTGATCGTGGCGATCGGGCGGAACCCGTCCAAGGACCAGCTCTTCTCGCCCGACGAACGCCTGGAGACGGCGCGGATCCTGGTCGCCGAGCTCGTCGAGCGCGAGCCGGAAGGAGCGACCGTCCGCGTCGAGGCCTTCCACGGGCTGACGGTCGACTTTGCGATCAACGCCGGGGCGGCGGCGCTGCTCCGCGGCGTGCGCAACCTCTCGGACCTCCAGTACGAGATCCAGCAAGCCGTGACCAACCGCGAGGTGGCCGGGCTGGAGACGGCCTTCGTCGTCGCGGGCCAGAGCTTCGCGTACACCTCGTCGAGCCTGATCCGTCAGATCACGGCGCTGGGCAAGGACCTGAGCGTGCTCAAGACGATGGTGCCCGAGCGGGTGATCGAGATGCTCAAGGCGAAGAAGGCGGCGCACCATCCCATGCTTGAGGACCTGACGGCGCCGCCGCAGGATTCGTGAGGGGTGAAGGCAATGGCAAACAGGTCAAGGTTTCGCCCCGAAGGGGCGCAAGAATGTAGCCACGGGTGGAGCGCAGTCCGACGCCCAGCGTCGGACGGAGCGCAACCCGTGGAAAGTCTGGCAATACAAAGTCGCCCTGAAGGGGCGAAGGAAAGATCTGCCGCCAGGTCCTCCGCCCCTTCAGGGCGGACCTCTCATGGAGTCATCCTCCACGGGTTCCGGCGTGCGTTGCACGCCTCCACCCGTGGCTACAACCTTTCGCCCCTCCGGGGCTTTTCGAGAACGCCGCGCGGGTCGAGCCTTCGACGAGAAACACTGGCGGTCAAGCCGCCAGTGCCACAGGGCGCGCGTGTGATCTGACTCAATGACAGTTTGTCGAGAGTGACCTGAAACCACCATGGAACTGCGCATCATCAGCATCGGCACGCTCGCGTTTCACCCCAACTGGGGCGAGGGTTCGCCCGTGCGCACCGGGCACGCGACGACTTCGCTCATCCGCTCGGGCGATCGCGTGGTGCTCGTCGATCCGGGGCTGCCCGAGCAGATCATCGGCGCGAGGCTGCGCGAGCGTGCGGGGATCGGGCCCGAGGCGGTGACGGATGTCTTCCTGACGCGGTTTCACCCCGATGTGTGGCGCGGGATCGGAGCGTTCGGCAACGCCCGGTGGCTGATCGGCGGGCGGGAGCGCGAAAGCGTGGGCGTGCCGCTGGCCTCGCACCTCAAGCGGGCGATGGAAGAGGGTGATGACGAAACGGTCGAGGCGTTGCGTCAGCACATCGCGATCCTGCACCGCTGCGAAGCCGCGCCGGATCGACTCGCGCCGGGGCTTGACCTCTTCCCGCTCTACGGCGTCAGCCCCGGGCTCTGCGGCTTGCTCATCGACGAGGCGCGTCACACCACGCTGATCTGCGGCGACGCCGTCGCGACCATCGAGCACCTGCTCGACGGCAAAGTCCTCCGCGGCGCGGCGGACATCAAGCAGGCGAAAGAGAGCTTCGCCGAAGCGATCGAGATCGCCGACCTGCTCGTGCTCGGGCGCGACAACATGGTCGTGAACCCGACGAAGAGGCCTTTTTAGGGCGCGGGGCGCTGGGAACGGGGCGCGGGGTTCTGTGTTGTCACTCCCCCACTGTTTTCTTTCGTCTGAGGATGTGGTGGTAGTGCTGGGCGAAGCGGTGGGCTTCGTCGCGGATGTGCTGGCAGAGTTTCAGGCCAGGGTTCTCGCGGCCGAGACGCACCGGCTCGGACCTCGCCTGCACGAAGATGAGCTCTTTCTTCTTCGCCAGCGAGATGACCATCGGGGGCTGGACATCCAGCGTTCCGAAGGCTTCGAGGGCGGCGTGGAGCTGGCCGAGGCCGCCGTCGATCAGGATCACTTCGGGATACAGCTCGTGCCCCTGCCCGGCCTCGCGGTAGCGGCGGCTGACGACCTCGCGGATGCTGGCGTAGTCGTCGTTGTTTGCGCCCTTGATGCGATAGCGTCGGTACTCGTCCTTGAAGGGCTTGCCGTCGATGAAGCAGACCTTGCTGCCGACGGTCTCGCCGCCCATGAGGTGGGCGATGTCGATGCCCTCGATGCAGCGGATGGGTTCGTCGAGCCCGAGCGTTCGTTGCAGGCTCTTGATCGCGCGCTCGGGGTCGGCGAAGGCGATCTCGGTCTCGGGCTGCCAGCCGTCGGAGCGGCTGGCGCGTTCGTCGAGGCGTTGGATCGCCTTGATCTGGTCTCTGATCGCCGCGGCACGCTCGAAGCGGAGCGCCTGCGACGCCTCGCGCATCTCCTCTTCCATCTCGCGGAGCAGGCGGCTGCGCCTGGAGCCGAGGAAGCGCACGAACCGGTCCGCGTCCTCGCGATAGGCGTCCTTGGAGATCTTGTCGGCGCACGGGGCGGTGCACTGACCGATCGCGTAGAGCAGGCAGGGGCGGAAATACTTGTTCTTCGGGTCGCCCTCGACGATGTCGAGCTTGCAGGTGCGGAACTTGAAGATCCGCTGGGCGATCTGGAGCGCCTCACGCAGCGCACCCGCGTTTGTGAACGGGCCGAAGATCTTCGCGCCCTTCCACTTCGGGTCGCTGGGGTTGCGGCTGACGAGCACGCGGGGGAAGTCCTCGCGCTGCGTGACGATCAGGTACGGGAAGCTCTTGCCGTCGGTGAGGCGTTCGTTGAAGCGGGGCTTGATGTCCTTGATGAGGCGGTTTTCTGTGAGCAGGGCCTCCCACTCGCCCTCGCAGACAAGCGTGTCGAAGTCGTGTACGAGGTCGAGCATGACCGACTTCTTGGGCCCGAGGTCCGCCGAGGGGATGAAGTAGGTCGAGACGCGGTCGGGCAGCCTCGCCGCCTTGCCCACATAGAGCACCACGCCCTTGTGATCCTTCATCAGGTAGACGCCCGGCTCGGCGGGGAGCGAGCGGGCCTTGGCCGAGAGACGCGCCAGCCGCTCGGCGCGCGACTCAGACCCCCACGCCGGAGGGGCGTCGGAGGGCAGAAAGCCTTCCTCGTCGGTCAGCGGAGAGTCGGGGTCGTCGGGCACGGAGGATCGTATGTTGCTTGAACATCCGTACCACCGAGCACGCTCGCCCATCGACGATCGCAAGGTCGATCGTCGGAGCAACGATCGCTGGCACGGTACTCGGCTTGAATCCGGAGCGGGCGGGGGTCGCCGCCCGCTCCGGTGTGTGTGCGGACCGATCGCGTCGGAGACCGGTCCGCGTCCTCGTGTGGTTGTATCGCCTGTTCGGTGCTTCGGGTTCGGGCCGAACCGGCGTTTTGCGGCGGCTGACCCGCACGCGTTCGGCGCACGACTCCACCATGACGCACGCGGCGCGTCTTCGGATGGCGCTCATCGGCGCGCTGGTCCGGAAAATCGGGTCGTATCAGCCTTCCAGCGCGAGGCGGCACATCATCTCGATGCCAGTCGCGATCGCCTCGTCGTTGAAGTTGAACTTGGGCTGGTGGAGCTGGGGGACGGGCGCTGGTGTCGTGCCGTCGCCCTGTGCGCCCGGCGTCAGCCCGAGCAGGAAGAAGCAGGCGGGGACTTTCATGCCGTAGTAGCTGAAGTCCTCGCCGCCCATCGCGGGCTCTGGCACGAGGCCCACGGCGTTGTCGCCCAGCGCCGCCCTGGCGACGCCGAAGAACTTCTCGGTCGCGCCGTCGTCGTTGCGGGTGACGGGGTAGCCGGGGTGCCACTCGACCTCGGCCTTGCAGCCGTAGGCCTCGGCGGTGCGCTGGGCGAGCTCGAAGAGCCGCTGCTGCGCCAGCTCACGCGTCTCGGCCCTCAGCGTGCGCACGGTGCCGACCATCGTGACCGTCTCGGGGATGACATTGTTCGCCACGCCCCCGTTGATCTGACCCACGGTGCAGACCACCGCGTCGACAGGCGCGACGCTGCGGCTGGCGATCGTCTGCAACGCCGTGACGATGTGGGCCGAGGCGACGACCGGGTCCTTGGCGAAGTGGGGCATCGCGGCGTGGCCCCCGACCCCGCGTACGGTGATCACAAACTCATCGGTCGAGGCGAGCAGGGGGCCGGGCTTGCTGGCGACGCGTCCGAGGGCGAGGTTGGGCCAGCCGTGGAGCCCGTAGATACGCGAGACGGGGACGCCGAGGCCGCCGCCGGCCTCGCCATCGAGGCATCCCTCGTCGGTCATTCGTCCGCCGCCGCCGCCGCCTTCTTCTGCGGGCTGGAAGACGAAGGTGACGGGGTTGGGTCGGTCCTGGATCTTGCTGAGGACGCGTGCGGCGCCGACGAGGATGGCCGTGTGCCCGTCGTGCCCGCAGGCGTGCATCCGGCCCTTGTTCTGCGAGGCGTAGGGCAGGCCGGTTTCCTCGACGATGGGCAGGGCGTCCATGTCTGCGCGGAGGGCGACGGCTTTATCGGCCCTGCCCGAGAGATGCCCGAGCACGCCCGTCTCGGCCATGCCCGTCTTGAAGGCGACACCCGCGGCCTCCAGCTCGCGCGCGACCAGCTCGCTCGTGTACCGCTCCTGATAGCCCAGCTCGGGATGGCGGTGCAGGTCGCGGCGGAGCTCGATGATCGAATCGAGCTCGTCACGGATCATGGCGCGGAGGTCGAGGCCCTTGGCGGTGGTGGTCATGGGGGAAGGATATAGGGGATGGGCGCGGGGCGCGGAACAGATCGTGGCCCGGGCGTCTCGCCCGGGCGGACATCCTGCGTGCGCTCAGCAGACCTGGTTGCTCTCCGTCCCGAAGGGACGATGGGCTGTAGCCACGGGTGGAGGCGTGCAACGCACGCCGGAACCCGTGGAAGGCTTCGCCCCAATCGACCCGCTCTGAAGGAGCGGAGGAAGCGTCAGATCATGACAGCTGCTTCCTTCACCCCTTCAGGGTGAAGTTGCCTTTGAAGACACTTCCCACGGGTTACGCTTGCCCAACGCTGCGCGTCGGTCTGCGCTCCACCCGTGGCTACAACCTTGCGCCCCTCTCGGGGCTTTCGATCCGCGAGCAGCATGACAGACTTCATCACGCCGACGCCATCCGCGCGCATTTCGCACGCGTTCACCCGATCCGATCGCGCAAAAACTCCGTGACCTTGTCGATCCCGATGCGTTCCTGCGAGGCGGTGTCGCGGTCTCGGACGGTGACGGTGTTGTCGGCCATGGTGTCGCCGTCGATCGTG